>CAOJGX010000038.1 GCA_948435735.1 uncultured Clostridium sp.
GCCTTATAGGCCGATATGTAAATCCCCCAGTTATACTGGGGGATTTTTATTTATTAAGTAACCTTAAAGTCTCTCTTCTCCCAATCTTAAAAATCCAATTTAAGCGATTTTTTTGAAAATTTAGACTAAAATGACTAAAAATCCAAGAAAATCGCAAAAAAGTATTTTTCTGGATTTTTTAGAGGTATAAAAAAGGCAGGTATCAGAAAAATGACTTTTTGGATAAAGGGCTAGAAGGCAAAATAAGGCGTTTTTATCGGGTTGGTATACATAACATACCAGAGAGGGGGTAAAGTCTCTAAAAATGCTTCTAGTGCGTTTTTAAGGCTATATAAGAAAATTAACTAGTTTTTAGGTTCCCAAAAAATTTTGAGAATCTTTGCACTTTACAAAAACAAAACTCTATGCTAAAATCAAGCAGAGGTATAAAAATGTCCAATAGCAAAGATTTTTTAGGAAAAATCATAACCATACAAATCGACCGCCCACTCGGAAGCACACATCCTAACTGGAAATCCCTGATTTATCCAGTCAATTACGGGTTTGTTCCTAGCACCATCAGCGGTGATGGTGAAGCATTAGATGCCTATGTTTTAGGCGTATTTGAACCGGTAGAAAGCTTTGAAGGCAAGTGTATTGCTGTTATTCATCGTTTTACAGAGGAAGATGACAAATTAATTGTCGTTCCCCAAAATCGAGATTTTTCGGATGATGCCATTCGTGCTTTAACAGAATTTCAGGAAAGATTTTTTGAGAGTGAAATTGTACGTGTTTAACTAAAAAAAAATGGAAAGAAACTAATTTCTTTCCATTTTTTCATATTCAATATCTGTTTTGTCGTATTCCTCTGGCTTTAATCCTACTCTTTTCTTCATATAGTTTAGTATCAAAAGAATCATGACAAGACCCACTATTCCTAGCATAAAATACGCTTCACCTGTTGTAAAATATTCTAATAATAAACCAGCTAAAAATGTAATCACTATTTTTAAAATCTTTTTGATGATTTTGTCTACGGATAAAATCTTCACTCTGATAGCAGAATTTGTAAAATTGGTTATATATTTACTTTCTAATACCCAATATGGTGACCTCAAAAAATGCTGCACAAAAAACATAGCAAGCACAACTAGCAAGGTAAAATTATTATTAAAATTAAAAAAAGTAACCATTCCAATTATTATAAACGATATAAATATTGGAATTGATAAAAACGCTAAAGTTCTATTTTTAAAGGTGTCATGTATTTTTTCTTGATACTGAACCGAAAAACACTGTACGAGCGATAATATGGCAAAAATAATACCAAAATATTGTGTTTTTACATTCAAATCTCTTAATAAGCTTTTTTCATAAGTACTAATCATCATTAGAACACCAACAAATATAGACGTAAAAAGCAACAGCGCTTTTAACCTTTTCGAATGAATAATAAACTGAAAGCCTTCTTTCATATCTTGTACTATTTCAGTAATGGTTGTTGACTTTTTCTGTTCTTCTATTTCCTCAAATCGATACGCAATGATAACTGTTAATAAGGACATCAAACTAGATAATATAGAGGGAATATATGGATTTATAATAAACAAATAGCCAGCCATAATGGAGGTAATCGTTTGTAATATGTAACTAGCAGACGAGGCTTTGGCATCAATATTTCCCAATGAATTTTTACCTTTGCATATTTTTGTGGCATCATATAACATCGTTTTTTCTGAAACATCTTTCATAGACGTCCCCAATGCCAATATCATATAAGCCACTAATAAAATACTAAAATGATTAGCAAACATCATCATCATAATTTGTATCGTTACTAATAAATTACCCAATACAAGAGATTTCCTACTACCTAATTTTTCTATTAAAACCATGGCAGGTATTTGAAGTATTAAACCAAAAAAAGCATATGCCGATTCTGCGTACAGCACTTTGGCTGCTTGAATTCCCTTGACTTCTGTCAAAAACAAAAATATAATGGCAGAATAAAACAGAGGGTCCCAGCCAATGGCCTTATAGACTGGATAAATTCTTCGATTATATTTCATTGCAATATCTTGTCTCATTTCTTCTCCTTCGTATCTTACTTCTACTTTTGATAACAATCCAATTTTAACAATTCTTCTCTTAAGTCATCATACCTATCCCAAATTTCCTCTGGCACATATCTTTTCCATTCTTCCTTGCAATCTTGAACCAAATATTCTCGTAACTCAGTCGCCGAGATATTTCGTTTTTTTCGTGCCACTAAAATTTCTGAAAAAAACTGACTATCTTCTTCTGAAAACCATCCTTTTCGTGATTCATCTTTCCCATATACCATCAAATCTGGCTTTTGACCATACATTTTCTCTACGTTTTCTAATATGTACCTTCCCCATTCAAAACTGATATCGTTTTCGTTTGTCAAGTCATCTAAAGCACCAATCATAACATCTTTTTCTTGATAAATTTTCTCTACCATTTTCTTTCTAGTTTCTAATTGAAACGGGTTTCGCAAGGTTCCACTTTCTTGTGCAGAACCAATCAAAACCAACGTTTTTTTGCATAATTTTCTGGTAATATCAATAATTTCTTTATGCCCTAGATGCATTCCCTGAAACCTGCCTAAAACTAATCCAAATTCAAACTCTTTTTCCATCTTTCCCTCTTTTATAAATACATTCCATTCTCAACTTTTTTTGCCACTTTTAACAAATAATCATACTTTGCCTCTTCTGACTTAATGCGATACGTATAATAATCTACCAAATCTTCATCTTCAATATATTGCAAATTATTATAATCACTTTCTAAGCTTTTCTTGACCTTGTCAATATTATTCATCAATTCTTCATACGTATTAACTTTGCTTCTATCAAGGACTTTCATCTCTTTTATAAAATCTTTTTCCAATCTAAATCACCGCTACTATTTTATGCCAAATAAAGTTTATTATACAAGCAATTTCTCAATTTCTTCCCAAATCGTTTCTGTATAAATTTTTCTTTCGGCAGAAAATGGCAAAATGGTACTATACGAAATTCCTAATATTTCTTTGATTCTCTGCACTTCCGCATCAACTTTTGTGATTGCAATTTTGTCTGCTTTATTCGTAATCACCATAAAAGGCAAATTGGTTCGCAAAATATAATCATACATGAGCCTGTCATCTTCGGTAGGATTATGCCTGATATCTAGCAACTGAATCATCAAAGCAATATTTTCTCTTTTTTCTAAATATTCCTCAATATACCTTCCCGAAGTGATTTTTTCTTGCTTCGACATTTTACTAAAACCATAACCTGGCAAATCCACAAAATAAAAAATATCATCTATGTTATAAAAATTAATTTGTCTTGTTTTTCCCGGTGTATTGCTTGTTCTAGCTAAATTTTTTCGATTTAGCATCGTATTAATAAAAGAAGATTTGCCAACATTTGATTTCCCCACCAAAACAATCTCTGGCAAATCCCCTTTGGGATACTGTTTTGGCCCAACTGCTGATAGTTCAAATTTTGGATTTTTTACAATCATACTTCCTGCCCTTTCCTTTTTTATTCATTATACTATAATCTCTTTTGTCATTCAAGAAATTTCAACAAAAAATGACTTTTGCCTTTGACAAAAATCATTTTTATTCATTACAATTTAGAATTTTTTATTTAACAATCGTATCCTCTGAAATTTCTTTTCCATAACAATCTTTAAAACATTTTAACAAAATATTTAAAAAATCATTCAAAACAAATGCACCAACTACAACAAATGCAATTGCTCCTAAATAAGTATTTACCGCTAAAACACAAGCAGCAACAATGGTTCCATATAGCATTAATCCACCACTTCCTAATTTTCCTGCATACAGACGATGTACTCCAAAAAATCCTAAAAACCAACATAATAATAAACTTGTTAACCAATCTTTTTTGCTTACTTTTTCATTTGCTTCATAAAATTTTCCCATTTTTTCGTCTCTCCTTATCTTTTGTTAAATTATATTTATACTATAATGATTTTTTTGTCAATAGATTTTATAAAATGTAATATAAATGTAATATTACTGTTTTCCATATTTTTCAAACTTTTTGACTTTTTTGATAAAAAAGCTTGCATTTTATGAATATTCATGTTAAAATATTTTGAGTAAAATAGTATTTCACATAAAAGGAGGTGCCAAAATGCCAAATATAAAATCTGCTATTAAAAGAACACGTGTAATTGAAACAAAAACAAATCGAAACAAAATGATAAGATCAGCTTATAAAACAGCTGTTAGAACATTTATCGAAGCAGTGGAAGCTGGCGATAAATCAAAAGCAGAAGAAACATTCAAAATCGCTGTTAAAAAAGTAGACCAAGCTTGCTCAAAAGGTGTTATCAAAGATAATACTGCTTCAAGAAAAAAATCTGCTTTAGCTAAAAAATTAAATACAGTAAAATAATCGTCATGGGACGGTTATTTTTTATATAAAAAATGAGCTACGTTTTCAATAGCTCATCCTTTTACTATTTTTACATGACTTATTCCAACATTCATTTCCAATAATTTCATTTGTATTCTCCCTCCAAAAATGCTATGATTAATTTAATAGAAACGTTATTTTAAGGAGGCTTTTTATGCAAAAGTTTATTCAAAAATATTCTACTTATTTTGAACCAAAAGCAGTCAAAATGATTAAAAAGTGTTTTATTTTATCCATTATCACATGTTTAATGGCCCTACTTCTCTTTTCATTTTACAATACCTATTACATATCTATTTCACTTTATGAAGCAAGTCTTATTATTTTCAGAACAGGCTTAATGATTGGATTATTTCCTGTGGCATTTACTTTAGTGATTGGCAAATGGAAAAAAGACCAGAATTCTTAAAAATCTGGTCTTTCTTCTATTTTTTCAATTCTTCCATAAACAATTTATTCAACATCTGTGGATTAGCTTTCCCCTTTGTCTCCTTCATAGCTTGCCCAACTAAAAAGCCTAATGCTCTATCTTTTCCTGCTTTAAAATCAACAATCGATTGCGGATTAGCTTCTAATACTTTTGTCACAACTTCTTGAATCGCACCTTCATCCGAAATCTGAACCCAACCTTTTTCTTCAATAATTTTGTTTGGCGACTTTGGCTCTACAAATAATTCTTCTAGCACCTTTTTCGCAATACTCGAACTAATGGTTCCTTTGTCAATTAACACAACCAACTCGCCTAACTCTTTTCCCGTAAATGGAATTTGCTCCGGTTCTTCTTCCCTTTCATTTAAAATTCTAGCAACTTCTGTCATCAACAAATTACTTGCAATTTTGGGATTTTGACAAACTGCAATCGCCTCTTCAAACATATCCGAATAATATTTAGAACTTGTCACAAAATTAGCCGCTTTTGGAATTAATTGATATTCCTCTAAATATCTCTTTTTCAAACTTTCTGGCAATTCTGGCAATCCCTTTTTAATTGTTTCAATATATTCATCAGACAATTTAATCGCCACCAAATCTGGGTCTGGGAAATAACGATAATCCTGTGCCTCTTCTTTATCTCTCATAGAAAATGTCTTGCCAGAAATATCATCCCAACGCAAGGTTTCTTGGGCAATCTCCCCACCATTTTCCAGCACTTCAATTTGTCTATTTGCCTCATATTCAATCGCTCTAGAAATACTTCTAAACGAATTCATATTTTTCATTTCCGTTCTTGTTCCAAACTCCGCAGCACCTTTTTTTCTAACCGAAACATTCACATCGGCACGAAGCGAACCTTCTTGCATTTTACAATCTGAAATTCCAATATATTCAAAAATAGACTTTAACTTTCTAAGATAAGCATCTACCTCTTCTTTGCTACGTAAATCTGGCTTTGAAACACATTCAATCAAAGGCACACCTGCTCGATTTAAATCCACAAATGTTCCTCTGCCATAATCATCGTGATTTAATTTTCCGGCATCTTCCTCAATATGAATACGCTCCAAACGGATTTTTTTCTCCCCTTCTTCTGTCTGAATATTCACATATCCATCACAGCAAAGTGGCACATCGAATTGCGAAATTTGGTATGCTTTTGGCAAATCTGGATAGAAATAATTTTTTCGATCGTTTTTGCTATTTTGCGAAATTTGGCAATTGGTTGCTAAACCAGCTTTTACAGCATATTCCACTACTTTTTCATTTAAAACAGGCAAGGTTCCCGGCATTGCCATACAAATTGGACAGCAATGTGTATTTGGCTCGCCTCCAAATTCAGTTGGACAACTGCAGAATATTTTTGTTTTGGTGGATAATTCGCAATGGACTTCTAGACCTATGACGGTTTCATAATCTTGATTTGACATTATTGCTCACCTCCTTTAAATGTTGGTCGATTTTCTCCTCTAAAATTCGTATTTTGCTCATACGTATACGCTGCTCGGAAAATCGTTTCTTCTGCAAATGGTTTTGCAATTAATTGAAAACCAATTGGCAATCCTTCAGAATCAACAGCACACGGAACACTCATTCCTGGCAGACCTCCAATATTGACTGGAACGGTACATATATCAGCTAAATACATTTGTAGTGGGTCGTTCATTTTTTCGCTGATTTTGAAAGCTGTGGTTGGAGAAACTGGTGTTAATAATAAATCATATTTTTCAAATAATTCGCTGTATGCCTGTTTTATCATCGTTCTTACTTTTTGTGCTTTTTTATAATACGCATCATAATAGCCAGAACTTAACACATACGTTCCTAAAATAATTCTTCTTTTTACTTCCGCGCCAAATCCTTCACTTCTGGAATTTTTGTAAATATCGTTCAAATTCTCAAAATTTTCCGTTCGATACCCATAGCGAATTCCGTCAAATCTACCTAAATTTGAACTCGCTTCCGCACACGCTAAAATATAATACACAGCAGACGCATATTGACCAATATCCAACGAACACTCTTCTACGCTTGCACCAAGTTCTTGATATTTCTTAATCACTTGAAACATCGCTTCTTTCACTTCTGCACTTGTTCCTTCTCCTAAATATTCCTTTGGCACACCTATTCTCATACCTTTTACGTCATTTACCAAACTTGCCGTATAATCTTTTTTCGGTATATCCATTGAAGTTGTATCTTTGGCATCATGACCTGCAATTAAGTTTAATAATAACGCACTATCTCTCACATCTTTTGTAATTGGGCCAATTTGGTCTAACGATGACGCATACGCAATCAAACCAAATCTTGAAACCAAACCGTACGTTGGTTTCAAGCCTACTACACCACACAAACCAGCAGGCTGACGAATCGAACCTCCTGTATCGCTTCCTAAAGCCCATGGTGCCATATCACTTGCCACTGCTGCTGCGCTTCCTCCTGAAGAACCTCCCGGCACTCTTGATAAATCCCATGGATTATGCGTAGCAAAAAACGCTGAGGTTTCTGTCGAACTTCCCATCGCAAATTCATCCATGTTTAATTTACCAAGATAAATCATATCTTCACTATTTAATTTTTCAATAACAGTTGCATCATATGGTGCAACAAAGTTTTCTAACATTTTCGAACTACAAGTTGTGCGTGTGTCTGTAATACAGATATTATCCTTAATTCCGATTGGAATTCCAGCAAACTTGCTTAATGGCTTGCCTGCTTTGCGGTCACAGTCAATTTGTGTGGCTTTTGCCATAGCTTGTTCTTCCAGGGTAGAAATATAAGCTTTGACTTGGCTATCTTTTTCTTTAATTCTGTCAAAATAATTTTGGGTGATTTGCTCTGCTGTAATTTCACCTTTTTCTAACTTTTCTATTAATTCGTGTACCGTTAATTCATACAGTTCCATTTAAACTTCTTCCTCCTTTTTGATTCGATCATAAATATCTGGCCATGAATACACACGTGTAATATTTTCAGCATCTAAGCCTTTATTGGTTCTCATTTGCATAATATAGGTCTTTATACCAGTCTGGGCAACTTCCATACAATTTTTGAAGCTATCATCTATAAATAAATCGATATTTTTGTCTAAAGCCACTTGTGCTTTATCCTTTGCATTCAATACAATTTCATCATATTCTATTTGATTTTGAGCAAGCCAATCTAATGTAATTTGTTTTACGTCACAATTTTCTTCTGGCCATCTTGCTGTAATTAAAATAATTTGATTGCCGTCTTGCCTTAATTGTTTTATGGTTTCTACTGCTAGGGTAAATGGTTTGATTTGTGTAATAATTTTGCCATAATATCGATTCCAAAAGTTCGTATCCTCTTCGTCTGACCAATTGTGCATTGCATCTATATAAGTATGATGTTTTGCTGTGACTTCTTGAATTTTGCCACTTCTTCCTAATTCTTGTATCGTGTATCTTTGTGCATAAGCAAAAGCAACTTCGCAAGTATCTGCTATGGTATCATCGATATCAATTCCGATTTTCATATTTTTCCTCTTTTCATATTTCATTTATTAAATTTTGCATAGATTGGATTTGCCAAAATAGGTTGGATTTTATCGGATTCAATGTAGTATCCAATCCTACGAGATAACCTTCGGGATTTGGAACATCCCCTCATCCTGACTTGGTGCATTTTGCAACAAATTTTCTCTGGTTTTGAATGGTATGATTTCATCTTTCCTAAATCTATTTTTTTGTTCTGCTACGCCAATGGTTTCGTCAACATTGGATGTATCAATTTTGTTAATTATTTCGGCATAGTTTAAAATTTCTTGCATATCTTTTGTATAATTTTTAATCTCATTTTCACTTAAATTAAGCATTGCAAGGTTTGCAATATGAACAATTTCACTTGTCGTAATATCTGCCATTGTTTTTCCTCCCTATTTCTTTTTTAGTATGTTTTATTATATAACGAATTTTTAGAAATTACAAGATAATATTTCAAAAAGTATAATAACTTGTATATTTCATCTTTCTCTTGGGTAAAATTCCCTTATCAAAGGAGGTTTTCTATGAAAAAATATTGGATTATTTTTGTTATTATTTTAGGTTTTATTTGTGCTGGAATCTTCTCAACTTCATTTGGAAATGAACAAACCCAAGCACCAGCAGCACAATATCCTTTCAGCCTACGGAAAAGTTACTGCCGAATCTTTAAAAATACGTTCTGGTCTTAGTACTGAAAACGATTACATTGGTTTGCTTTCTAAAGATGATACCGTACATATCTATGGAAAAGTGGATAATTGGTATATTATAAAAACAGAAAATAACCTTGTGGGTGCTGTCTTTGCAGACTATATCGAAGGCTTTTCTGAAACAACAGAAACGATTCAAACTTCTGCTAATGTTGAAACTGCAGGAAATATTTCCAATACTCAACTTTCACAAGATGAGCAAATATTTTTCAATTTAATCAATAACAAACGCATCGAAAATAACTTGCCAGAACTCCAAATTGATGAAAATTTACTGAATATTGCACGCTTAAAAGCACAAGATATTATACAAAATAAGTATTTTTCCCACAATTCTCCGACCTACGGCACCATTTTTGAAATGCTTCACAAGCATAATATTTCTTATAGCAAAGCAAGTGAAAATATCGCACGCAACTTAAATGCTGACGGAGCCATCGAAAGTTTGATGAATTCGGAGTCTCACAAAAAAAATATTTTGAGTCAAGATTTTAATTATACAGGAATTGCTGTAGTTAATAGTACCGATTGGGGAAAGGTTTTTGTGGAGATTTTTGTAGCTAAATAGAAAGCGGCGCCACGCTATTGTACGTGGCGCCTAAATATATTTTATTTCAAATTAACCGCAAAATACAGCTCTTCTGCATTCTGCCCACTTAATTCAACTAGGTAAATCCCTGTTGCACTAAGCTTTTCTTTGAAATGCCCATCTTTTAAAGTATTCTTAATAATGGGATGCTTCAAAGACTCTTTTATGGTATCATAGTTATAATCTAAATCTTTTAAAAAATAGACTTTTATCATAACTTTCCCCATTGTCTGAACTGAAATTTCTACCTCATCCTGTGTTTTTATAAACAGGTATGGGTCGGATAAAGCTTCCTTTATCCCTTGTTTTTCCACTGTAGTTGTCATTGACGAGTTATCACCGACATTCTCTACTCTAACATCGGTACTTATTGGTGCCCCTTCCTCTTCAAAATCCATTTTGGCAAGTTTATTACTCACCTCTAATTCCAGGATTTTCTCACGAAGACTCTCTTCTTCTTCGTAAAAATCTTGAATATCAGCATTATGGGTCACACTAAGTTGCTGAATTTCTGTTTCAATTTTCTGAAGCCGCATATAACAGCCTACAACAGCTAATATCGCAAAAATTGACAGCATACCTCCTACTAAAATGGCTTTCTTCAATACCTTCCGTCTTCTTTCTCTTCCTGTCATGTCTCTTTCTCCTTTCGATTTTGAAATAAATTTTTTTCTGCTTATTGCAGGTTATATTTATATTTTACCATAATTTACATAAAATGTCAATAGGTTACAAAAAAAGATAGCTTCACGCTATCTTTTTATCTTAAAATTTTCTTTTTCTTGCAGCCTCTGACTTTTTCTTTCTTTTTACGCTTGGTTTTTCATAATGCTCTCTTTTTCTAACTTCTTGAAGTACACCATTTCTGGCACATTGTCTTTTAAATTTTTTTAGTGCTTCTTCTAAGTCACCATTTACTTTAACCTCTGACATTCCTTTTCCCCCTCCTTCCGAAGCTAAAAACATCACTTTGTGGGATTTTTATGTATTAATCCTTTTGATACCTCGCTTAACTGCTTTTATTATACCCCATATTTACCAACTTGTCAATACTTAATTCGTTTCAAATAATTCTCCAATTGAAGTTGCTTCATTAATTCTCTTGATTGCCTCCGCAAACAATTCTGAAATCGATACAACAACGATTTTGTCAATTTGTTTTTCCGATGGCAATGGAACTGTATTCGTCATAACTAATTCTTTGATTTCTGAGTTTTGAATACGCTCTATCGCTGGCCCAGAAAGCACACCATGCGTGCAACCAACGTATATATCTTTTGCACCAAATTTTTTGACAACTTCTGCTGTTTCAATAATCGAACCTGCTGTGTCAACTTCATCATCAAAAACAAGGGCATTTTTTCCTTGTATATCACCAATTACGCTTGTGGCAATGGCTTTGTCATCATTTGCATCTCTTCTCTTGTCCACTAAGCAAATTGGACAATTAAAATGTTCTGCATATTTATACGCTTTTTTAGAACTTCCCGCATCTGTTGCAACAACTACCATATTTTCAATTTGCTTTAAATCAAAATATTTTTGTAAAATAAATCTTCCTGTTAACACATCACAATTGATATTAAAATATGCTTGAATTGCTGGATTATGCAAATCGCAAGTAATTACTCTGTCAACTCCTGCGGCTTCGATTAATTGTGCAAATAATTTGGCTGTTACTGGAATACGTGGTTGGTCCTTTTTATCTGACCTTGAATACATATAATATGGCAAAACCACTACAATTCTTCTCGCTGTTGCTCTTTTGGCAGCATCCACCGCAATCAATAATTCCATGATTCTTTCATTGACTGGTGGCTCTGTAGTTTGTACTAAATATACATCTTTTTCTCTAACTGTTTCAAGTATCTGAACAAAATTATTGTCGTTTTTAAATTTCTGACGATGCATTTTTCCTGGTTCAATTTTTAAACAGTTACAAATTTCATTTGTGAACTTTTCTGCCGATTTGCTACATGCAAAAACTTTGATATCGTCCATAAATTCCCCCTCTTATTTTTTATTTTAATCTATATTTTTTGCTGCTATCGTTTCTTGTTCTCGCTGTATGGTAATTTTTTCCTGTGGTTTATGGTCGGTCTCGAAAATATGAATTGTATTATGATTCATTGGTATTGTATTATTTTGAACGGTGTTTGTCAAGTCTTTGTTTGGTTTTTTAAATTCTTCAAAATACATAATTTTTGGACTTTTTTCTTCGTATCTACTTTCGTCTCCAAATTTTAGTCTTACCATTTCACCTTTCTCTAAGCTTTTTTGTACATCAATTTTTCGTTGATTCGTTGAACCTCTAAAGGCTAAATCTGCGATTTTGTTATCGAGTTCAAATTGGCCATCTACAAGAATATCGATATAACTCAAAAACGCTTTTGTGACTTCACTTTGAAGATACATTTTTCCTAAAATATCGGTATCAAAACGGTAGCCTGTCCAACACCAGATATTTTTTTCTGGTAATTCTTCTTTGACTCTTTTTACTAAAGGCAAAAGACCTTCTTGATTGCTAGGTTCTAATGGTTCTCCACCAAGTAAGGATAAGCCATTCACATATGGTTTTTTTAATAAATCCATGATATATTCTATGGTTTCATTGGTGAATTTTTTTCCATAATTAAAATCCCATGCCTCTGGATTGTGACATTCTTTACAATGGAAATGACAACCGCTTACGTAAATGGATACACGAATTCCTTCTCCATCTTGTATGTCGGGATATTTTATGTCTGCATAGTTCATTTTTTCCTCCTATTGTTTTTGTGTTGTTGTTTAATCGAGCAAATTTTTATTGCATAAAAATTTTCACGAACGTTTGGCTAGCACGTATTGAGTTACTCAAAAAAGTGCTGATTATAAATGCAATACTCGACTTTTTATTTCTTTGGTTTTGCCAACGTTCCAGAAATTCTCTCCTAAATAACCGCAGGTTCTTCTGGTTACATTCATTTTGCTGTGGTCTTTGTTACCGCAATTTGGGCATTCCCATTCATATTGCTCATTAATCGTAATTTCGCCATCAAATCCACAACATTGACAATAATCTGATTTGGTGTTGAATTCTGCATATTGAATGTTATCATAAATAAATTTTACGACTTCTTCCATAGCTTTTAAGTTATTTTTCATGTTTGGTATTTCGACATACGAAATCGCTCCGCCTGAAGAAATTGGTTGATATTTGCTTTCAAATTTTAATTTGTCAAATGCGTTGATTTTTTCACGTACATCTACATGATAGGAATTGGTGTAATAGCCTTTGTCTGTGACATCTTCAATATCACCAAAACGTTCTTTGTCAATACGTGCAAATCGGTAACATAAGCTTTCTGCTGGTGTTCCATATAGGGCAAATCCTAAGCCAGTTTCTTGTTTCCATCTGTCGGTGGTTTGTCTTAAGTGTTCCATTAAGCGAACTGAAAATTCTTCGCCAACAGAGTCTGTGTGGCTAACGCCTTTCATTAATTTGGTTACTTCATATAAACCAATATAGCCTAAGGATATGGTTGAGAAACAGCTATTTAGTAATTTATCTATGGTTTCGCCTTTTTGTAATCTGGCAATTCCACCATATTGCCAGTGAATTGGTGAAGCATCTGACATCGTACCTAAAAGGGCATTGTGTCTACACATTAGCGCATCAAAACATAACTCTAATCTTTCGTCTAATAACTTCCAGAATTTATTTTCATCACCATTGGCGATAATTCCAATTTGTGGTAAGTTAATGCTGACAACCCCTTGATTGAAACGAGATTCAAAAACATATTCTCCTTTTTCATTTTTCCAAGGTGACAAGAAAGATCTACATCCCATTGGGCTAAAGACATTTCCTTCATAGTTTTCTCGCATGATTTTCGCAGAAATATAGTCTGGATATAATCTTTTAGAAGAACATTCTACGGCTAATCTTGTCAAGTAGTCATATTTTCCGCCTTGTAAACAGTTGTTTTCGTCTAAAACATAAATTAGTTTAGGAAATGCTGGTGTTACATAAACCCCTTTTTCATTTTTAATTCCTTGTAATCTTTGTTTTAAAATTTCCTCAATAATCATTGCATTTTCATTAATGTATTCATCGTTTTCGTCTAAGAACATAAAAATCGTTACGAAAGGACTTTGGCCATTGGTTGTCATTAAGGTATTGATTTGATATTGTATGGTTTGTACACCAGAGGCTAGTTCTTCTTCTCTTCTTATCATGGCATCTTCTTTTGCTCTTTCGTCTGCCTGTTCTTTGGTTAAGCCTTTTTCAACGTATCTTAAAAAGCTTTTTTTGTAAGCTTTGTCATAGGTTTTTCTTAAGTATTTTCCTAAATGACGAATATCTACCGATTGACCTCCATATTGACTACTTGCTACTGCAGCAATAATTTGTGTCATAATGGTACAAGCTACTTGGAAACTTTTTGGGCTTTCAATCATTTTTCCGTTCATAACGGTTCCGTTGTCTAACATATCTTTTATATTAACTAACATACAGTTGTGCATTGGTTGCACAAAATAATCTTTGTCGTGGAAATGCAAAACACCATCATTATGTGCTTTAACAATTCTTTCTGGAAGCATGACTCTGTCTGCTAAATCTTTCGAGCATTCGCCAGCAATCAAATCTCTTTGGGTTGATACCAAAGTTGCATTCTTATTGCTATTTTCTTCCATAGTTTCTTTGTTAGCATTTCTAACAAGTGATAAAATGCTATCATCGGTTGAGTTTGCTTTACGAATTAAATCGTGTTTTTCTCGGTATAAAATATATTTTTTGGCTAACGTAAATTTTCCAAATTCCATTAATTTACGTTCAATGATATCTTGAATGTCTTCCACTGACATGGTTGATTTATTCAAGCTTTCAATATATTTTGTAATAAATTCAATTGACTCTCTTGAAATTTTATCTTTTCCTCCAACTTCTTTGTTGGCTTGACTAATGGCTATTACGATTTTGTCACTGTCGTATTCTACTTTTCTTCCATCTCTTTTAATCACTTTCATCAAACGTATCCCCCTTACATTATCTTCTTGTTTGTTATGCATTCATTTTACCACTAAAAAAAGTAATGTCAAATGCTTACATTTTATGTTCTCCAAACATTTAAAGCAGGTATTTGCAATCCTTTCCAAAAATCCCGTTTTGTAATTTTAAAATGTCGAAAATTTTGCAAAATCTCAAAACGATTTATTCTGTAAGCTTTCGCTTTGTGGAAAAAAATTATATTACATTTTGGTTACATTTTTATTAGTTTATTTAATTTTTATATTGTTTTTATTGTCATTTTGCCATTAATTGCAAATCATTCCTATTTTTATTTTGGGTATTTTTAATGAAAAAAATAGATATTTAATTAAAAATCTATGTCGATTTTAAAAAACTTGTTACTTTTTAAAAAAAAATATTGACATATTGTCTGTAATGTGTTAATATATTTTTTGATACGGACCGGTAGCTCAGCTGGATAGAGCAACGGCCTTCTAAGCCGTGGGTCGGACGTTCGAGTCGTCTCCGGTTCACCAAACTCTTCTGTGTTTAGGAGAGTTCTATAATCGAGGTGTAGCGCAGTTGGTAGCGCGCGTGGTTTGGGACCATGAGGTCGCAGGTTCGATCCCTGTCACCTCGACCATTTTTTGCCCTTTTTTAGGGAAATTTAAAAGAATTTATAAAAATTCAAGACCTACAAATTATGCTATTTTTCAATAAAAATTGGAAATAGCATAATTTTTTTGCATTCTGAAAAATTCCTAAAAATATGTCTATTTCTTTCAAGAAAATGTTTCTGTAAAATTTTACAAAAATTTCTGTAATTTTCTGTAAAACGTTTTTCCTGAAATTTCAATCATTTTAAAGTTCTTCAAATAAAACTGAAAGGAGAACTGATTTTATGGACTTTATCCCCTACAAATCTAACGAATGTTTTGAACATTTATATTATCAAATACCAATGGAGTTGTTTTTCAATTCGAAATATAAAAATAAACTTAATTCAGATAGTAAAATTTTATATGGATTTTTGCTGAACAGATTAAGTCTATCTTCAAAAAATCATTGGTGTGATGAAAATGGCAATGTTTATCTTATTTTTACTCGAAAAGAAGTGCAGGAACTTCTAAATTTATCAGATAAAACTGCGACAAAAGCATTTAGACAATTAAGTGAATGCAAGTTGATATATGAGAAAAAACAAGGCTCTGCTAAACCAAACTTGATTTATGTTGGAAAAATACAACATGATGATAATTTTACAAAGCTGAATCGTAAAAATTACGATTCAAGAGTCGTAAAATCTACGATTCATGAACCGGAAAATTTACGACCAAGTAATAACTATAATAATTATATTAATAAGGGAAATAAGCAACATAAATTTGCAAACTTTGAAGGAAGTAATTACAGTAATATTGACTGGAATTTACTATATGATAATTAAAATTTAAAGGAGATTTAGAATTATGAATGATAGAAAAGTAAATGAAAATGGAATTGAATATATAAAAATTGGTGATTATTATATGCCAAATTTAAAAGCACCAGAAGGTGTGAAAATTTCTAAATTAGGTAAATATGGAAGGTTAAGATTACGTTATCTTAAAGAGAATAAAAAGGCTGAATATACGATTTTATTTATGGATAATAAACTACAAAATCATCTAATAGAGATAGACAAAATAGCAAAAAAAGATTTGATTTGCTAATGAAACAACTATCTGAAAAAGAAAATATTACAGAAGAATTGAAGGCAAAAAACCAACTAGAATGGGTTGGCAAAATGAATAATATTAAAAATTGTGCTGAAGAAATGATACTAAAAGAATTAATTTATGTGTAAAGTGAGGTAAAAATATGGAAGATTTTGAATTGTTTAATTTAGATTCTACGGAGTTATATGAATGCATTAGTGGTGCAAAAATGAAATTAAAAAATACGAATGTTGATTATAAAAACTTATATAGAAAAGTTGAGAAAATTAAAGATAAATTCCCTAATATTCGTGGCATTTTAGAAGATGAACAGCACTCTGAATTAACATTAGAAGAAAGCGAAAATCTGCTAAAAGCTATCAATTTATATCGTAATATTTTGCAAATGGAAGAACATGAAATTTTCTTTTTAGGTGGCAAAGAAACCTATAATTTCTTTAAGAAAATTGACATTTTAAAATAAAAAAATGGTTGAAAAAGATACAAGTTTTATACAATTTGTATCTTCTTTCAGGCAGTATTATGAAAGATTTTGAGAGAGTACTCTCGAAAAATCTTGAATAGAGCAAGCAACGTATTTGTACTCACGTTACAAATACACCTATTGAATGGGACAAGTCCCAAACCCTTTTAAAATTTTTATAGAAAGTGAGAGAAAATTTATGAGAAAAAGAAACTTAAAAGTTAATGTATTTTTGAATCCAGATGAGAAAAAAATTTTTGAAGAAAAAGCAAAAAAATCTGGCTTAAATCAATCTGAATTTTTTAGAAAAATAATTTTGGATTATAGATTAAAAGAACAGCCTGACGAAAGATTTTATGAGATACTTTCTCAATTAAGAGGTATGGCAAATAATTTAAATCAAATGGCAAGAGTTTATAATCGAAATCAAGGTTATGTGAAAGATTACAAAATTGTTCCGTTGTTTGAAGAAGTAAGAGATTTAGTTTTGAGTTTGCAAGAAGTTTATATCTTGCCTCAAAAGAAAGGAGTAAAAGTTGGCAACAACAAAAATTTGGAAATTCAAGAGCAG
Source organism: uncultured Clostridium sp. (assembly GCA_948435735.1). Lineage (GTDB taxonomy): Bacteria > Bacillota > Clostridia > TANB77 > CAG-508 > Scatovivens. The sequence goes on from CAOJGX010000038.1 coordinate 17,434, forward strand.
ATTAGACAGGTTAATTGATTATACAATGAATGGAGAAAAAACGGAAAATAAATTATTTGTGTCAGGTATCAATTGTATGCCTGATACAGCCTTTCTTGAAATGACTAACGTTAAAAAACAATTTTTCAAGACTGGTGGAATTGAATGTTTTCATGGTTATCAATCTTTTGTTGAAGGAGAAGTTACGCCTCAACAGGCTCACGAAATCGGAGTAAAACTTGCTGAAGAATTATGGGGGGATAAATTTCAAGTTGTACTTTCAACTCATATAAATACTGATAATATTCATAATCATTTTGTGCGTGCGCCCATAAGGGGCAAAGTAATTCCGTATTAGCAATACGGCAGACGCGAGAT
>CAOJGX010000039.1 GCA_948435735.1 uncultured Clostridium sp.
CTTTAAGTGGTTGAAAATAAAGAATTATGAAAGTTCAGGGAAAATTGCTGGGTTGGAAGTCAAAATATTGACAATAAGTCAAAAATATGCTATAATATAGTTTATTAATTTATATCAAGGAGATTGTATGCCGAAAAAAACAAGTGAAAAAATAGATAAAATGAACCTAAAATTTAATCTTTATATTTTGATTATTATATTACTTTGCATTCTACTATGCCTGTATGATGCTAGGTTTATAATACCATCTATCCTATTATGTATTGTATTAATATGCTATTCTATTTGGATGAATGATAAAAGAAAATTGGAAATTGTTAATCATATTCAAGAAGTCACAACCGATGTTAATGTAGCAACACGAAATAATTTAATTAACTCGCCAATCCCACTATTATTAATCGAAACAGATGGAACCATTATTTGGAAAAGCAAAAGTTTTATTGATACTTTTAAAGACCTTGATGTCAACACCTATCTAAATCCAATCATCAAAGAAATTAAGCTAAACATTGAAAAAGATGACGAAGAAAATGCTCACGAATTTGACCCCAATAAATACATTACAAAGCAGTTCAATATCGAGGAAAAATTCTATAAAATATATTGTGCCATTTCCAAAAGCAAGAAAAAAGATAAGCGAAAACAAAGAGAATACCAATTAACGCTATACTTTATTGATGACACAAAATACAACGAATTATTTGACCGCTACAATAATTCCAAAACCTGTATCGGAATTGCTATGATTGATAACTACGAAGAATTATTGCAAAGAGCCATACCTGAAGAAAGAGCAGAATTAGTCACAAATGTAGAAAGAATTATTATTGATTGGGCGAAGGAAACTGGTGGACTTATTATAAAAACAGACAGAGATCGATTTCTCTATATCTTTGAACAACAATATTTATCTAGCATTGAGAAAGAAAAAGTAAATATTTTAGATAAAGTAAAAAACTTAAGTGAAAATTCAAATATTCGAGTAACTTTGAGTGTTGCAATCTCCAATGAAGGGGAAAGTAACGTGGAAAAATATAAATCAGCCTTAGCAGCCATGGATCTTGTTTTAGGTCGTGGCGGTGACCAAGCTGTCATTCGTAAAGATGGAAAATATAAATTTTATGGTGGAAACACAGTCGAACAAGAAAAAAGGACAAAAGTAAAGGCTAGAACTGTTGCAGGCTCCATTGCCAACATCATAAACGAATCAGAAAATGTATTGATTATGGGTCACGCCAATATTGACATTGATGCAATTGGTTCTGGGCTTGGTATGTATCGTTTATCGAAAACCTTAGGAAAAGAGGCATATATTGTTTCTGAACCAAAAGGAAAGTCGCTCGGAAAATTTCTAGAAGTATTGGAGGAAAATGAAGAATATAAGGATATTATCATCTCTCAAGAAGAAGCGGAAGAAATCATTCATAAAAATACTTTACTTATTGTGGTAGATACACATAAGGCTAACTTTGTAGAGTTTCCTAATTTACTAGAAAAAATAGAGAAGAAAATTGTAATCGATCATCACAGAAAAGCACCAGAAGCTATTACCGATGTTTTAGTTTCTTTCCACGAAGTATATGCCTCATCTACAGCAGAATTAGTCACAGAAATTATTCAATATGCAGCTGATGATATCAAGCTTACTTTACTAGAAGCAGAAAGTTTATATGGTGGTATCATGGTTGATACCAAAAATTTCACATTTAAAACAGGGGTTAGAACATTTGAGGCAGCTGCCTATTTAAGAAAATTTGGAGTGGATATTATTCGTGTAAAAAAATGGTTCCAAGCAGATTTAGAAAGTTATCATGTCATTGCTGAAATTGTCAAAAGCGTTGAAATAACAAACGATACGATTGCCATTGCTATGTATGATAATGAAGCAGATGAAAATGCTAATTTAATTTGTGCTAAAGCAGCAGACGAATTGCTTACGATAAGTGATATTACAGCATCTTTTGTCATTGGAAAAATGGATGAAAGAGTATGTATTAGTGGTCGTTCGATTGGTGATATCAATGTACAAATTATTCTTGAAAAATTAGGCGGAGGCGGTCATATTACATTAGCAGGGGCTCAGCTTGAGGGATTTACGTTAGAAGAAGCGAAAGATGAGTTGATTATTCGTATTAATGAGTATTTTACGGAAGTTGAATAGGAAAAAATACCAAAAAATTCAAAAGTTTAATCTTTGAATTTTTTGGTATTTTTCGTATTTCAAGTTTTATTTTTTAAGATAAATCCATTGCAATATTTATCAACCTATGATAAGATAAAAAAGTAAACAACAAAATATGGGGGATAAAAAATGAAAGAATACGAACAAGTTTACGAAAGGGTAAAACAAACGTTAAGTGAATACAGGTTCTATCACTCTGAATGTGTGGCAAAAAGATGTGTAGAATTAGCCAATATTTATCATGTGGATAAGGAAGCAGCTAGATTAATTGGAATTATTCATGACCTTGCCAAAGAAATGCCAGATGAAGAAAAAATTAAATATTGTAAAAAAAATTATCTTAAAATAGATGATATGGAACAAGTCTATACAGGTTTGTTACATGGCAAAATTGCTGCTCATATTGCCAAAAAAGAATTTGGCTTTAGCGAAGATTTATGCTCTGCCATTCAATTTCACACAACAGGTAAAGAAAATATGTCTTTATTAGATAAAATTCTATATGTAGCCGACATGACAAGCGATGACAGAAAATTTCCTGACAAACAATATATTGTAGACTTAGGGAATAAAGATTTAGATGAATGCGTAAAATATATTTTAAAAGTAGGCATCAACCAAAGAATTGCGCAAAACAAAAAAGTACATCTAAATTCTCTCAAAGCATTAAATTTCTTTATGGAATAAGAAATTTACCAAAAAGTTACAAATTGTACACAAAATAGGCACAAAAATATGTACAAAAAATTTTTACAAAAAAATACAAAAAACATATTCACAAATAAAATACAAAATGATATAATAACCAAAGTAATATACGGGGGATGTTGAAATGATTTTTAAGGATTATTATAAAATTCTAGGATTGGAGACAAATAGAGTTACATTAGATACCATTAAAATAGCCTACAGACAACAAGCAAAAAAATACCATCCAGATCTTCATATTGGGAACAAAAGAAATGAAGAAATTTTCAAAGATATTAACGAAGCATATAAAGTATTATCCACGCCATCCGGCAAAAGAAAATACGATAGAATGTGGAATCACCATGTCGGAAGAAAACATAAAAATACGTCTTATGAAGAAAGCAAAAGAAGCCAAGATTCCATGTTTAGTGACTTTTTTCAGATGTTTTTTGGAACCGTTGAAAATGTCAAAACACAAAAAAAATCAGAAGCAATCAAAGGGGAAAATGTCCAAACAGAAGTTAATATTTCGATTGAAGATGCCTTTCGAGGAAAAGAGCAATCCATTGCTGTTAGAACGATTGATGGTGATTTAAAAACCTTTAAAGTACAGTTGCCACCGGGCATTCAAAACAATGAAAAAATCCGTTTAGTTGGCCAAGGAAAACCCGGGAAAAATGGCGGAAAAAATGGGGATTTATTCATTCGCATAAAAATTGATAATGATCATAAATTTAAATTAGAAGGCTACAATTTAAAAACCAATTTATATTTAACACCATGGGAAGCAGCCCTAAGTACAAAAGTTACGATTAATGGCATCAACGAAGACGTTTCAGTTTACATACCAGAAGGAATCCAAAGTGGTGAAACCATTAAAATTGAAGGAAAAGGCTATAAAGATGGAAAAGGTGGCCGAGGTGATTTGATTTTAGAAACGAAAATTATGGTACCAAAACACTTAAATGAAAAAGAAAAAGAATTGTTTTGTACCTTGAACACAGTTTCAAAATTTAATCCAAGAAGTTATTAAATCTTGACAAAATTACATAAATAGTGTATAATTATTATATGTAAGTTTATACATAAGAAAAAAACGCATTTAAAAATGTAAAAAGGAGAGTAAGTATGGAAGAAGAAAACTTACAGGGGAAGTATTTTAGCATTACAGATCCCAAAGAAGTAAATACGATAATATACCAAGTAAACAGAACAGAAAAAGAATTTTTAGACAGATCGCCAAGATTTACAGTGGAAAGACTTGCATTTTCAGAGCAACTTGTTGGTGATAGAAAAAGGAAAACTTTTTTTGTAGACAATCCTGCACCAGAAGGCAATCCATTAGTGTTTTTATCTTTTGGCAAAGATAAAGTAGTAGTAAATTCAGGATTTTTAGATTATGATGAGGTAAAAATTTCAAAGAAACCAATGCCAATGAAACTTTCGACAATTTACAATGAAAAAGAAACGGTTTATCGAGAGTTTGAATATACACCAAATATGAAAAGGCCTATTTCAATTATAGACCCAGAAACAACAGAAGAAGTAAAACCGACTTTGTATTTTGACGAAAAGGCAAATGAAGTAAAAGGAAAATGCACACTTAAGGCACAAAAACAATATTTTGCCTTTGAAGTAAGTGTGGATAAAAGAAAGAAGAAAAGACTTTAAAGGAGGAATATTTTATGGAGACCAATACTTCAACTGAAGGAAATGGAAATAAAAAATTAAAAGTAACTCGAACTGATAAGATTAAGGAAAGGCTTGATGAATATTTTGCAAGGTTTGTTGAGGAATATGATAAGTATTCTGATTTATCAAGAAAGGGACATTATGAGGAAGATATAGAATACTTTTTATCAACACATTTTATTAATTTTCAAGCAAAAGAAGAATCTGTAAAAGTTCAAGTTGGAGAAGAAAACGAAAATGGTGGAGATTTTGCTAGTAGTATAGATGTTGTTGTAAGTGGAAGAAAAGATATTATAGTGAGGTCGAATGAAGAACTTGCACAAGGTTTGGGAACGAATACAAAATCAGCGGATAAAGAGATAGTAAAACAAAAAGTAGAAAAAATCAGAAAACAAGATATAGAAAAGAAACTTAAAAGAGAAGCCGAAGAAAAGAAAAAATCAGAGCAAAAACAAAATGAAGAAAGATAACTCTTACAAAAGAAAAGGTGATAAATTATGGGTTTTTTTGATAAAGTAAAGGCAGCATTTAGAAAAATAAAAACAAAGTTAATTGTATATTTAGTCATTATTGTCGTTGTAGCAGTTATGGGAGTGGCACCACTCAATGTGTCCATTCAAGAAGGAATGATGGCATCAAAAGCTGGTGAGGACTTTTGGGCCATTTTCTTTACACAACTATTTGGCAACATACAAAAACCATTATCCTGCTTGGGACAATGTTTTAGTACATATTTCTTAGCGTATATGAATACGTTAAAATATTATTTATTAATAGCTGGCTTTTTTGCTTTGATTGGAATCATCAAAGCAATTCCCAAACATGAATTCCAAGACATTGAAAATGGTTCGAGTGATTGGAGCGAAAATGGCGAACAATATGCTGTTTTAAGTAAGAAAAAAGGAATTATATTAGCCGAAAAAAATTATTTGCCAGTCGATAAACGTGGTAATGTCAACGTATTAGTTGTACGGAGGTTCTGGTGCTGGTAAATCTGCTTCTTATGTTAAACCAAATGCACTTCAATTATTGGGTTCGTATGTATTTACAGATCCAAAAGGAGAACTTTATGACGATACTGCAGGCTATTTCAAAGCACAAGGCTATGATATAAAGGTCCTAAATTTAGTGCGTCCGCAAAACAGCGATGGATATAATCCACTTCATCATATCAACAGCGAAATAGATGTTGATGTTATTGCTCATACAATCGTAAAAGGGCAAAGCGATGGTGGAGGCTCTGATCCGTATTGGGAAGATATGGGTGAAATGCTATTGAAAGCGTTGATTTATTATCTAAAAGCAGTTCGACCACCAGAAGAGCAAAACTTAGCCAGTTGTTCAGAGCTTGTAAGAGCTGCGAATAACAACGGTGGCGATAACTTGCTTACGAATTTGATGAATCAATTACCGTATGACCACCCAGCAAGAATGAACTATAAATCCATTGAAATTGCGCCTGAAAAAACGTATGGTTCGATTTTAAGTACGCTTCAATCAAAACTTGGTAAATTCGACTCAAGAGAAATTGCAGAAGTAACATCAACTGATACGATTGATTTTACTTCCATTGGTAAAAAGAAAACAGCGGTATATGTTATTTCTTCTGATACTCATACAGCGTATGACTTCTTGCTTACCATATTTTTCTCGCAAATGATACAACAACTATATGATTTTGCCGACTTAAATGGCGGAGCTTTGCCAGTTCCAACGTATTTCATACTGGATGAGTTTGCCAACATTGGTCAAATACCTGATTTTGATAAGAAAATATCAACTTCAAGAAGTAGAAAAATTTCGTTTAGTGTTATTTTGCAAAATTTAGACCAATTAGAAGCGGTTTATAAAGACGCGCATGAAACCATTTTAGGTAACTGTGATACGCACTTATTTTTAGGTTCCAACTCCCAAAAAACAGTAGAATATTTCTCGAAAGCACTAGGCGAAAAAACAATTTCAAGGGACAGCATTTCAGTCAATAAAGACAAAGATAACTGGAAACAAGGCTTAAGTCAGTCAGACCAAATCATGGGTAGAGCGTTAATGACGCCAGATGAACTTCGTAGAATGAACGAAGATATGTGTATTATTTATGAAAAAGGAATTAAGCCTGTTAGGGCAAATAAATATTATTATTTTAAATATCCAGAAGGAAAAATCATCAAGAAATATAAAGCCGATCACAACGATGTTGAAATTGATCGAGGCGTATGGAGGAAGTATAATCCCTATAATCCTTACGTAGAAGGTAAAGATAACAAAGGAGGAAACCCACAGACATTAGAGAATTTAGATAGTTTATTTCAAGAAGATGAAGGATTAAAAACGGATACAAATCCAGCAGGAATGCTTCCCGTAGATTCGAATCAAGAGGAACAAAAAAACGACGAAGATTTGACAGATATTCAAAAAGAATTAGAAGCAAAATTTGATGAGTTGTTTGGAAGTTTAGATAATTAAAAAATGGTGCAGCTTGCACCATTTTTTAATATTTAATCTATTTTGTTTTATCTAAAGAAATCAAAGATTGACCCACTATTCTGATTACGATTTGTATCTTGATTTCGATTAAACAGCGAATTCTCAATTTCTTCATTTGTTGTAGATTTTTCAACTTGACTTGGTGTTTCTTCTAAAGTAATTTTCACTTCTGAATCGGCACCATTTTTATAAACTGTTAAAGTAACAGTATCTCCAATATTATGCTTATTTTTTTCTTTATTTAATTCATTTACAGATTTAATTTCAGTTCCTTCTATTTTTGTAATGACATCACCTTTTTGCAAACCAGCTTTCTCTGCAGGAGAGTCCTTTTGTACCGTATAAACATAAATTCCACTTGGAAGATCATATTCTTTAGCTGTTTTTTCATCAACCGAAACACCTTCAATTCCAATGTATGGACGTTTTACAGTTTGAAATTCAATTAATTGATTCACGACGTCAGTGGTTGAATTAATTGGAATCGCAAAACCCATACCCTCAACGCCAGCTCCAGAAAGTTTCAAAGTATTAATGCCAATTACTTCGCCATTACTATTGACCAAAGCACCACCACTATTTCCAGAATTAATAGCAGCATCTGTCTGAATACAAGTATATTCTGTTCCAGCACCATCATCAACCGTTCGATCAACCGCACTAATAATACCAGAAGTAACAGTACTCTCTAAGCCTAGTGGACAACCAATTGCCATCGCAAATTCACCAACTTTTACTGTATCCGAATTTCCTAAACTTGCAGGAGTAAGACCAGATGCGTCAATTTTGATAACAGCCAAATCGGTATATTGGTCAGTTCCAATGATTTTTGCGTCATATTCAGTTGAATCATTGTAAAGATTAACTTTCATACTAGATGCTTCTTCAATTGCATAATAAGAAGAATTGCTTTCTGTTGAAACAACATGATTATTGGTAATAATGTAACCATCTTCACTGATAATAATGCCAGACCCTGTTGCTTCTGATTCACCAGAACCAAACACCGAATTAACGGTATATTTAATTTTAATCCCCACAATAGAAGGTAATACCTTTTGTGCAACGGCAACAGACGTATTCGAATATTCTACTAAATCAATTAAATCGCTTGAAATATTAGAGGAAGAGGTACTTGTCTGAAAAGGAGCTGAAGTTTTATTGTCAAATAATTTTGCTTTGACATTTGGCACGCCAAGACATACGCCCAAGACTAAACTTGCACCCAAAACACCAGAAATAAACGGCGTAATAAAGTGACCCAAAGATTTTCTTTTTGGAAAATTGGTTTGCTTAAAACCATCATTAAAATTATCCATTTGATTCGCCTCCATAAATTTTAAATCATATTTTTAAGTATATCATACTCTAAAAATTAATTTTTTACAACAGAATTATCTTGAAAAATTTTTTAGTTTCTCTTGAAAAAAAATAATTATATAGATATAATACAAGTAATTGATTAAAATAATCTTAAAAAAGAGGACTTTTTGGAGGGAATATGTTAAAAAATAAGAAAGGTATCACCATACTGGCTTTAATGATTACCGTCATAGTTTTGCTCATCTTGACAGGTGTTTCCGTAAATATGGGATTTTCGATTATAAAAAATGTTAGAGCAGGTCGTCTTATTTCAAATATGGCGATGGTAAGAGCAAAAGCTCAGACTATTTATGAAAAATATCAGTTTGATGGAACTTCTTTAGTTGGAGAGGAAGGGGAAATAATAGAGATATCTGATGAAGAAGAGAGATTAATAAACACTACCGGGGTCTGGCGTAGGTGGGATTCTGATACACTAAAGGATCAAGGTTTAGATCCTCAAATGTTAGGCGAAAAGGAATATTTCTTGGTTGATTATGAAAATGATGAGATTATTTATTCAAGAGGAACTTCGTTAGACGGAAAAACAACCTATCATTCTTTAACAGGTTTACAACATATGTTAGAAAATAATGAAAACTAGGAGAAAAAATTGAAAGAAAAAGAAATTGAAAGACTAAATCTACTAAAAGCAGAAGAAAATAAATTATATCAAAATGAAACCATAAATTATATTTGTGGAATAGACGAAGCAGGCAGAGGCCCTTTAGCAGGCCCAGTCGTAGTTGGTGCTGTCATCATGCCCAAAGATTCGTTCATTGAAGGGGTGAATGATTCAAAGAAAATTTCAGAAAAAAAACGTGAAAAAATTTATGAACAAATCATAGAAGAAGCTATTTGCTACGGTGTACGGAATTGTCGACCAAACTAAAATTGATGAAATCAATATTTTAAATGCAACCAAACTAGCCTTAAAGATGGCGGTCGAAGACCTAAAAACCAAACCAGATGTCATTTTGGTAGATGCCTTAAATCATATTGATACTTGTGGAATTCCTTATATTTCAGTCATTAAAGGTGATGCCAAAAATTATTGTATTGCTGCAGCTTCCATTATTGCTAAAGTAACAAGAGATCGTATCATGAGAGAGTGGGCCGAACTTTATCCAAGTTATGGTTTTGAAAAACATAAAGGATATGGAACAGCGGAACATATTAAAAATTTAAAGGAAAATGGACCTTGTATGTTGCATCGAAAATCATTTATTAAGAATTTTTGCTGAGGCTGTTTGAGCGTTAGCGAATTACAGCGTCAGTATACAGTTTGGAAGCAAACTGTACTCATTAAAAAATACAAAAGAAAGGAAGCAAATAATGGATATCAAAACAATTATTGCCAAAAAGCGAGATAGAAAAGAGCTTACAGAAGATGAAATTAGACTATTTGTTGGAAAATACAATAAAGGAGAAGTTTCCGATGCACAAGCAGGAAGCTTACTAAGTTATATTTATAAAGACGGAATGACAGAAAGTGAAATCATTGCATTCGCAGTTGCTATGGCAGATTCTGGAGAAAAAATCAACTTAGACGACCTTGGAAAAGATGTTGTAGATAAACACAGCACAGGAGGCGTTGGCGACAAAGTGACTTTGATTTTAATGCCAGTAATTGCTGCATTAGGCATCCCGATTGCCAAAATTTCAAGTCGAGGCATGGGAATTGCAGGAGGAACCATCGACAAATTAGAATCCATCCCACGCTATAATACAGAAATTTCAATCGAAGAATTTAAAGAAAATATTAAACAGTATGGAGTCAGTATTTTAAATCAGACAATGAACTTAAATCCGGCAGAAAGCAAAATGTACAAACTTCGTAATGAAATTGCGTGTACAGATTGTATTCCAATTATTGCAGCTAGTTTGATGAGTATCAAATTGTCGACAGGAAGTCAAAAAATTGTTTTTGAGATAACCTATGGAAATGGAACCTATATTAAAACCAAGGACCAAGCCAGAAGATTAGCTAGAATTTTAAAAACAATTTCCAAAAAATTAAACAAAGGTGTTATGTGTGTGATAACCAATATGGCCGAACCACTTGGCTATGCCATTGGCCATAATTTAGAAATGATAGAAGCAATCAATGCCTTAAAAGGCAAAATGCCGTATGATTTAGGTGATGTTGTTATAACAATGGGAAGTGTGATTTTGGCATTAATGGGTGGAAATAAAAATCTCAAATCAAATGAAGAAATCATAAAAGAAGTGCTAAGAAGTGGAAAAGCCTATGAAAAATTTATTCAAATGATAGCTGCCCAACGGCGGAAATACAACCTATATTGAAAATCCCGAACAATTTGAAACAGCAGAATATAGCATGCCAGTCTATGCCACAGATGACGGATTCATCGAAAAAATTGACGCTGACCTAGTTGGCAGTATTGCTGTTTATTTAGGGGCAGGTAGGATGAAAGACGAAAATGAAATTGATCGAACAGCAGGTATTGTTTTAAACAAAAAAATTGGAGACACCGTAAATTCAGGAGATATTGTTGCTTACATTCACACCAACGATGAAAGTAAACTAAAAGGTGCAACCAAAAACCTAGAAGACGCATTTCAAATAACGAAAAAGAAAGTAACACCAACATCCAGAGTAGTAGAAATTCTATAAAATACAAAGGAGAAGAAAAATGAATATCATTGAAATGATTGATAAAAAAAGAATGGCAAAAGAATTATCAGAACAAGAAATTAACTTTTTTATCGAAGGATACACCAAAGGAGAAATTGCAGATTACCAAGCAGCAGCCTTGCTAATGGCGATTTGCATCAATGGCATGAACGAAGATGAAATTTTAGCGATGACAATGGCCATGGCAAACTCTGGAGAAACACTTGATTTAAGCGATGTAGCAGAAAACGTAGTAGATAAACATAGCACAGGAGGAGTTGGCGACAAAGTAACCTTAATTATTTCGCCAATCATCGCTTCTATGGGAATTCCCGTTGCCAAAATGAGTGGCCGAGGTCTTGGAATTACAGGAGGAACGGTTGACAAATTGCAAGCCATTCCAGCATATCGAACCGATATTCCAATCGAAGAATTCAAAAATAATGTAAAGGAAATTGGCATTAGTCTTATTTCGCAAACCATGGATTTAGCACCAGCAGACAAAAAAATCTATGCTTTACGTGATAGCACAGCTACTGTCAATAGTGTGCCATTAATTGCTTCGAGTATCATGAGCAAGAAAATTGCGGCAGGAGCAGATAAAATTGTGATTGATGTAACGTATGGTTCGGGCGCATTTATGAAAAATAAATTGCAAGCAAAACGACTTGCCAAAGCCATGAAACAGATTTGGAAAGGAAAAGATAAGAAAATAGTTTGCGTTATTTCCAAGATGCAACAACCATTGGGTCATGCTGTGGGAAATGTACTAGAAGTCATAGAAGCAGTGAAGGCTTTACATGGTGAAATGGCAGAAGACGTGAAAGAAGTTGTCTTTACAATGTGTATACAAATGCTTAAGTTAGCTGGCAGAAAAGAAACTAACACACAGCTAGAAAATGAAATTTGGGAAGTGATTCATTCAGGAAAAGCTTTTAACAAGTTTGTGGAATTAGCCCAAAGACAAGGTGCGGATGTTTCCTATTTATATGACTTAAATAAATTGGAAAAAGCACCAATTATTCTTCCTGTTATTTCAGATAAAAATGGTTGGATTAAGGAATTAAATGCAGAAAAAGTGGGAAAAATTAGTATAGATTTAGGTGCTGGAAGAAAAGAAAAAGAAGATGAAATCGACAGACGAGTTGGTATAATCCTTTGTAAAAAGATTGGCGACCAAGTGAAAGAAGGGGAAGTTTTAGCCTATCTTCATGCAAACGATTCAGCCAACGTGGAAAAGCAAGTTGAAAAGTTGAAAGCGGCTTATAAAATTGTGAGTGAAGTTGTAAATCAAGAAAAAATTGTGGATGAAATATTATAATTTTTGATACAATGAGGTATAACTAGATTAAAAGGAGAGGAGAAAAGTTTTATGGAAAATTTGGATGGTCAAAAATTAAAGGAGGCATTATGTAATTGCAAAAAAACGGGATGGGAGGGCATGTCAGAAGAGAAAAGAACAGCTGTTTTTAAATTTGCTGACGAATATATGAATTATTTGAATTCGTCAAAAACAGAAAAAGAAATTGTCAAAACTTCCAAAGATATTTTAATGAAAAATGGTTTTGTGGATATGAAAGAAAAACAAGAATTGCATGCTGGAGACAAAGTATTTTTAGAAAATCGAGGAAGAGCTCTATATGCAGCAATTATCGGCCATGAAGTTTTAGAAAATGGAATTCGCATGGTGGCAGCACATGGCGATTCCCCAAGAATTGACTTGAAGCCAAATCCATTATATGAAGATAGTGGCTTAGGTTTGTTTAAAACACATTATTATGGAGGCATCAAAAAGTATCAGTGGCCCAATATTCCACTTAGTATGCATGCAACGTTTGTCAAATCAGATGGCGAGAAAATAGAAGTTAATATAGGAGAAGAGGAAGGAGACCCAATTTTTACGATTTCTGATTTATTGCCACATTTAGCTACCCAACAAATGGATAGAAAATTAAAAGAAGGCATACAAGGGGAAGAGTTAAATATTGTGGCAGGAAGTATTCCTTTTGAGGATGAGAAAGCAAGCGAAAAAATAAAATTAAATCTTTTAAAATTGTTAAATGATCAATATGGCATCAAAGAAATTGATTTTACAAGTTCAGAAATCGAATTTGTACCAGCGTATCCAGCTAAAAGTTTAGGCCTAGATAGTAGCATGATTGCAGGGTATGGGCAAGATGATAAAGTTTGTTGTTACACAGCTTTACGAGGAATTTTAGATATTGGAATACCTAAAAATACAGCAGTTTGTGTCTTAAGTGACAAAGAAGAAATTGGTTTTTGTGGTGTAACAGGAATGGAATCGAAAACCTTTGAATATTTTATAACAGAGCTATTAAATAAAGCTGGTCAGAATAAGCCAAATGCGCTAGAAAAAGTATTCCACAACTCAAAAGTGATTTCAGCCGATGTAGATGGTGCGTATGATCCAACTTTCCCATCTGCTTTTGATAAGACAAATAGTTGTTTTATCGGAAAGGGACCTACGATTGTAAAATATACAGGTGCACGAGGAAAGTCAGGTGCTTCTGAAGCACCTGCAGAATTTGTAGCAGAAATTCGAGGTATTTTTGAGAGAAATGGCATTTCGTATCAATCTTCAGAACTAGGAAAAGTAGACCTTGGTGGTGGCGGAACCATTGCGGTTGTTTTAGCCAACCGTGGAATGAACGTAATCGATTGTGGTGTTCCTGTTCTATCCATGCACTCACCTTATGAAATAACCAGTAAATTCGATGTCTACGAAGCCTACAAAGCCTATGAAGCCTTTTACAAAGGTCAATAAAACCACACTGTAGGGGCGATTATCAATCGCCCGCCACTTTTTTACAAATAAAAAATAAAATTGTCTGCTACCATTACAAACAAAAATAAATCATTCACCAACCAATCCAACAAAATAGGGAGGAGCAAATGAACAATATACGCAATCTTTTAAGCCAAATTAATGTGCGAGATTTAATCAAGATTTTTAATATTCAAATTGCTGTTGCTATATTTTTAGTTTTTCTTATCTTCAGAAGACTATTTTCCCAAATTATTTTAAAAATTATTTTCTGGATTACGAAAAATAAGGGAAAAGTAAAAGAAAGCAAAGTCTATAAAATTTTAAATAATTTCTGGATATTTGTAGGTCTATACGGCGCTACGAAAATGTTCAAAATGAGTGAACAAACGGTAGCCAATATCAACACAATTTTTGAGATAATCTGTATTATATTTGCGACCAATATCATCAATTCCTTTATCGCAAAGGACTCTAAATGGTTTCGAAAATATATTAATCATTCTAAAAATGATGCGGTTAATAACTTTGTATGCAAAATTGCAAGAGGCATTGTATGGGTTATCTCTGGCTATATTATTATCAAAGAATTGGGGTATGATTTAACTGGTTTGGTTGCAGGTTTTGGAGTGGGAAGTGTTATCATATCTTTGGCAGCGCAAGATACGGTAAAAAGTTTGCTAAGTGGAGCTGTTATTTTGACAGATAAACCTTTTGATATTGGTGATTATATCGAAGTTGGAAATCATAAAGGAACCGTGATTGACATCACGTTTAGAAGCACGCGTATCAAAGCAAATGACAATTCTATCATAACCATTCCCAATGCAACGGTAACCTCTGAATATGTTGTGAATTGGAACAGATTAAAAAGCAGGAGATTGGAATTTGTACTAAATTTAAGTATGGATACTTCTTCCGAAAAAATAAAAAATATGGTTGAAAAGATAAAACTGATTTTAAAAAACAATCCACAAGTTTTACCAGACACCGTCCAAGTCAATCTAGATGAAATAGCAAGTTATAGTTCAGACATAAAAGTTTTTCTATACATAAGTGAAACTGATTACATAAAATTTTTAAATGTAAAAGAGAAAATTTATTGTAGTATATTAGAATTAGTCGAAAGAGAAAACATTGATTTGGCGTACCCAACTCAGACAGTTTTTGTGAGAAATACAGAAAAGACAGAAGCCAAAGAAGAAAATACTTAAGCAAACGTAAAAGGAGCATGAAAAATCTATGAAAGCATTAATAACAGGTGCATCTTCTGGAATCGGAAGAGATATGGCACGTTATTTGGCCAAACTTGGCTATGATTTAGTCATTGTTGCGAGAAGAAAAGAATTGTTAGAAGAATTAAAAAAGGAACTTTCTACAAATATCAAAATGGAATGTTTGGATTTAGCAAACCAAGAAAATTGTATCCAATTGTTTGAAACGAATAAGGATATTGACATTCTCATCAACAACGCAGGTTTTGGCGATTTTGGCCGTTTTGATCAAACCGATTTAACCAAAGAATTAGCCATGATTGACACCAACATAAGAGCAACCCACATTTTAAGTAAATTCTATGTAACAGAAATGAAAAAGAAAAATAATGGTCATATTTTAAATGTTGCCTCCATTGCTGGATTTATGTCTGGACCGTTGATGGCAACGTATTATGCTACAAAAAATTATGTGGTTTCGCTTTCTAAAGCCATCAACAAAGAACTGAAAAAAGACAAATCCAAAGTATCGGTCAGCGTTTTGTGTCCTGGTCCTGTCAACACCAATTTTGACAAGGTTGCCAATGTGCATTTTAGTTTAAAAGGCCTATCTAGTGAATATGTTGCTAAATATGCCATTGATAAAATGTTAAACAACCAAAAAGTCATCATTCCCGGAAATATGATGAAATTAATTTATTTAGGAAACAAATTATCGCCAGCCTGTTTATCCCTAGAAATCGCTTACCATTCTCAAAAAAGAAAACAAACATAATCTACAGCACTAAACCGAACCAGAAAGGAACCCAAAATGAAAAATCAAGATACAATTATGCAATATTTTGAATGGTATCTCCCAAGCGATACCAAACACTGGACCCGACTAGCCGAAGACAGTGACCATCTCAAAGAATTAGGAATCAATTATGTTTGGCTACCGCCAGCCTATAAAGGAGCAAACGGTCAAAACGATGTCGGCTATGGCGTTTATGACTTATATGATTTAGGGGAATTTGACCAAAAAGGCTCCATTCCAACCAAATATGGAACCAAACAAGAATACATAAAGGCAATTGAATTATTGAAAAAGAAAAACATAAAAGTCATTGTCGATATTGTTTTGAACCACAAAATGGGGGCAGACGAAACAGAAGAAGTCTTAGCGATTCAAGAAGATTTTGATAACCGCAATGTAAGTTTATCTGAAGCAAGACCAATCAAAGCTTGGACCAAATATAATTTTCCAGGAAGAGGGGATACCTATTCTGCTTTTAAATGGAATTGGACCCATTTTCACGGTGTAGATTGGGACGATAGTACATCGACTGCTTCGATTTACAAGTTCTATGGCAAACATTGGGACGAAAACGTAGACAAAGAAAAAGGCAATTTTGACTATTTAATGGGAGCAGACATTGATTTAAATAATTATGATGTGGTAGTTGAATTGCAAAATTGGGGAAAATGGTATTTGGAAACCACTGGTGCAGATGGCTTCCGTTTGGATGCAGTAAAGCATATTAGAGCAGAGTTTTTTCCGGAATGGTTAGAGGAAGTTACTGAAAAAGGCAACAAAGAAGTATTTGTTGTAGGAGAATATTGGAGTACCAATTTAGATACGATTCAGGAATATATGAACAAAGCCAATGGCTGTATGAGGCTATTTGATGTCCCTTTGCATTATAATTTTTATCGAGCAGCCACGAGTAATGGAGAGTTTGACATGAGAACGATTTTTGACGGAAGTTTGGTACAAAGTAATCCACAAAAAGCGGTAACATTTGTGGATAATCATGATACGCAACTTGGTCAAGCGTTAGAATCGTGGATTCCAGATTGGTTTAAGCCACAGGCCTATACGCTGATTTGCTTGCGAAAAGAGGGGATTCCTTGTGTGTTTTATGGGGATTATTATGGGATTGCAGAAAAGCAAGTTTCGCCGAAAAGTTCATATTTAGATGTCATTTTGGAGACGCGAAAGTTGTATAGTTATGGGGAACAAGTGGATTATTTTGAAGACCCAAATTTAATTGGTTTTGTGAGAAAGGGTGATTTTGAACATCCGCATTCAGGCATTGCGGTTGTGATGACTGATACAACTGGTGGCACAATAAAAATGAATATGGGAGTTGATTTTGCAGGGGAAGAATTTCTGGATTGTTTGGGAAATGTTGAAGAACGTGTTGTGATAGATGAAGAAGGAAATGGTGAATTTTGGTGCAAAGATGGAAGTGTGTCGATTTGGAGGATGAACGAAACAGCAATTTTCCCTGAAAAAATCTAAAGGAAATAAATAAAAGGAAAAACGGAT
>CAOJGX010000040.1 GCA_948435735.1 uncultured Clostridium sp.
AATTGAGATATGTGAGAAAAAAATATGATTTTTAGCTTTAAGTGGTTGAAAATAAGGAATTACGAAAGTTTAGGGAAAATTGCTGTTTTTTCATAAAAACAATTGATTTAAAATCAAATTTATGATATACTACTACCAATATTGTAAAAATTAGGGGGGAGGAGAAATAGGTGAAAAAGGTCGAAATGGATGAACTAGAAGAAAAACTTGATTTTCTTGGCTTAAACTTAGAAAAATTGCCGAAATTTATCACAGATTCTAGTGTTCCAAACTTTAATATAACTAGATTCAATCATGACAAAGATTTAAAAGTTTATAAATTTGTGCCCATTAATCAAATCGAAATCTTACTGACTCCTTGCCTAAGAAGTGATAGTATACAAAAAAAATATGCAGAAGCTTTGCCTTTAAAAATGTTTTTACATGAAGATGGTGATGAAGAAGAAGTCATGTTATATAAAACTTTTTCCAAAATTGTACGAAATCTATCCACACAAGAGGTTGATAAAATTCAAAAAGTCCAAGAAGAATTTGGCGGAGAAGTGCCCTTTAAAATAAAATATAATCGTGACCATTTATGGCAAATCTATTATGCAGAAGAAACTGACCAATATTTTATGTTGGTGTGTACGAAAGAGGAGACTTTTTCAGAATTTTTATATTTATTAAAAGAACAAATTGATTTTAGTAAAAGACGTAAAAAAGATTCACCAAAAATCTATGTGCCAATTAATTATGTCAGTTATAGTGAGCAAATTTTGCAAAAAAGTGAAATTACAGATATTGAAAATTATTTATGGTTGTTTACGAAAAACTGGCCACTCATTTTTGAAGTGTATGATAACAAAGAACAATTGTCCATCCAAATTGTGGGGGAGACATTTGTTTATCGAGATATAAAAAGTAGTTATAAAGTCATTTTAAATTCTACGGAAGAAGCAATTAAATTTTACAAATTGCTAAAGGCACTGTTCATTTTACAAACAGAAATAAAGGGTCAATATCACTTTGAAACCAAAATTGACAGTGGAAATGGCTTAAGTATGTATTTATCTAAAGTAGAAATTACGTTTGATACGTTGACCAATTTTATTAAAAATGAATATTTGCTAGCGGATTATGAAATTAAAAATCAAAACAAAGATATGGAAGAACTCGAAGAAAAGTTAGCAAAATTAAAAGACGAAGTCAAAGAAAAAGAAGATGAATATCTGCAAAAACAAAAAGAAATTTCAACCTATTTAGAATGCAAAAAAACCTTTATTGGAAAAGTAAAATATTTCTTTAAATCCGATAAAAAGCAAAAACACAAAACATTAAAAGAAACGCAAAACATAGATAACATAGCAGAAATGCAAAATGTCAAAGTGGATACACAGCCTTTGAATACCTATATCAAAGAAAAAAATTTCTATACAATTGAGGATTTAGTTACCATTTATAGTTTACATGAAAAAGCTGGTAAACAGTATAAAGCCTTGAAGCAAGATAGCAAAGCTTTGGAATTAAAGTTAGAAAATTTAAAATCAAAAGTAAGAAATGCCAATCAATATATTGAAGAAATTGACAAACATAAAAAAAGTATATTTGAATTTTGGAAATTTGCCAATAAAGATGAAAAATTAGCGATTGAAATGGGAGAAGATAAAGAGGCAGGTAGTGATTCAAATGAAGTCAGAAAATCGTTTGATTTTGAAATGGATTTTGAAAAATTAGGAGAAGAAGTAGACAACCTGCAAAGAAAAAAATTATCGCATGAAGAAACAGACAGCGTTTTTATTGCACAAACAGAATTGCTTTATTTTATCAACATGGTTCGTTCGAACCAAATTATAAAATATGATTTAGAAAGTGTACTAGATAGGCTAAAAGAAGAATTTAATGAAGACCGTCTTGTTATTGATAGCGAAACTTTTGATATTTTTGGAAACATCGAAGAAAACAATAATAGCAAGGTAAAATATATTGGAAGCAGAAGTCATCGAGAAATTGAAAAAAGTAAATTTAAAATTATGAATGTCAACAAAAAAATTGACGTGTTTGATTTTACAGAAAAAATGCAAAGTCTTGTCAATTATTTAGAAGGTGCTATGCCTAAAATCGGCTCTTTGTACGATATGCCGCTTTATAAATTAGTGCCAATTTCTAAAAATCTAGAAGAAGATGAATTTGAAATTTTCAATATTAGTATTGAAAACGAATTAGAGGAAGTTGCTTCCGAAGACGAAGGGGCCTATAATTTAATTTCTCTAAATTACAAAGAAGGCATGCCACTACTATATTATACCAATGCCATGTTTTATGACAACACAAACAAAACGTTACCAATGGGGATGAATTTATCTTCTAAAGTTTTAGTGGACAATCGAAGATTAGAGTTTTCTTTAGTCAATAAGACAAAATTCAGAACCAATGCTTATTTTAAAGAAAATGACAGCAATCATCCAAAATGCAAAGATATATTTGTGTATGAATATGATGTATTTTTGAAAGGGGAAAATACAGCGATAGAGCCATCAGAAATAGAATTAGAATCCCTTACAATCAAAGAATTGGAACAAAATGAACCACAAGAAATGAATTTTGCAGACCATTATCAGGCATATGAACCAGAAGAAATGGCAATAGGAACGGCGGAAGTTCAAGAAAGGGAAGAGCCATATCATGATGTTTTTGAAGAAACCTATTCAGAAGGCTTAGAAACCTTAGAAACCGTAAAAGAGATAGAAGAGGAAGTGCAGCAAGAAACTGTAGTAGAAGAAACATATGAAGATGCTAATGAAAAAATCCAAGAACAAATTGTAGACAGTGTAGTCGAAGAACCAGTGGTTCAAAAATCGAAGAAACTGTTGAAAATTCAGCAGAAACTAGAAAAAGAAATGGAAAAGCAGAAAAAAAGGGAGCAAAAAGCCAAAGAAAAATTAGAAAAGAAAAAAAGTAAAAAATAATCAATTTTAAGGAAGGTAACTATGATTTCAGAAACAAAAATAACAGTACGATATGCGGAAACAGACCAAATGGGAATTGTGCATCATTCCGTCTATCCAATTTGGTATGAAGCGGCGAGAACAGAAGCCATCAAAAAAATAGGAATTACCTATTCTGCACTTGAAAAAAATGGAATAATGACACCCCTTGTTGAACTAAATTGCAAGTACATATTTCCAGCAGAATATGAAGATGTTTTACGAATTTGTGTTGAAATCTCCAAATTAACACCAGCTAGAATTGTTTTCAATTATCAAATTTTCAAAGAAGGCATAGAAAAACCAATCAACACAGGAAGCACAGGACATGCATGGGTAGGACGAGATTTAAAACCCATCAACCTAAAAAGACAATTCCCAGACATATTCGAAAAAATAACCCAATTAACAAATCATGAATGACGTAAAGGGGGGGATGCCCACATCGCTCCTTTACCACACACAACAAAATTTATAAAAAGAGGATGTAAAAATGAATAAAATTCTATTAGGAATCGGTGTAATATCTCTCATGTTAGGCGTAAAAATGATTTATGATGCGCGTCCTATTGTCAAACAGTATTTTAGTTTTGGAGATGAAAACGAAGCAACACTTGGTATCAAAATACTAGGTTTTCTCTTTGCTATAGTAGGAGGAATATTGCTATATTTTAATGTTTAGAAAGGAACCTAAGATGAAAATAATATTGGAAAATCAGGAATATCAAATAGAGCCCAATCAGACCATAAAACAAGCTTTTGGCGATAAAATAAATTCTGAAGAAATCATAGCTGCAAGATATAACAACTTTATTGCCTCTCTTAATCATACCATCAAAAGAGAGGGAACGATTAGTTGGATTAAAAAAACAGAAAAAGATGGCAGAATAATTTATATTCGTGGGTTACTATATTTGATGAGTAAAGCGTTTTATGAACTTTATCCAGAAGCACATTTAACAGTCAATTACCAATTATCCAGTGCTATGTTTTGTGAACTTGAAAATAGAGAAATAACACAAGAAGTGATTAACAATGTAAAGCAAAAAATGCAACAAATCATCGACCAAGATTTGCCCATCCGAAAAGTCGAAATGACGCCCGAAGAAGCACAAGCATTTTATGCCAAAGAAGAAACCCTACGCGGAAGGCTTCAAACCGATATTAATAAGAAAAAAGTATCGTTATATTATTGCGAAGATTACTATAATTATTTTTATGGAACAATGCCAATTTCCACAGGTTTTGCCCAGGCTTTTGATTTGACTAAGTTTCGACATGGTTTTTTATTAGAATATCCAAGAACTTCAGAGACGCAAGTCGTTCACAAAAACAAAGAATCTTTGAAATTACTTTCTGCAATGGCCGAATATGATGAAATCTACAAATTAATGAAAATCAACACAGTCTATCGCTTAAACAAAAAAATAAAAGAGGGAAAATTAAAAGAATTAATTTTGCTCTCAGAAGCCATTCACGAGAAAAAGATTGCAGAAATTGCTGACCAAATTAAGCAAAGAAAAAATATTAGAATGATTTTAATTGCAGGACCAACGTCTTCTGGAAAAACAACCTTTGCAGGAAAATTAGGAATGGCACTGCGTGTGCAAGGTATTAAGCCAGTGACCATTTCGGTTGATAATTATTTTGTAGAAAGAGAACAAAATCCAGTTGACGAAAATGGAAATTACGATTTTGAATGTATGGAAGCAATTGATGTAGATTTATTTAATACGCAATTAGTAGATTTATTATCTGGCAAAGAAGTAGAACTTCCAACTTTTGATTTTGCCACTGGTCACAAGCAATATTTAGGCAATCAACGAAAACTTGCAGAAGATGAAATTTTAGTTGTAGAAGGAATTCATTGTCTGAATGATGAATTAACCAAGCAAATTGCAAAAGAAAATAAATTTAAAATTTATATCAGTGATTTAACCGTGTTAAACATTGACTACTACAATCGAATTTCCACCACAGATACGAGACTCATCCGCAGAATTTCGCGAGATTACAAATTTAGGAATTATAGTGCTTTGCATACCTTAAAAATGTGGAATTCAGTAGGCCAAGGCGAGAAAAAATACATTTTTCCATACCAAGAAGAAGCAGACTGCATGTTTAATTCATCGATTATTTATGAATTAGCGGTATTAAAAGATTTCGTTGTACCCTTATTAGAAAAAATTGATGATACCCATCCAGAATACAGTGAAGCTAGACGCTTGATTGATATGTTACAATATTTTGAATCCATACAAGACTTAGCGTTAATTCCAAACAATTCACTTTTACGTGAATTTATTGGTGGAAGCATTTATGAATAACAAAGAAAGGGAGCCTCAAATATGCGAAAATTTACGGTAATTGATGAGGAATTTAGATGTGAAAATTGTGGAAAACAGGTTTCCAAACTTGGTTATTCTTGCAGAAATCATTGTCCGTATTGTTTACATTCAAAACATGTGGATAGAAATCCAGGTGACCGAAGTGAAACTTGTCATGGTTTATTAGAACCAATTGGGTTAGAAATCGATACTAAAAAAGGATATGTTATTTTGTTTCAATGTAAAAAATGTGGAAAAATCACCAAAAACAAAGCAGCTGAAGATGATGACATGGAACAAATCATAAAATTATCTGCCCAACACCAGTAGGGGATGAGGCATTGTGCTGTATCACTAAAAAAGATGAAAGGAACGAAAATGTCAAAAAAAACAGTTCTAAGAATAGGAATTCTAGCATTAATAATAATATGGACACTTCTCATTTTTAAGCTTTCCAACCAAAATGGTGGAGAATCAAGCAATTTAAGTAGAAAAGTGGCAGGCATATTTGTATCGGATGAAGCAATCATTGACATCATAGAACCATACATTAGAAAAATAGCACATTTATCCGAATATGCTGTGCGGTGGCGTCTTATTTTTATCGTTATTATCCACGTATCCGTTATCAGAAATGAAAAGAATGTTATTTTCGTTATTAATAGGAATCGAGTATGCCATATTAGATGAAATCCATCAATTATTTATTGAAGGAAGAGCAGGAAAAATAGAGGATGTTTTGATTGATACGATAGGTGTATCGATTGGGATTTGTGTCGCGATGTTGCTATATAAGATTGCTATTAAGATACTTTCAAAAAGAAAGGACGGCGTTTTCAATAAACAAGAATAAAATAATAGGAAGCTTCTTGATACTGCTTTTTATTGCTTGGCTAGCAATAGTTTACTTGTTTTCTAGTCAGACAGGTGCACAATCAACGAAGCTTAGTAACAAAGTCACGAAAAAGTTATTACAAATGAAAGATACGTTATCCGTTGTCATAGAAAACTATGAAGATACCAATGAAATTATGCTAAAACGGAATTGAAACCGATCCAATTACAAACGAGCGAATCGACCGATGGAAAATACCAGTGCGAAAATTAGCCCATTATTTATTATTTGCTGTAGGAGGTCTTGTGATTTATTGGATATTAGCATGTTTTTTAAGCAAACATAAAATGATAATAGCTATCTTTTTAGGTCTTTTATTAGCGTGTGCAGATGAATTTCATCAGCGTTATTCGTTAAATAGAGGCCCCGGAATTTTCGATGTCGGAATTGATACATTAGGCATTATTTCCGGTGTAATGCTTGCTTTTGTGATCGGCCAACTTGCTAAAAAAATAGAGAGTAAATGGAAAAAGGGGAAAAAGATATATGATAAATTTCAAAAAAATAATAGCAGACAAAATTGCAAAAACGGTTGATTTAAGCCCAGAAGAAATCGAAAACTATATAGAAGTGCCACCGAATCCAGAAATGGGAGATTACGCATTTCCTTGTTTTCGATTAGCGAAAACACTTAAAAAATCACCACAAGAAATTGCAGCCCAAATCAAAGAAAAAATGGAATGTGGTCAAGAAATGCAAGAAGTAAAAATAGCTGGTGGTTATTTGAATTTTTTTATCAAGCCGCTTATTTTAGTAGAAAATGTGCTAAAAGAAATTGACGAAAAACAAGACAAGTACGGTTCTTCTGACTGTGGAAACGGAAAAAATATTCTAGTGGAATATTCTTCTCCGAATATCGCCAAACCATTTCATATAGGCCATTTGCGAAATACAATTATTGGGAATAGTTTGTATAAAATTTATCAATTTTTAGGGTATCACACAATTGGAATTAATCATTTAGGCGATTATGGTACACAATTTGGTAAATTAATTGAGGGCTATAAAAAATGGGGAAGTGAGTACGATTTAGACCAAAACCCAATTGAAGAATTAACGAAAATATATGTCAGAATTAGTGATTTATGCAAAGAAGACGAAACTGTTTTAGAAGCAGCGCGTGAAAACTTTAGAAAGTTAGAAGAAGGAGATGCTTTTTGCATTGAGTTGTGGAAGAAATTTAGAGAAATTAGTTTGAAAGAATTTCAGAAAATTTATCATTTATTAGAAGTCGAATTTGATTCTTGGAAAGGGGAATCGTTTTATATTGATAAAATCCCAGAAGTGGAAAAAAGATTGCAACAAGCAGGTGTAGTAACTGAATCAGAAGGGGCACAAATTGTTGATTTAGAAGAAAAAGGTCTTGGTGTGTGTATCATTCGCAAAGCAGATGGCTCTACGATTTATGCCATAAGAGACTTAGCAGCGATTTTATATCGTGTCCAAGAATACGATTTTGATAAATGTTTATATGTGGTAGCGTATGAACAAAATTTGCATTTTAGACAAATTTTCGAAGTAGCTCATTATCTAGGGTTACCAGAAAAATGTGTCAAAGGCTTAGAACATGTACGTTATGGAATGACCAGACTAACCACTGGTAAAATGTCGACTCGTGAAGGCACGGCAGTCAAAGTAGATGATTTATTAAAAGAAGCCATTTCTAGAGTAGAAAAAATCATCGAAGAGAAAAATCCAGAAATGCCAAATAAAGCAGAAGAAGCTCAAAAAATTGGAATTGGAGCGGTTATTTTTAATAATTTATGTACCAATATCATAAAAGACCAACTATTTGACTGGGATACAGCACTTAATTTTAATGGGGAAACAGGCCCCTATATACAATATGTGTATGTTAGAACCAATAGTGTACTAGAAAAAGCAAGTCAAGTTCCTTCTATGGAAGAGGTTGACTTTGCCTTATTAACAGACCAAGAAAGTTTAAAAGTAATCTCAAATTTATATAATTTTCAAGATATTTTAAAAGCAGTGGTAGACAAAAATGAACCATCGCTTTTAGCAAGATATTTAATTAATTTGAGCCAAAGTTATAGCAACTTTTACAATGAAAATAAAATTATCAGTGATGATGAGAACCTAACAAAGGCTCGATTATATTTGACGAAAACTGTTGGAATTGTCCTAAAAACGGGGTGTAGCTTATTGGGAATAAAAATGCCGAACAAGATGTAAAACATTTATGTAAAAAAATTATGTAAAATTTTCAAAAAACTATTGAAATCTGATGAAAAATATGGTAAAATAATAATAAGTACAAGGTAAGTCAAAAGAAAATTAAATAGAATAGGGGTGATTTGTTTTTGGAAGAGAATCAATTAGCACTTCTATTTAATATATCAGATACGAAACAGTTAATGCAAGAGAATTCGACCACAAAATTTAAGAAATATGTGATTGCATTTGTGACGAGAATGATCGATATATTAGGTGGATTAGTGGGATGTTTATTTATTATACCAATTATGTTTGCGACAATAATTAATAATATCAAAAATAAAGATTTTGGGCCGATATTTTATACACAAAAGAGAATTGGAAAAAACGGCAAACTATTCAAAATGTATAAGTTTCGAACAATGGTCAAAGATGCCGATAAAAAGTTAGAAGAACTATTAGAAAAAGATGAAAAAGCAAGACAAGAATACCAAAAATACAAAAAACTAAAAAATGACCCAAGAGTAACAAAATTTGGTGAGTTTTTAAGAAAGACAAGCCTAGATGAATTTCCACAATTTATCAATGTATTAAAAGGGGAAATGAGTTTAGTAGGCCCTAGACCATACTTACCAAGAGAAAAAGAAGACATGGGAGAATATTATTCATACATAATTCAGCATAAACCCGGGATTACTGGTTACTGGCAAATTAGTGGTAGAAATGATATAACATTTGACAATAGAGTTGATCTTGATTTCAAATATCATTATAAAAAGTCGTTAAAAAACGATATCAAAATTTTATTAATTACAACCTTGATTACCATAAAAAGAAAAGGGGCAATGTAAGGAAAAGGGAAAAGAAAAATTCAAAAAACCGTTTGAGTTTATTTCAAACGGCTTTTTTTGATTTATACAGGATTTACATGAATAATTGCTTTATTTATTTTTTCTAAAGCTTCGATATCTTTTTCCAAATGATCAGCTAATTCATGGCTTTCAAAAGTGCTCATATTTCCATCAACGCAAATAGTTAGAATGACGACATAATGGTAACCTGTCGGAACCGTATATAAATTGCTGACATTTTTTATGTTATCATGTTCGTAAACAAGATTTAAGATAAAAGTTTTGGTATTTTCATCTAAAGAAATATCCATTAGGATATTGTAACTTTCCATAAAAATAGAAAAGCCAGAAATGAAAATCCAAAGTGAGATGCCAATACCAATGATGCCATCAAAATAGAAAATTCCAAAATTTCCTAAAACAACCGAAACCAGTGTAAAAGTTGTGACAATGCAGTCATTTCGGTGGTCTTGGTAGGAAGATTTTAGGAGAATGCTACCATGTTTTTTGTACATTGCTTTGGTATATTGATAAAGTACTAATTTTGTAAGTATTGTAAGAATACATACAATAATTAAAATCCATGAAAAGGTAAATGTAGCATGGTTGATTAGGCTTAATAAAGCATCAACAAAGAGTTTGATGGCGACAAGAAGCATACTAATACTAATCAATAAAGAAAAGATGTATTCTGCCTTGCCATGACCGAAATGGTGATTGTAGTCTTCTGGCTCACTTGCGATTTTGTTGCCAATAAAAGTCATGAGAGAAGCTAGAATATCGGCAGCACTATTAAAGGCATCCGCAATCATGGCTTGGCTGTGGCTAGCAAAGCCAATAAAGCCTTTGATGATCAGTAAAAAAATATTGCCGAGTATGCCTAAAACACCGGCATTTTTGATGTCTTTGAATTTCGTATCCATGAAAAGGCCTCCGTTTTTAAATTTCCTTATATTATATGAAAAAAGAAAAGAAAAATCAATAAAAATCTTGTAATTTTTTTCATTTACAAGTATAATATAGAAAAGATTTTGAAAAAGGAGCTTAAAGAATGTCATTGATAGAGGAGATAAAGGCAAGAGCAAAAGTAGATAGAAAAACGGTGGTTTTACCAGAAGCGATGGATTGCAGAATTTTAAAAGCAACGGAAATTTTATTGTCAGAAAAGGTGGTAGATATTGTTTTACTTGGGAATGAAGAAAAAATAAGAAATACAGCCCAAGAAGCAAAAATTAATTTGCAACATGCCCAAATTGTGGATCCAGTCAAAGCAGAAAAAACGGAACAATATGCCACTCTTTTAGCTAAAATAGATACAACAATTACTTTACAAGAGGCAACGGACTTAGTAAAAAATCCAGTTTATTTTGGTATGATGATGGTAAAAGCAGGTGATGCAGATGGCTATGTTTCAGGTGCGATGAATACAACCAAAAATATCTTAAAAACAGCGATGCGAATTTTCAAAAAAGAAGGAACGAAAATTTTGTCAACAGCACTTCTGATGATTGTTCCAAATCATGAATATGGAGGAAAAGATGGGGTATATATTTTTTCGGATTGTGCTTTGAATGAGAATCCGGGGTATTTGGCTTTGTCTGAGATTGCGGTATCGTCTGCTAAAACATATGAGAAGTTTACTGCGAAAAAGGCAAAAGTTGCGATGCTTTCGTATTCAACTTTTGGTAGTGCGAAGTCACCATTTACGGAGAAAGTGATAAAAGCGACTGAAAGGGTGAAAAAGAAATGCCCAGATTTAATCATTGATGGCGAATTACAGTTAGATAGTGCGATTGTGCCAGAAATAGCAAAAACAAAAGCACCGAATTCGGAAGTAAAAGGAGAAGCGAATGTGCTAATATTTCCTGATATTAATGCAGGAAATATTGGGTGCAAATTGGTGGAGAGATTGGCCAATGCACAGATGTTTGGCCCAATTTGTCAAGGCTTAGAAAAACCGATTAATGATTTATCCAGAGGTTGTTCGGTGGAAGGAATTGTTGGTACGATTGTTATGACTGCTGTTCAAGCACAGAAATAGTTGGTATGAATTAATGGAGAATACTTTAAAAGGAGGAAAAAATGGAATTTAATAAGGAAAATACGAAAAAAATACTGGGGATTATTTCTTTTGCAATTATATTGTATTTTGTTTTGCAAAATATAGTAGCAGTAAAAAATGCGTTTGTGTATGGGTTGGAAATGTTATCACCTTTTTGGATTGGAGCAGGGATTGCTTTTATTTTAAATATTCCAATGAGAAGTTTTGAGAAAAGATTGTTTAAACCCAAAAAAATGAAAAATGGAAAGTTAAAGCACAACCGTTTGAAGAGACCAATTTGTATTGTATTAGCTTTTATTATTACGATAGTAGTGATTGGGTTTATTATTAAATTGGTGATTCCGCAGTTACTTAGTGTTATTTTTATGTTTTTAGGAGAGATTCCAGATATGGCGTATGACGTAAAGGAATGGGCAATTGAACTGACAAAGCAGTATCCGGATATTAGTAACCAAATACAAAATATAGAAATTAATTGGAATAATATTGTGAATGATGTAATCAGTTTTGTGAGCAATTTGGCGAGTAGTTTGGTGACTTCGTCTATTGGGTTTATCGTTGGATTAATTGGGGGCATTTTTAATGCGATTGTTTCGATTGTTTTTGCGGTGTATATATTAGTCAGTAAAGAAAAATTAGCAGAACAATTTAAGAAAATAATGAAGGCTTATTTGCCAGAGGATAAGGCAAAATATATATTGGAAATTTGTGTGTTGTCGAAAAATACATTTAACAATTTTTTGACTAGTCAATTTACAGAGGCGATTATATTAGGTACGTTGTGTTTTGTTGGAATGCTGATTTTGAAATTGCCTTTCGCAGCAACGATTTCTATTTTAGTAGGAGTTACTGCTTTGATACCAATTGTAGGAGCTTTTATTGGCCTGATGATTGGTGCGATTTTAATTTTATCGATTGTGCCAATTAAAGCGTTGATATTTGTGGCGTTTTTCCTTATTTTACAACAAGTTGAAGGAAATTTGATTTATCCTCGAGTGGTTGGAAATTCGGTTGGTCTTCCCGGCATGTGGGTTTTGGTGGCTGTAGCAGTTGGAGGAAGTTTGGGTGGAATTCTTGGATTTATTGTGGGTCTTCCAACGGTTTCTGTGTTATATACGATTATAAGAAATGATGTGTATCAGAGATTGAAGGAAAAGAAAAAATTAGAAGAGGAAAGTGTATAGTGGAAGAAGAGGAGTTCGTAACTCTTGTCAGGTGGAGTTATGAGGAAAATAGGGATATCCAATGCAAAAAGTTTGAAGGAATTGAGTTGAGCAAGGAAGTATTGGAGATGGTGGAGTTTGAGAATTGCGAATTTCACCATTGCAAAATCATGGATTGTAATATGGAAAAATTAAAATTTTCGGAGTGTCAATTTTACAATTGTGATTTTTCTAATACGTGTTTTGAAAGAGCAATTTTTGTAAAATGTAAGTGGGATAATTGTAAATGTATTGGTGGAAATTTTGTGGAGAGTAGATGGTATGAGGTAGTTGTGCAAAATAGTTTGTTTCAGTATGCTAATTTTTCGAATGCTTTTTTAGAAAAGACGACATTTTTAGAAACGATACTCAAAAATGCTTCTTTTCAGGAAGCGATTTTGAAAGTATTATAATATGAAAATTGTAATTTAACAGAAGCACAGTTTTTTAAGACTAATTTAAAGGGAATTGATTTTAGGACATCCAATATAGAAGGGATATTGGTATCACTTGAGAACTTGAAGGGGGCTGTTGTGAGTGCATATCAGGCGGTGAATTTGGCGAGTTTGATGGGAATTGTGGTAAAGGAATTAGGGCAAGATTAATTTTTTTAAATTGGGTATTGACTTTTTTTAGTTAGTTTGGTAAAATAGCATTGTTGTAAAAAATATGTAGAATGGATAAATCAATTGAGAGTGGCTTTGCAATGTAGCGTAGAAATTGATTTTTGAAAATTTATATTTTATGCAGGTATAGTTTAGTGGTAAAATAAAACCTTGCCAAGGTTTAGTTACGAGTTCGATTCTCGTTACCTGCTCCATTAGAGAAGTCATTGTATTAGAAAGAGGTCTAGTATGATGGCTTTTTTGTTATGTTTTTTTTGTAAAAGTTGACAATTTTATGTAAATGTGGTATAATAAAATTAACAATAAATTATTTGTTTTCTTTCTAAGTTCTATCAAGAAAACATGTGACAACAATTAAGGAGGAAAAGATTATGGCAAACATCATTATTACGGCAGCAAACATGTCCGAACTGACACAGAATGCTTTTAGGGACTGCCTTTTTAAAGAAGGCGAGGACACTACCAACCTTGTAAAAGTGGAAGGCATTACAAGTATGTTTGGACTACACCCTAAAAGACTCGAGGAAAAGCGTGAACTTGTGACCGCTCTGCTTGCCGAATTGCCAGAGGAATTTAAAGAAGGATACACTTTCCTGAATTTCTGTACAACCAAGGATGGTGAGCAATGGACTGGTGAACACAGAGTATGTGAGCAGTTGATTGTTATGGCAATTGGATTGGAGCTTATGGAATACTGTATGCCAAGAAAAATGTGGGCTATTTTGCCTGGTGGCGTTCCATATCTTATTGTTAAATGATGGTATGCCCAAAATAAGAGTTTATTCTTTCCACTTCGTAAGAGGTGGTTTCTTTTGATTTATTTCTCAAAGTTAGTTTAATTTTATTTCATAACTAACCGACCACTTATTATTCATTTAGTAAGTAACAATTAACCCCAATATAGATGATCAATCCTATGGGGAGTAATCACTCCCAAAATTCCTGTTACATCACTCAAAATGTGCAATGCATTAGTTATGCATAAAAAATGCATATGGCTTAAATTCCGTATAATACGAGAATTAATTAGGGTTTTAAGTCAAAATTACCTAAAAATTTAGGAAAAATACCTTGTAAATGCGTTGTAATTCTAGTAGTATAATCTTCTTTAAAGCATAAATAGCAACCTTGTAATGTCCTACAGACAAATTACCTGCTCCATTAGGGAAGTCATTGTATTAGAGAATGGTCTAGTATGATGGCTTTTTTGTAAAAACTTGACAATTTTATGTAAATATGGTATAATATAAATAGATTAAGTGCTAAGTGCCTTTATCGAATAATCTACTATAAAATTTTAGGAGGTATTATTATGCGGAGAAAGATTGATGAACTGTTAGCAAAATGCAAGGCAGTACCTTTTTCAGAACCGACTGAGGGAGGGAAGTTTTACAAAGTAATGACTCAGCAATTCAGGCTTCCGAGTGGAGAAGTTATTACTCGTGAATTTTTAAGAAAGAAACCAGCAGCAGTTGTAGTGCCTGTCACAGCTGACGGAAATGTTGTCTGTGTAATTCAGTCTATATCTTTGTCAGCCGAAGGCTCTCTTATTGAAGTCCCAGCAGGATATGCAGAAGACAATGAGAATTCTGCTCAGACCGCTATGAGAGAACTGGTCGAAGAGACAGGATATGTTCCAGTTGAAGTCAAATATCTTGGTAAGCATTATCAGGATCCAGGCAGTATCAAGGAACCTGTAAATGTTTTTGTTGCACTGGGATGTGACAGAAAACATGAACAGAAACTTGATAAGGATGAATTTATCACAACCTTGGAAATTCCTAAGGATGAGGTAAAAATCTTGATGGATGAAGGCGAGATTAAGGATGCTAATACGTTTATTGCATTGGCAAAGGCTCGACTGGCAAACTACATTTAACTATTTTGCATTAATCGCAAAAAGGGGGACTGTAGTACGACATTGTGTTGTGCTACAGTTTTCTTAACTTTAGAGTAAACCCCCGGTTATACCGGGGGCGTTAAAAAACTTATAGTTA
>CAOJGX010000041.1 GCA_948435735.1 uncultured Clostridium sp.
GCAGCATGGCCTGGTCGTCAATGGCGTTCTGGACAGCGAAGAATCCTTCAGAGGGACACACACACACACACATAACTCTATAAGAAATAAAATAATTTATATAGCAGTATTATCAATATTATCTTTATTGCTAGCTTTACTATGCTTTTCAAATCCATTTTCAAAGGTTGGCACAGCAACTGATTCAAGTGTATTTATCTATATTGCTAAAAGAATAAATGAAGGAGAATTACCTTATCGAGATTATTTTGACCATAAGGGACCAATTTTATATTTAATTAATTGGGTGGGAGTTAATTTTTGTGGAGGAATATGGCTGATAGAATATTTGACAATTTTGATAACCGTCTTATTCACGCAAAAAATATTGAAAAAAGTATTCGAATTTAATGATTTAGAAGCTAGTTTTTTAAATTTAGTTATAAATAGCAATCTAATCTTTTTCTTGACGGGGGGGAATTACACAGAATTGTATGCTTTACCAGTTATAACACTTGCTTTATATTTAATGCTTACAATAAGGGAGAGAGATAAGAAAAGATATCATTTTTTTATTGGCCTGTTAATGGGGTTAGTTTTTTGTCTCAGAGCCAATATGATTGCTGTATGGTTGACCTATTATTTAATGGTAACAATGAAATGTTTGAAAAACAAAAAAGTAAAAGAATTTTTATCAATTTTTATTTACTCTAGTTTGGGATTTTTGAGTGTACTAGGAATTATGGCGATTTTTTTGGCAAAACTCGATATTTTAAAAGAATGTATTGAGTGTTATTTACTATTTAACTTAAAATATGCGGTATATTCACAAAGAAATTTGTTATCGATAGTGAACTATTTTGTTTTATCTAGTAATAGCATTCTATATTTTGTCATATTGCTCTTTCTTGGAATTATGCTCCAAAAGTTGAAATTATTTTCTCTATGTTATATGCTTTTAAGCTTTGCGATTGTATTGCAACCGAGAAATCCATTTTTGCATTATGGTATCATTTTAGTACCCACTTTTATCATACCAATAGCTAACTTGTATAGTTGGTTAAAGAAAAATTTGAAGGAAAAAATTTCACGAAATGTTGTAATCATTACTTTTTTATCATGCCTACTAATTTGGCCATTATTGCAATATCTAGTCAGATTTACTATGATTAATCGACTAGGAAACATAAAATCAAATAAAATAGAAGTTGCTCAATACATAACAGCAAATTCATTGGAAAAAGACAAAATATTAGTAGTGGGAAATGACTGTGAAATTTATTTATTAACCAATCGAATTGCTGCTAGTAAATATTTATATCAAACACCGATTTATAAAGTAGATTCTAATCTTTTAAAACAACTTCTAAAAGATATAGAAGAAAACAAACCACAATTAATTATTGTTGGGGAAAAACAGATTAATGAACTTGCAAAAGGAAAGGAAGAATTAGAGGAGTTTATTGTAAGTAACATTAAGGAAGATTACAGCTTACGTGGAGAACGATGTGATGAGTTTAAGATATATCAAAGAAATTAAGAATTCAAGAAAAATGCCTAACTTTTTATTATATCATATTTTTTACTACTTGTCAACTTGACATAATTTCAAATATGTGGTATAATAAAGAGTAGAGGATTATTTAAAAAATGAAGTAAAAACAGAGCCAAGGCTCTGTTTTAAATTTCAACAATTTTATGGGTATAATCTAGATTCGCAACTGGCTCATTTTCATAACCAAGTGTGTAAATATTGGTTGCTAGAATATCTTTTGAGAGCATATTGCGTAAGTGGTTATCGGTATTATTTTCCATAAATTTTTTGACGGAAATAATAATATGTGTTTTCGGATTTTGTTTCGCAATGGCTGAAACAATTTTTTTGCCGTGTTTGTTAAAGCCTAAAACTCTGATATATGGTGTAGTTCGCTTCGAAGCATTCATGTCTTTTTGGGTAATTTTCAAAAGGGCGTAAAGCAAAATACGTTGGATGCGCGTGTTAGTAAACTGTTTGGATTTAATGCTTTGGATTAAATCATTCAAATGATTGCAATTGTTAGCGGCTAGTTTAATGCGATTTTCTAAGCCTTCTGAAACATCTGGTAAAGCAGCAATTTCTGGTAAAGTCATAGAGCGAAGTGCATAAATAATTTCTTTTTCAAAAGAGGCTAAACTAGGTACAATTTGCCCAGCTTGAATTTGTTTTTCTAATAATTCATAAGTCTCAAAAGGAACTAAAGTATGAATATTTTTCTTTTTTTGGATTAAGCTACGAATGGCTGTGCTACTAGCAATTCCATTTTTAATGGTAGATGAGTTGTGTTCGCTGTATTCTCGTTTGATAGTGATTGGTTTAATCGGACTTTTGTATTTTTTTAATGCTTTTAAATATTCGATTCCTAAAATATTATTCGGATTTGTCAAGGCTTGTTTATGTTTGGTATGGCCGCCTAAATACTGCATTAAAGCCATTTCTCGGGCGCGTGGGAAAGAAACACCAGTTTTCACGTGCTGGTTGATGAGTAAGGATAATTCTTTTGGTTCTTTGTACAAAAGATTTGCTAAATCATTTAGTGGCGAGATTTCTCCTAGTTCGCTGCCAAACGATAAAAAGTCTACAATTCCCAAACTATTTAAAATTTTGACGGCGCCTTCTGCAAAGTTCTCGGCACTTGAAATGGCGTAAATGGTTGGAAGTTCAAGAACAATATCAAAGCCTGCTTTGAGTGCCATTTCTGCTTTTGTCCATTTATCAACAAGGGAAGTATCGCCACGTTGCACGAAATTTCCGCTAATAATGGCAATGGAAAAATCGGCTTTGGTTAATTGTTTCGAATAGGAAAGATGTTTCACATGGCCATTGTGAAACGGATTATATTCGGATATAACAGCTAGAATTCCACTCATAAAAACCTCCATTTATTTTGTATAGTTACAATTTATTACATAATATACTAGATTTTTGAAAAAGTCAAGGATAGATAAACTTTTCAATAATTGATTAATTTGCTACAAAACATCTTGCTTTTTTCCCCATATAATGATATAACTATCCCAACAGTCAAAGGAGGAAGTATGGGATTTTTTGATAAATTGAAATCAGGTTTAAATAAAACAAAGGAATCTTTTAATGATAAAATAAACGATGTATTCAGCAACTTCAGAAAAGTAGACGAAAACATGCTAGAAGAACTAGAAGAAGTTTTGATTATGTCTGATATCGGTGTTGATACATCCATAAAAATAATCAATGATTTACGTACTAAAATAAAAAAAGAAAAAATAGAAAATGAAGAAGATGTAAAAGTAGCTTTAAAAGCGATTATGAAAGAGATTTTAGAAGTAGGAGATAGCCAGCTTAATTTAGAAACAACCCCATCGGTTATGTTAGTTGTTGGTGTCAATGGAGTTCGGAAAAACAACGTCCATTGGGAAAATCGCAAGCAAATTAGTAAAAGAAGGCAAAAAAGTTGTGGTTGCTGCTGCTGATACGTTTCGTGCTGCTGCTGTTGAGCAATTAGAAGAATGGGCCAAAAGATCAGGAAGTATACTTATCAAAAAAGAAGAAGGGGCAGATCCTGCAGCGGTTGTTTATGAAGCAATTCAAAAAACAAGAGAAATCGGTGCAGATGTACTTATTTGTGATACAGCAGGCCGTTTGCACAATAAAAAATATTTGATGGATGAACTTGCCAAAATTAATAAAGTCATTCAAAAAGAAATGATAGAAGCAAGTAAAGAAGTTTTAATCGTTTTAGATGCTGAAACTGGGCAAAATGCTATTATGCAAGTCAAAGCCTTCAAAGAAATTACCGATATTACAGGAATTGTTCTTACCAAATTAGATGGTACCTCAAAAGGTGGTGTCGTACTTGGAATTGTGGCAGAAAATCAAATACCCATTAAATTTATCGGTGTGGGGGAACAAGTAGAGGATATGCAAACATTTGAAGCACAAGAATTTTTAGATGCAATGCTATAAATGATTGTAAAGGAGTGAATACATGGAACATAAAACGCAAGAAAACCAAACACAAAAGAAACGTCACATTGCCATCCGCAATATGATTGTATGTCTAACCATTCTAATGGTTGGCTTGGGTCTTGTCATTGCTTTCCGAGCAGAATATTTGAATATCAAAGAAATTGGTGAGCAGTATACAGACTTGTTTTTCATCAATGTTAAAAACAAATTATATCTAGCTGGCGGAATTTTTGTAGTAACGTATCTATTCATTTACATAGCAAACAAATTAACCAAGCATGGGCTTAAAAAATTTTTTGAAGACGAAAAAAAACCAATGTCCAAATTACCTAACAAAACCTTAGCCATGCTAGGAGCAATTCTAGCAGCAATTTTTGGTATGCTTTTACTCCACCAAAAATACACCATGTTTGTCAACAGTGCTTGGTTTGGAAAAACCGACCCAATTTTCAATACAGACCTTGGCTATTATATTTTTACCTTACCCTTTATCGAATCTCTTATCTTTTTTGCCATAGCAGAACTGATTGCGTTAATCATTTATACAGCCTTTTACTACGTAATTGTTATAAACACCTACTTAGATGGAGTTGATATTGAAGTATTAAAAAAGAATACGTTTATCAAACAACTTTTATGGATGGTTGGGATGATTGCTTTGCTTATTTCTGTTAACATTTTTATCACGTCTCAAAATATTTTAACACAAGATATGTTAACCATCGAAAACGACAAAACAATTGATTTAATTGGGGCAGGAAAAACAGATGTAACTGTCAAATTGTGGGGATATAGAATATTCGCTATCGTATTATTTATTGCTATAATACGATTACTAAAATATATTAAAAAAGCAAACTTCAAACAATGTATCCTATCCATTTCCATTGTTCCGATTTATCTTGTAGGCATGTTTGTATGCATGATTTATTATGACCAATTTATTGTGAAAAAAGAAGTATTAGACAACCAGAAACCATACATTGGCTATCATATCGAAAACACAAAAGAAGCCTATGGAATTGCAATTGAACAACAAGCCATTACTTCGTATGATACCATTACCTATGACGAAATTTCCAAAAACACAGAAGTCATTTCCAACATTCCGATTATTTCAGAAGATATAACCCTTACCACTGTAGCAGAACATCAAGAAGATGGAGTGTATTATTCGTATGCCAATACCTTTTTAGGTTTGCATGACAATCAACTTGTTTATTTTACACCAAGAGAAATTTTAAGTAATTACAATATGAGTTATAATAATCGAACCTTCAAATATACACACGGTTATTCATTAGTTGCCAGTTCTGCTTGTAACACCGATGAAAATGGTTATGCAAAATACATTCTTTCTGATTTCGCAGATGAGGAAACAGCCCACATCAAAGAACCAAGAATTTATTTTGGCTTAGAAACCAATAGCACGATTGTCACCAATTCTAATTTTGGAAAAGAATACGATTATCCCATTACAGCAACCAACTATGTAGAAAATGAATATAGCGGAAAAGCAGGATTAAATTTAGGCTTTTGGGACAGATTAACCTTAGCGATTTCAGACCGAAATTTTAAATTAGCGTTTTCACAGTATGTTGATCAAGACTCAAAAATTATTGCTAATCGAAATATTATTGAAAGAGCCAAAGTTTTATTACCCTATATTACGTATGACGAAAATCCCTATTTAGTCATTACAAAAGAAGGGCGTCTTGTATGGGTATTAGACGGTTATACAACATCATCTCAATATCCATATTCGCAAAGAACTACCATAAAAATTGGTGGTAACAATCAAGAAATCAATTACATCAGAAACTCGGTAAAAGTATTAATTGATGCCTACGATGGAACAACCCAATTTTATATTACAGATAGAAATGATCCTATTATCATGTCCTACAAAAATCTGTATCCAATGTTATTTCAAGATTTAGACAAAACCATTCCAGAAGATATTAGTAGCCAATTTATCTATCCCAAATTATTATACAATGTTCAAGCAGAAATGCTAAACATCTATCACGATATCAGCGAAGATGTTTTATACAGAGCAGACGATATTTGGGAAATAACCAAAACAGAATCCACCACCAAAACAGCAACTGTTGGCGAAAAAATGAAACCTTACTACACCATGCTTAAAACCAAGGATAGCAAAGAACCAAGTTTAGGCTTAGTCATAACCTTTAATCGACAAGGCAAACAAAATATTACCTCGTATTTAGTGGGAACATATGAAAACGGAAATCCGAAATTATCCTTGTATAAATTTAACTCGGAAAGTAATGTAGCAAGTATTTTACAACTAAGTTCGCAAATTGAGCAAGATGAAACCATTGCAAAAGAATTATCAGCCTTAAAGGTAGCAGGAACCAAACTCATAAAAAACATTATCATTGTTCCAATCAATGACACATTATTATATGTCCAACCGGTTTACCAAGTTCGATTAAACGAAAGTGAAATACCCATTTTGAAAAAAGTCATTGTTGCATCTGGCAATAAATTAGCCATAGGAGAAACATTAAATGATGCCATTTCTAATTTATTCACAGATTACGCAGTTGACTTAGAAATTATTGACATGCAAGATATCGAAAGTGTCCTTGATGCCATCATAAAATCCAATCACAATCTCGAAGAATCGCTTACATCCAACGATTTTGAAATGATTGGAAAAGATTTAAGTGAACTCGAAAACTTAATCAAACACTTAGAAGAACTACGAAAACTTCAAATTGAAAAAGAAAATAAGGAGGAACCAACCAATGAATCTAGCCAACAAACTAACGATATTCAGAATGATATTAGTACCGATTATCTTAATAATACCCTATTTGGGAATTGACCAACAAATAGGATGGGGTGTTTTAGAAGCCAGTATAGGAATTCCAGTCACCTTGTTATTAGCAGATTTGGTATTCATCATCGCATCCATTACAGATAAATTAGATGGCTATATAGCACGTTCTCGCAATATGGTAACCACATTTGGCAAGTTTTTGGACCCATTAGCGGATAAAATATTAGTCATAGCAGCCTTGATTATGTTAGTGGAATATGACCGTTTGCCTGCTTGGATTCCAGCCATTATTGTAACCAGAGAATTTTTAGTATCTGGTTATCGATTAGTTGCAGTCGAAAAAGGAGGGCAGGTCATAGCAGCCTCTTTTTGGGGAAAACTAAAAACCGTAACTCAAATGTTAGCTATTATAGTAGCTTTTATTGACATCCACGCATTTGGCGAATTTATCAAGTATGGCTATAGTTTTACCCAAATAGGATTTGCGGTTAATATTATCAACACACTATTAATGAGTTTATCCGTAATTGCCACAATTTTTTCAGGTTATGATTACCTAAAAAATGGGAAAGAACTACTACGCGATTAAATTAAAAAATGTAGGGGCGATTATCAATCGCCCGTGCTCCATGGATTAACCCCCAATAATTAATCAAAAATAATTACCCAAAAATAATGAATTCCAAAATTCATAAAAGAAAGGAAATGTATGACAAAGGAAAAAGCCAAAAAAAGAATTGACGAATTAAATCAACTAACCAATTATCATGCCCAAAAATATTATGACGAGGACGACCCAGAAATCAGCGATTTTGAATACGATATGCTCATGTTAGAACTACGAAACTTAGAAAAACAATATCCAGAATTTATAACGGCAAAATCTTTAACACAACACGTGGGAGGAACCGTCAAAGAAGGGTTTGAGAAAGTAGAACATGAAATTCCCCTTCAAAGTTTGCAAGATATCTTTGATTTTGATGAATTAAAAGCTTTTGACGAGCGAGTAAAAAAAGCATTAGAAGTAGAAAATTTAGAATATGTAGTTGAAACAAAAATCGATGGTTTATCGGTCAGTTTAGAATACGTAGATGGAAAATTTATCAGAGGTGCAACACGTGGAAATGGGCTTATTGGAGAAGATATTACAGAAAACTTAACAACCATCAAGACCATTCCCAAAACCTTAAAAGAGAAAGTCACTATCACCGTTCGAGGGGAAGTATTTATTGGTAAAGAAGAATTTGAAAAGATGAATCAAGAACGTGAAGAAATGGAAGAGCCACTTTTTGCTAATGCCAGAAACGCAGCAGCTGGCTCACTTCGTCAGTTAGATAGCAGGATTGCAGCATCACGTCCTTTGGATATTTTTGTGTTTAATGTTCAAAAATCGGAAACGATTTCATTTGTATCTCATGATGAAGCCTTGCAAAAGTTGAAAGAATTGGGGTTTCAGGTAAATCCAGTTGCTCAATTGTGTGGCGATATCAAAGAGGTTATTAAAGAAATTGAGAAAATTGGAGAAAATAGGGAAAAGTTGAGTTTTGGTATCGATGGAGCAGTTATTAAAGTAAATAACTTAGCGTATCGTGAGAAATTAGGGGTCAATGCGAAAACGCCAAAATGGGCGATTGCTTATAAATATCCACCAGAAGCAAAGGAGACTAGCATAAAAAACATTATTTGTCAAGTAGGTAGAACTGGTGCAATTACTCCAATGGCGTTGTTAGAACCGGTAAAAGTAGCTGGTTCGACAATTTCAAAAACAACGCTTCATAATGAAGATTTTATCAAAGAAAAAGACCTAAAAATTGGGGATAAAGTTCTCATTCAAAAAGCAGGAGATGTCATTCCAGAAGTGGTTGCTGTTCTAAAAGAAAAAAGAATAGGAAAAGAAATTGAATTTTCGATGCCAACTGTGTGTCCGGTTTGTGGAGCAAAGGCTGTAAGAGAGGAAGGAGAAGCTGTTACACGTTGTATAGGAAGTGAATGTCCAGCAAAGTTACATCGTAATATTTTGCATTTTGTATCTCGTGAATGTATGAATATTGCTGGTTTAGGGGATGAAATTGTGGAGGATTTATTAGAACGAAATTTAATTCACAATATAGCAGATTTATATGATTTAAAATGGGAGGATTTTGCTTCCCTAAAAAAAGATGGCAAGAAATTTGCACAAAATTTAGTGGATAGTATTGAAAATAGCAAAAAAAATGAATTTTATCGCTTGCTGAATGGTTTTGGTATTAAAAATATTGGCAGTAGTGCAGCAAAGCAACTCGTTAGAAAATATAAAAATATCGATAATTTAGCAAAAGCAAGCCTTGAAAGCCTAACGATGGTGGCCGATATGGGAGAAAAAAGGGCACAAAATGTTTATGAATTTTTTAGCCAAGAGCAAACGAAAGATTTGATTAAAAGGCTAAAAAAAGCAGGTGTCAATATGCAATCTGAAGAAAATGCAATGTTGGATGAAAGATTTGCAGGAAAAACGTTTGTATTAACAGGGACATTAGAGAAATATTCGCGCGAAGAAGCCAAGAAAATTATTGAAGGATTTGCTGGAAAAGTTTCTAGTTCTGTTTCTAAAAAGACAGATTATGTAGTAGCAGGAGAAGAAGCAGGTAGCAAACTGACAAAAGCCCAAAATTTAGGTATCACGATTCTTACAGAAGACGAATTTGAAACAATGATCCTGTAGGGGCGATTATCAATCGCCCGTAGACTTTGCAGGTAATTCAAAAATGAAAGGAAAATAAACATGGAAAAAGAATACACATTTGAAATGTTCTGGGAAGATTTAGATAATGGATTTCAGCTGTATTATACCTATATGGATTGTCGTTATTTGATTTATAAATTGGGAAAGAATTGTTATAAAAATGAGTTAGTGGAAGCACCAGAAAAATGTCCTCATCAAAAAAATGCAGTTTATACGTTGAAACGAGTAAAAGAGATTTTTCCGTTTATGGAAAATTTGGAGTATTATTTGGAGATTTAGCGTTAGACTATTGACAAAAAGTAATACAATGTAGTACAATAAAAGAAAGGAGTTGATTCATATGACTATTTCAGTAAGATTGAGTGAAAAAGAAACGGAATTAATAAAGGCGTATGCAGAAATTAATCATATTTCTTTGTCGGATTTAATACGAAATGCCGTGATTGAAAAAATAGAAGATGAATATGATTTAGAGTGCTATGAAAAAGCAATAAAAGAATACGAACAAAATCCTAACACATATACCTTAGAAGAAGTAAAAGAGGAATTAGGCTTATGATGAAATATAAAATTGTTTTTACAGATAGAGCCAAAAAGCAATTAAAGAAGTTGGATAAACATGTATCTGCTTTGATTATTGGTTGGTTAGAAAAGAACGTTAATAATTGTGAAAATCCAAGATTACATGGAAAAGGCTTAGTAGAGAATAAATCAGGGCAATGGAGATATCGCATTGGAGATTACAGAGTGATATGTCAAATACAGGAAAAAGAAGTTGTTATTTTAGTGTTAGAAGTCGGTCATAGAAAAAAAGTATATGATGATTAAAATTAAGGAGAAACAATGGAAGAAGAGAATTTATTATTACCCACAATTCACGATGAAAATGAATCCGTTAGCGAGGTTTCTTTACGTCCCAAAACCTTAAATGAATACATTGGTCAGACCAAAGTCAAAGAAAACATGAAAGTTTATATTGAAGCAGCCAAAAAGCGTGGCGAACCCTTAGATCATGTTTTATTATATGGCCCTCCGGGTCTTGGAAAAACAACACTTTCGAACATTATTGCCAATGAAATGAAGGCAGATATCCGCATCACTTCTGGCCCAGCAATTGAAAAACCTGGCGATTTGGCAGCGATTTTAACCAATTTATCAGAAAATGAGGTTTTATTTATTGACGAAATTCATCGTTTGAATAAAAGTGTAGAAGAAATATTGTATCCTGCTATGGAGGACTTTAACCTAGATATTATGATAGGAAAAGGCCCAAGTGCACGCTCAATTAGACTAGATTTGCCAAAGTTTACTTTGATTGGTGCAACCACAAGAGCAGGTTCACTTACCACGCCCTTACGTGACCGTTTTGGTATCGTAAGTAGGCTAGAAATGTATTCTGAAGAAGATTTGACCACAATCATTACTCGCTCAAGCGAGATTTTACAAATCGAAATCAAACCAGAGGCTGCTAAAGAGCTTGCAAAGCGTTCTAGAGGCACTCCACGTATAGCTAATCGACTATTGAAACGTGTGAGAGATTATGCGCTTGTATTGGGTGATGGGGATATTACATTAGAAATTGCTAAAATTGCTTTAAATAAATTAGAAATTGATGATTTAGGGCTAGATCATACAGACAAAAAAATCCTAGAAACCATGATTGAAAAATATGCAGGTAAGCCAGTTGGCGTAGAAACGTTGGCAGCCACAATTAACGAAGAAGTAGAAACCCTAGAAGATGTTTATGAACCCTATTTAATGCAAATTGGATTTTTAGCAAGAACTCCTCGTGGCAGAATTGCTACACCACTTGCATATGAACATTTAGGAATCCAATATGAATCATAAAACAGGAGCAAAAAAATGAGTGAAGAACAACTAAAACAGAGGAAAAAAAACAAACTAATCAAAACTGAAATAATCCTAATTTCTATCGTATTAGCAATACCATCCATCGTATTTTATGGAAAAAATAAATCCATTTTACCATATGAAGGTGGCTGGACTTTTTTAATCCAAAACACTTTGCAGTTAAATGCTACAACACGGATTGGCTTTATTTTTAATTGTGTTTACCTTATTCCTTGCTATTTATTTTCTTATTTTAAAACAGGAAAGCAAAATTTTTCATTCGAAAAAGGAAATTTTTAGCTTGATTTTTATCGTTTCTTTTGTGTTTATGCTGATTGTCCCTTACAGTTCAAAAGATGTATTTGCCTATATAGGAAATGGTTGGATAGGAGCACATTATCACGAAAATCCATATCAGATGTCGATTGGAGAAGTACAGGAAAAATATCAAGCACAGCAAGATGTCATGTTTCAAAAAGTAGCACCGGTTTGGTTGTATGAAAGAGTGACGTATGGCCCGTTGTCAACTTTGCTGGTAACGGTATTTTCTGGTTTGTCTTTGGGGAATATAGATGTTGCTTTGTGTTTATTTAAAGTGGTAAA
This sequence comes from uncultured Clostridium sp., assembly GCA_948435735.1. Taxonomy (GTDB): domain Bacteria; phylum Bacillota; class Clostridia; order TANB77; family CAG-508; genus Scatovivens. The sequence goes on from CAOJGX010000041.1 coordinate 11,950, forward strand.
TTGGTTGGTTCATTTGGGGTGTTGCTATCTCATTTTTAAAATAACAGGAAAAAGAAAGTTTGTTGTTCTATATGGCTTAAATCCTGTGATTTTATTAGAAGGATTGGCAGATGTGCATAATGATTTGTGGCTTGTGTTTTTTGTGTTATTGGCAATGTATTTTGCTCGTCAAAAGAAGAGTTTAGTGTTAACAACAGTAAGTGTAGGATTGGCGACAACGGTAAAATATGTAGCGGTTTTGATTTTGCCATTTTTGGTTATTTATCTTGTGAGAAAAGCTGATTTAAAGCATAGAATCATTGGTTGTATCAAAGCAGGATGTGTATTGGTGGGGACGCTTTTTGTTTGCTATGTGCCTTATATGAGAGATTTTGGCGTGTTAGCAGGCGTTTTTTTGCAACAGCGGAAAATATAATAGTTCGCTTTTTTATGTGGTTTATTATTTTTTTAGAAGTCATATGAAATTCGTTAAGATTTTGCAAAATTTTGCTTTGATGATGTTTGCTATTTTTTATGGAATTGTTGTTATAAAATTATTGATACAAAAGCATATTCGTTTTTATACCATGATACGAACCTATCATATTTTTTTATGGTTGTTTGTTTTTGTGCTGATTACGAATTATAATACATGGTATATGATGTGGTTATTTCCGAATGTATTGTTTTTGAGAGGAAGAGCGATAAAAAGAGTTTTGAATTTTGCAACAGGAAGCCAAATAGCTATGCAGGTTACGTATTTGTATTGGGGGGAATATCAAATTTTGGGATTTGTATTTTTAGGAATTTTGATGGGGATAGTATTGGCAGGAGAAATAGTAGAAGATAGACGAAGAAGATTGGCAAAAAGGCAAATGGGAGGTTGAAGGTGAAGTTATTGTTACATACTTGTTGTGCACCGTGTAGTGTGTATTGTATTGAAAGTTTAAGAGCAGAGGGAATCGAACCAGTTTTGTATTGGTTTAATCCGAATATTCATCCATATATGGAGTATAAGGCGAGGCGTGATTGTTTGGTGGAATATAGTAAAAGTATTAATTTGGAATTGATTGTGAATGAAAAGTATGGTCTGCGTGAGTTTTGTAGAAATGTTTCGGATGATATTGAAAATCGTTGTCAGAAGTATTGCTATCCAGTTCGTATGGAAGAAACTGCTAAATTTGCAAAGGAAAATGGTTTTGATGCTTTCACAACAACTTTGTTTGTAAGTCCGTATCAGAGGCATGAGGTGATAAAAAAGGTTTGTGAGGAAATGGCGGAAAAGTATGGGGTGACGTTTTTGTATCGTGATTTTCGAGATGGATTTTATGAGGGTCAGAATAAGGCGAGAGAATTGGGGTTGTATAGGCAGAAGTATTGTGGGTGTGTGTTTTCGGAGGAAATGTCGAGTCTTGCACGACAAAAAAAGGATAAAGAGATGATAGATAGAGTTAATAGAGATACTGAACGAAGAATAAGATTATCAGATTGCATGCCTAATCTCGATTTTAGACCGCTAAAAAGAGAAAATAAAGAAGAAATAGAGTTTATATATAATATTAAAAAGCAAAAATATGCAGAAGAAAATAAGCAAGAATTAAACGAAGAAATACAGACAAAATTATTTGAAAGATATATAAGGGAAAATGCAAAGAATATAAAAATAATTACAATAAAAAAAGAAAAAATAGGTTCTTTTGATGGCAGGATTTTAGAAGACAACACTTTTAAAATTGATAATATATTTATAATAAATGAATACCGCAACAAAGGAATAGAAATAGCAGTTTCAAATGAGATTTTATTTGAAACTAAAGATATTAAAGAATGATGATTTTTTAATTGAGAAAGATAAATTCAATGTAGGAGTTAGTTCAACATTATCACGAGCGAAAAAAATACCAATACGCCAGTAGTATTAAAATCATATTTGCAAATTAGAATAAGAAAAGTATTGCAGAAGTAATTGAATATTATAGAAAAATAAGTGAATTATTTGAATTTCTATATTAAGGATATTACAAATACATTTGATTTTTACTATTATTTACCTAAAGAAGATAAAATAGACTTGCCAGATATTAATAGTTGTGTTAAATATGGACAAATAGAGACATATTTTAATGGTTTGATATAAATTTTCCAAAGTTTAAAAGTGATACAAATGAAAATGATAAAATTTTAAAGCATAAAGTTATAAAATTCATAGAGGATTGTATTATTGAAGAAGAGGAATTAAATGAAAAAATCTCTAATACTTTTAAAAATACTAGAAATAGAATAGCTCATGGAAATATGAAAAATGAAATATTATTTTCAGATATAGATGTAGTAGCGTATGTTATTGTAGAAAGATTAGTGCAATGTTTAGTTTTTTATAAGGCTAATGTTGACCTGAATAAAATTAAAGAAATAGTATATGATAGATTTTGACAAATTTGGATTAATTTAGTAAGTTAAAGAAGAAAGACCAACTATAAAAAGTCAAGCAAAATTTGAAAACAATTTAGAAAATTT
>CAOJGX010000042.1 GCA_948435735.1 uncultured Clostridium sp.
TTGATTAATTTCAATAAATCCGTTTTTCCTTTTATTTATTTCCTTTAGATTTTTTTAGGGAAAATTGCTGCTCATTTAGGCAAAATCTCACAGACTACTATAACTCCCCTTTGGAAACACCAATTTCACTTCTGTTCCCTCATTTTCCACTGCATTCAATTCAATCGCAATACCTAATTTATCACACAACTTTTTACACAAATACAATCCAATCCCAGTCGACTTTTTATTCGACATTCTACCGTTGCTTCCTGTAAAACCTTTGTCAAAAACTCTTGTTATATCACCTTTTTTTATTCCAATGCCATTATCTTTCAAAAACAAAATCACATTTTCCTTATTATTTCTAGCATAAATTTCAAGCTTCAGCTCTCCTTCCAATTTTCGATACTTGCTACTGTTTTGCAAAATCTGATTTAGGATAAACACAATCCATTTACTATCTGTATTTACTTCGATTTCCAAATCATGCAAATTGAGTATTGTCTTTTCTTGTATCAGCATATTTTTGTTCTTCTTGACACTTTCATTCACAATCTCTTTCAAACTACATTTTCTAATATAATAATCCTTTTCCACCACATTACTTCTTGCATAAAAAAGTGCCTGCTCAATATAATTCTCAAGCTTCCCAAGTTCTTCCTCAATACTTTTGGTTGCCATATTTTTATTATTCTCAATCACCATTTTACTTGTCGCAATGGGCAATTTGATTTCATGAATCCATAACTCAATATATTCTTTATAGTCCTCCATCAAATATTTATATTGATTAACATGTTCCAACATGGATTTATCAATTTGTTCTAAATAACCTTTCAGTAGTTCTCCTTCCAGAAAATCTGGCGTCTTTATGATTTCTGTCACTAAATATTTTTCTTCTAATTCTTGTAGGGTATCCGAAAAATTATCATAAAAACGCTTTTTAGTTACATATTCTATCCCCAAACCAAGCCAATACATCCCTAATAAACTCACTGGAATATAGATTTTTATAAAATTTCCAAACGGATAAATCAGCAAAAAAATTTCAATCGTAATAACTGCTAACAACCATAAACTAATCTGCCATAATTTATCTCTCAAAAAATCTCTAAATCGCATGTCTTTTTCCTCACTTTATTTTAAAATATACCCTTGACCTCGCTTCGTTTCTAATAATTCTTTTAAATTCAACTCCTCCAATTTATTGCGTAATCTTGTCATATTAACAGTCAATGTATTATCATCAATAAAACTTTCCGTGGCCCACAAAACTTCCATGATTTCTTCTCTTGATACAATTTTTTCTCGATTCTGTGCCAAATATTTCAAAATTTTAAATTCATTTTTGGTCAGTTCAAGCACCTTATCTTCTTTTTCAATGGTGCTTTTGGCCATATTCAAAACAAACTCTCGACACTCCATCCTATCTTGATAATTCATTCCCATACTTGTTCTTCTCAACAAGGAAGCAATTTTCGCAAGCAAAATCTGAATATTAAACGGTTTGGTGATATAATGATCTGCCCCATAATTAATTGAAATCAATTCATCTAATTCATTATCGCGACTGGTAACCATAATAATCGGAACCGCCGACACCTTTCGAATTTCCTTACACACATATTCTCCATCTGCATTTGGTAAATTAATATCTAGTAAAACCAAATCTGGATTTTTACTCAAAATATCTTGTATTGTATTATCAAACCTTTTTAAAACCTCAGCTTCATAACCATTATTCTTCAAGAAAATTTCTAATTCATCTCTTAACTTCTCATCATCTTCAACAATTAAAATTCTTTGCATTTTCGTCCCCCCCTTCCATTATAGCATACTTTTATAAAAATAACCTTACAATTTTGTAAGGCTTTTTCTCTATTTTGACTCTTTTCTCTTTTTTGGCTTTGGCAAAGGAGTAACTTCCTCTACTTTTTTCACAATATCGCGGCAAAAATTTTGATTATCAATATCCAAAACATAATGTTCTTTCGCCCCTTTATAAGGAAAACCACATTCTGCTTCTTTCATCTCCTCTTCAATCACTGCCAATTTTTTCACAAAAGCCACATTATCACAAACAATAATGACTGGCTTATCATTCACATATACCATATACTCACCAAACATTTTTCGATAGCGGACCTCACCAATTCCACTAATTTGTTCACAAACATATTCTATAAAATCTTGTGTTGTTGCCATTTTTTCCTCCTAACTATTAATCCATTAAAAAATCTAATAGATTCATTCCAGCTGATGTTTCTGCCTTATACAATTCCGTGTAACCACATTTGGTACATGTTACTGTAATAAATTTCTTATTTTGTACATCAAATAATTTTGAGAAATTTCCTCCGGTTGCTTGAAATTGATCCTTTTCAAATTCCTCATTTCCACATTTGGTACATTTCCAATCCATATTTTCTTCCTCTCTTTCGTTTTTATTTAAAAAAATACCTTATCTTTAATTATAGCATATTTTGGTCCATTTGTCAACTTGACAAATGCATGAAAATATGCTATTTAGGCTAATGCGGGCGAATTATATTCGCCCCTACAATCTATTTCTCATTCATTGTTTTTAGCACCTCTTCTGTTGTTTTATCCTTGTCCAGTTTATTCATAATAAAAATGATGATTCCTACAAGAAGCAATACAACTGCATACAAAATAAGGCTCATCTTCCAATTTCCCAATGCCAGATGTTCTCCTGCAAGCGTGGAAGAAATCACAGACGGAAAACGAGCAAGCGTTGAAATGACAATAAAGCGAATTGGTCTAATCGGCAATAAACCTGCCACATATACCAGTAAATCTTTAGGTGTTCCTGGTATCAAGAATAAAATCAGCATAATTCTTTCAATTTTTCTTGGATTTTGAAACAACTTGCTTTTCTCAATTTTAGCCACTTTTTCCTCATCACAAAAATTGCACACAAAACTTCTACCAAACTTTCGAACCAGACCAAAAATAACGCAAGATATCACACAAGCAGAAAGCATAATAAATATACTTCCCCCAACTGCACCATAACACATTCCTGCCAATATTTCAACTGGCTCACCAGGCACAATGACCAAAAATATTTGTGCTACTTGTAAACCAATTAAACTTAACATCCCTAGTATACCAGAACTTTCTACTTTTTCTTTAAAAGCCATTTGGCCTTCTAAGGATGTCAAATTTTTCATGACAGGAAATAAATACACCGTCATTCCAACCATCAAAATTAAGACAAATCCTGTTAAAATGGTTTTAAACACTTTTACTTTATTTTTTCTACTCATACAATCCCTTCTTTTTTCGTGTATAATAATAGATTTTCTCGAATTAATTCTGTAATATTTACCTTTGGTGATGTATATTTCCTTAACATACCAGCATAAATCTCTTGCAGCCCTTCTATTTGTTTAAAATTTTCTGGTTTAATAAGGCTTGGCAAATCCGTTTCAATGCCTGCTTCTTCTAAGATATATTTGACAAATTCTGCACAATAAAAAGCATGTTCTCTTTCAACTTTTCTATGTAAACCTACCGCAAATAACCCTAATCGATTAAATGTATAGGCCTCTTTTTCCTTTTGAAAATAAGTAATTTGGTTCTCTATTGCTTTGTATTGCTCATCTGTTATAGCTAAAGAATAAACTTTTGCTCTGGTTTTATAAAACCTTTTAAAGGTTCCTTGGTCTATGTATTCATGTACAAATCCGCCGTGTAAACGGATTGTACGGATTGAGTCTTCCAAAACTGTACATTTGCTTTAATTCTGCATCTAAGGCAATTGAACTGTGTGTAAATTCATCTTTGGTAAACCATTTTATCATTCTTGATAAGGCGGTTCCTGTGTGTGTTAGTACAATATAAATTTCCTTCATCTTTTCTACCTACTTCCATTTATATTTCTATCAAATTGTATGTCTGTTGCTATCAAATATATTCCATATACCAAAATAAACATGCCAAGGACAACGATCATATTTTTAAAAATTTCTTCTACTGTTATGGCAACCGTAAAAATCTGCCCCACAATTAAAACAGCTGGCAGGCTAAGCAAAATTGGAATGAGCATTGGTAAAGCAAAATAAAACAAGATTTGCTTTAAAATGGTTTGGTTCATTTCAGTTTCATCCATGCCTAATTTTTTCAATAAATTATAACGATATTTATATTTTTCTGAATCGTTTAACTGCTGAATCGCCAAAATAGTTGCTGTTGCCATTATAAAAATCAGTGCTACATAAAATGCCAAAAACGACATCATGGTATAAAATGACTTGACTTGGCTAGTTCGATAACCTCTTGTCATCACATTTCCTAGCGGAATCTCCATGGTATAGCTTTGCGTTTTTCCATCGATTTCTGCTGTGGTTTCCATGGCCTCATACAAAATATAATCCGATAACTCTTGATAAAATTCTTCTGTTGTTGGTTCTTCTGTCTTTGCAACCAATTTATAATCTCCTTTGTAAAAAGGAACTTCTATTTCAGGTTGTTCTTTTGCAATTTCTGTTAGTAAATTATCTGGAACGACAAGGCAATACGTATATCCATTAAAAGAAAGTTGCGCAAAATGCTCTGCTCTTACTTCTTTAAACGTAATTTCTTTTCCTACTATTTCAATCTTGTTATGTTTTTCAATAAACGCTTGAAACGATTTTTCAGCAGTCTTCATACATTGAATGATTGCTTCATTCGTCTGTAATGTTATTATATCATATCCTAACATTTTTCTCAAGTGGTTATAATCTGTTAAGCTTAAAACATTTTCATATTCTTCATCATACCTTCCTTCAAAGGTTGTGCCATCTAGTGCTTTTGTAAGTGTTGTTTTGGGAATATGGTATAGTCTATATTCATATAACTCGGTTACTTTAGCATTTTTTTCAATATATTCCTTATATCTCGAAAAATCTGAATCTGGCGAACTGACCATAATTTCAAAAGGATATCCCTTTTCAATTTCATTATTGAGCATGCCATTCATGAGCAACGCTACATTTCCACCTATCATAATAAACGCAAATGCAGTTGCAATGGTACCCAAAGTAACGCTCATCGTGTTAATTTTAGAAGTCAAATTTCGATATAAAAATAAATTGGTTTTCTTATATTTTCTGGTTTTATTTTCCAAATATCGTTTGACAATAAAACTTGAAATGCTAAAATAAAATAAATAAATTCCAAGAATCCACAAAACAATGGCTAATATCGTATTTTTACCTGTCATTTGAACTGGATTGCTATAATCTAAATTTAAAACCCATAAACCAGTTAGTAGCAAAATAATGGAAAGTATAAAAATAACTCGATTTCCTTTTGTATTTTTAATGCGATTATTTTCGTTTTGTTTATCCGCATATAATAAATCATACACTTTCGTTTTTTTAATCTTTTGTCTGCTATTTAAAAGCACCAATACGAACATAACAAAAAAACATATGGCTGTTGTTTTAACTGCCTCCCAACTAAATACAATTGAAATTTGATAGGCTTGTGCAAATAAATTCATAATAATACTGGTAAAAATTTGATAAAGAAATATACCAACACCCGTTCCTACCATAAAAGCAAGTATTCCAATCAATAAATTTTCTATGGTAAATAGATTGGCAATATCCCTTTTCTCAATCCCTAAAATTTGATAGGTTCCAAATTCCTTGCTCCTTTTTTCAAGCATAAATTTCATCGTGTAATTAATCAGCCAAACCATAACGAAAACAATGATAACATCGATTCCCATAATAGCTTTTGAAAAGTTTTTCATGGTGGATGAAAGTTCAGCAATATCACTTGAAGCAGCTATGGAGTTGAAACTAAATAGTAAAGCAACTGCCATTACAATCGTAATAAAATAAATCACATAATCTTTGGCTTGCCTTTTAGCATTTCGGAAAGATAATTTACCTAACATCTTTTGCGTCACCTCCTAAAAGAGCCAACACGTCTAATATTTCATGATAAAAATCATTTCTTTGCCTGTTTCCTTTTTCGATTTTGTTAAAAATTTTGCCATCTTTCAAAAATAGAATTTTTTTGCAGTAGCTAGCAGATAATGGGTCATGTGTTACCATTAAAATAGTTGCTTGTAAGGTTTGGTTCATGTTTTCCATGATTTCTAGTAATTGTCTAGCTGCTTTTGAATCTAAACTTCCTGTGGGTTCATCTGCCAAAATAATTTTGGGCTGATTTACAATGGCTCGGCAAGCGGCACATCTTTGCTTTTGACCACCAGATACTTGATAGGGATATTTTTGCAAAATTTTCTCAATTCCCAAGCCACTAGCAATTTCTAAAATTCGCTTGTCAATTTCTTGTTCAGGCATTTTATTAATGGTTAAAATTAAAGCAATATTCTCTTCAATGGTTAGTGTGTCTAACAAGTTGAAATCTTGGAAAATAAAACCTAAATTTTCTCTTCTAAATTTCGCAATGTCTTTTTCTTTAATTTCGGTAATATCTTGATTTTCCAAATAAATATGACCACTACTTACGGTATCAATCGTAGAAATGCAATTCAAAAGCGTTGTTTTTCCGCTTCCGCTTGCGCCCATGATACCAATAAATTCACCTTCTTCTACATCAAAACTAATGTCGTCAATCGCTTTTGTGATATTGGCCTGATTGCCATAATATTTTTGGATTTGCTCTACTTTCAATATTTTTTTCAAAATTATCACTCCTTCTTAAATCATTCCATTTGAAATGGTTAATTTAAGTATAACCTGTTTTTTAGCTATTTTCTATAGAACTAGTTTGCTTGAATCTTACAGTTTTGTAAGGTTACATCTTCTTATTCCTCGGAATGATAATCCTAACTTCCATAAACTCATTTTCTTCCGCTTCCGCCTCAATCTCCATCCCCAATTCTTTGCACAATCTTTTGCACAAATATAGCCCAATTCCAGTCGATTTCTTCTGCTTCCTTCCATTCGTTCCTGTAAAACCTTTTTCAAAAATACGGTCAATTTCGCTTGTCTTAACGCCAATTCCGTTATCTCTTACGGATAACACTACATTTCCTTTATTTTCCTTCATCTCAATTCGTATTTCTGGGTTTTTCTCAGTTTTATATTGCACACTATTCATCATAATTTGATGCAAAATAAATTCCAACCACTTTTCATCTGTATACGCAGTAACATCACAATTTTGTAAACTTACTTTCATATTATTTTGTATCATAATTTTTTTATTTCTTGCTAGCACGCTTTTTATTATTTCGCCTAAATTTATTTCTCGTATTATAAAATCATTGGAAACTTGGTCTAAACGTGCATAAAATAAAGCCTGTTCCACAAAATTATGAATTTCTTCTATCTCATTTTCCAACTTTTCTGTTACTTCTGACGGATGATTTTCACATAATAATTTACTTGATGTAATCGGAATTTTTATCTCATGCACCCAACTTTCAATATATTCTTTATAGGCTTTCTGAGCATTTCTTACCTGATTTACATTTTCAAGCATGGATTTATTTGCCCTTTTCAAAATACGAAAATGTGCCAAATTTTCCTCTCTTCTTGGCTTTTCTATCACTTCTGAAATCAAATATTTTTCTTCTAACCCATCCATTATTCGATTTATATTTCTAAAATAGGCATATTTTTCCCAAAAACTCACCACAACTCCAACGCCAAAAAAAATACAAGAAACACAAACCACAACCCAAATCACATTAGAGTTCACTTGCATCGCTTTCAAATAGGTCACAAGAAGCAAACAATACACAATAAATCCCAAAATAGTATTCATTTTGTCCTTTGCATATTTACTAAAATTCATATCTTATACCCTTGGCCTCTCTTGGTTTCAATAAAATGTTCAAACCCAATTTGTTTCAATTTTTCTCTTAATCTTGTAATATTTACACTCAAACTATTATCATCTGCATACACACCATTATCCCACAAATAGTCAATGATTTCTTCTCTTGACACAATTCTATCTAAATGAGTAAAAAGATAATACATTACCTTTAGCTCTGTTTTCGTTAACTCAATTTGTTTATCTTGATAAAATATGGTTGATTTTAAAATCTCTAAGGTAATACCTTGATACTCTATTGTATTTCTTTCCTCTTTCGGATAACTCCTCATCAATAAATTATTGATTCTGGCTAGCAAAATAGGAATATTATACGGTTTTTCGATATAATCATCTGCTCCTCTCATCATCCCATTTAATTCATCAATAGTGCTATTTTTACTGGTTACAAACATAATCGGAACATTGGATTTGGCTCGTATTTTACTACAAATTTCATACCCATTTTGTTCTGGCAAATTCACATCTAGCAAAATCAAATGTGCCTGTTCTTCTAAAATTTTTGGAACAATATTGTGAAAATCAGCAATCACCTTTGCTTCATATCCGCTATTTTGTAATAATAGTTTCAATTCCTCACGAATTTCCTCATCGTCCTCTACAATTACAATCTTAAACACCTTCGTCTTCCTTTCAAAATCTCTCTTTTTTATTGGCAAAAATTCGATTCATTCTCTCATCTGGATAATATTCGTCCAAAAATAAATCTAATTCATTTTCTGGTTCCCTATTTTTTCTTCTTTGCATCTGCCTTTCGGCTGCTACACACGAAATCGTAATGTTAAACACCATAAAAATCAACACAAAGCTTGTCAAAATTTGTAGTTTTTTGTTTGTAATGAATTTTCTCCATTGTTCTAATCTCGGAACAATCCAGGTACTATACAAAATTCCTGCAATTCCCCAATACGTACAATGGAGCAAACTCGTTCTACCATTTAAATGAAAGTGTAAATACGAATAATCCCACGAGATTGTACCAAATGCCTTTTCCTGCACAAAAGAACACACATATTCTGTTATTCCCCCAAGCAACATTGTAACAAAAAATATTTCCACTTTATTTTTTGTACCAATTGATTTTAAAATAACATAATAAACAACCATTCCAATTCCATAAACTGGTGTAAAAGGGCCATAAATCAAACCTTGCCTTGATTCAAAATAGCCTTTTTGAAATAACACAATCACCATTTCATAGATATATCCTATCATACTTCCTAAAATAAATAACCAAAATAGGATTATCAACTCTTCTACTACTTTTCTTTTTTCCATTTTATTGCTCCCTATATTTTTTATTTATTATATTTAATATTCCCCATTTTTCGTATTGAATTTGGTTACATGAAACTTACATTTTTGTAAGAAAACCACGATTTTATTTCACAACAATTAAATTGTAACATAAAAAGATTATTTTGTTAAGAATCACATTTTAATTTTAAGAAAATATTAATATTCTTAATACAAAAAAACTCACACAAAGATTACAATGTGTAAGTTTCAATTCTATAAACTTTTTATTCTTTATGCACGTGGATGTGCTTTATTATAGATATCTTTCAAATTTTCATTCTTAAACTGCATATAAACTTGTGTTGACGAAATATCAGAATGACCTAACATGGTTTGAATGGATTTTAAGTCAGCTCCATTTCTTAATAAGTGTGTTGCAAATGAATGTCTTAAAACGTGTGGTGTGATGTCTTTATCGATATGAGCTTGTTCTTTGTAAAATTTTACAATTTTCCAAAAACCTTGTCTTGTTAGCCTTTTTCCATTGATATTGACAAAAAGTGCTTTGTCATTTTCGTCTTTTATTAAAACTGGTCTTGCCTTTTCCATATACTCTACTAACGCTTGCAAAGATATGGAACCAAGCGGAATATTTCTTTTATTACTTCCACTATTGCAAGCAACATAGCTTTCCTCTACATTGACATCTGTAACATCCAAAGAAATGATTTCTGTAACTCTCATTCCTGTAGCATATGCAAATTCAAGCATCGCTTTATCACGAATTCCTTTTAAATCTATGTTGCTTGGTTGATTTAATAATAACTCAACTTCTTTTGCTGTTAATACACTTGGAACCTTTTTTTCAACTTTTGGTGAATGAATACTTTCTGTTGGATCCTTTTTCAATTTCTTCGTACGAATCAAAAATTGATAAAAAGCACGTATGGTTGCTAAATTTCTAGAAATTGTTGATGGCTTTTTGCCTACTTTTGATAAATTTTTTAAATATTTATTTAATTGTTCTTCATCTATTTTTAAATAATTTAACTTATTTTTGTCTATGTAAGTTTGATATTGTAAAATATCTCTTTTGTATGATTGTAATGTATTGTTTGACAATTTTTTATCGTTTTGTAAAAATTCCAAAAAAAGTTTGATTTGTTTATCCATGTTTATACCCCATTCCTTTATAATTTACATAAGACTTATATATAATATCAGATTTTTCCAAAAATGTAAAGAGTTTTTAGAAAAATTTTTTAAAAAATATTAAAAAATTTGTAGAAATGTATACCTCAACAAAACTAGCAACAATTGCCACTACTCCCGTAATCAACATAATTACCGTATGTCTAATAAATTCTAACTTCATATTGACATATTTATCTTGCCTTAAATTTTTATATAGCTTGATACCACTATTCGATAACACAAAAAGCATGGGAAGAAAAATTAGATTTTGTAACAATAAAGACAACACTGCAAAAATACTACCGTGCCTTAATCCCTAAGGTTGCAAGCATAGCTGACACTGTATAGCCAATCGAAAATCCCTTATAAATAATGGCAATATAAATCAAAAAGCTCCCTAACATCGTACAACCTAAAAACCAAATAAGTATCACAAAAACAAGATTTTGTTTGATACTTTGCGTTAATATCAAAGTTTTATTAATAGCATCTGAATTTTTTATGTTTTCTTTTAGGGAGTTGACATAGGAACAAATTTCTTCTGTCTGAATCTCATTGGCATGATTAATAAATGCAATTCCTCCCATAATTCCAAGACAAAATAGAAGCATCAACATAAAAAAACTCTTTTTATTATTTTTTAGGTAATAAGAAAATACACTTTTATTCATAGACCTCTTCCTTTTTTCTATTGTAAAGTGTATTCATCTATTTTTCATTTTATTCTACTTTTCCGTAAACTCCTCCGCCGGCCTTCTACAATGTGCATTTTTCCTTCTCTTGCTAATATAATATTATTTGCTAATTTGCTTCCAACTACTGCTTCGATATCGTCTTTGGAGATTTTATGTAAGATGGTCATTTCGGTATCAAAATGATTTAATAGTTTACCAATCGTTTTATTTCCCAAACCAGGAATAAAGCTAAGCGGAATTTGGTAAACATATTCTGGTCGAAAAGCTGGCCTTTTCGTTTCTTCTCGATCTTTGATGATTTCAATTCGGTCAAAAACGCCCATCGTTATATTTCTGCTATCACAAGAATCACATTTTGTAACAGGAGCATTTCCTTCAATTCTTTTATCACAAACTTCGCAATACGTTCTATGATATTTGCCAAGTTTTGGGTCTAACCCATAATTGGCTAAAATCTTACGACCGTCTTCATTTTTTAAAGCTTTCACAAATTCCTTAAAACTGATATCTTCTAACTGCATTTTATTGTATTCTCTAGCAATTCGTGGCAATGAATGAGCATCTGAATTGGTCAGAAAAGTCTTGGTTTCTAATTCTGAAATTTGATCTGCTAAAAAAGTGTCGGAACTTAAACCTAGTTCGATAGCAGGGATTTTATCATATTTTTCCTTAAAAATTCGCCTCAAAGATGACGTACAATTTCCATAAAAACTCTTATGTGGTGTAAAACAGTGGGCTGGAATTAAAATTCCATTGTATTTTTCAACAATGTCAATCAGTTCATATGCTGAAATATCCGCTCTTTGTGAACTAAGTGTCATATTTTTGATATGATTTGACATTTCTTTTGAAAACGCTTTTATATCTTGCAATGTTGGAAAATAACATAAATTATGCGCACTTCCAGTTTTACCTTCATCGTTTACTTCCGAAGTCTCAATCTCACTTCCTAAAATAAGGCAAACCTTATTTTGATACACAATACCGCCATCTGGAATTTCAAAAGCCTCTCCATTTTTCAAAAAATCCTCAATATCTTCAATAATATAGGGCGATGCACAATCAATAATCCCCACCATTTGAATTCCCTTTTTTTCCACACATTCTTTGGCAATATTCGCAAAATTCAAACTTCTTGCTGCTGTTATTTTGATTGGTTTTCCCTTTTCACTTCTTCCAATATGTACATGTAAATCGGCAAATACTTCATACATTAGTCTTCGTCCTCCCCTAACTTGCTTGCCACAACACTATGGTCACCATCATCGCTGTCATCTTTGGTTACAATAAATCCAGTTGAAATTGGTCTTGTTTTATGGGCACCAGAACTATCAATTGGGTCATTGACAATCGTGTTATTGACTACCAATACGCTTGATGTTCCTCCATCTAAATTAGCTGCATTGTAGGCTCCGTAATCTTGTAAAATATCAATTAAATCGTCCATATCCGCACCCGGTTTTGAGGCAGTTCTTCCATCAACTACTAAAAATAGCACAATTCCGTCTTTTCTTTGTGCGATTGCTGTTCTTGGTGCCGTTCCCCAACCGCCATTTCCAACAACAGACGAGGCTTTTCCATTGACAATCAAAAATGGCCCAAATGTTACTGCATCACGGATATCTTTTGCTTTTGCCTCTTTCACACTAACTCTTGAAGTCAAAATTAATTTATTATCTCGCGTAAAACCAATAATTCCACCTGCACCAGAATACGCAGCTCTTGAAGTATATTCCCAATTACAAATACTAACCCCTAGTGGTGAACCTCCAGTACTACTAAAGTTTGGATCATCAAATCCACCACCATTGACAGCTAAAATTGCATCATGCTCTTCCGCCATCGTTGTCAAATATTGACCTGAAATTCCCAATTGTTTGGTACAAACAGCTTGAATTCTTGCAGGATCGTAAACTGCAACTAAATAGCCAGAAAATTTCTTTTTGTTGATCTCAATAATTTTATAATCATTATTTTTTGGATCACGTTCCAAAATTTGTTTTTCAAACTCGTTTTCATATTCTGTTATTTTACCAGTTGCAAAATTAATTAGATTGGTGTCCGTATCTTCTGCAATTTCTATGACTTTATTTCTGTTTAATACATCTTTTATCACATCATCATCATAAAACCAAGTGGCAAAATATTGATGGGTCATGGTTGTCATAGCAGTTGTAATAAGCCATTCTCTGAAGTTTTTCCATGGACCATATAGAAGTGTTAAGCCTGCTATAATGCCTATTGAGCCAAGTATGAATAAAGAGGCAAAAAATCTCTTTAATTTTATGTGTTCTTGCTTTTTATGCTTTTTTCTTTCTTGTTTATTGCGCTTTAGTTCTGCTCTTTCACTCATGATTGCTTTATCTATTGTACTCATTCTCATTAATCAACTGTATCCTTTCGAAGGTATATTTTTTTATAAAATAGCGGGCGAAAAGATAATCGCCCTATTATTATTTTACCTAATTTTTTCATTTTTGTCTATAGATTTGAGGAAAATAATATCAAAAAATGGCAAAATTTGTGTAATATTTTTACAGCAATTTTCCCTGAACTTTCATAATTCTTTATTTTCAACCACTTAAAGCTAA
>CAOJGX010000043.1 GCA_948435735.1 uncultured Clostridium sp.
ACTCTACTTTTTCTTCATCTATGCTGTATATGTATTTTTTTATTTTTACTTCGGGAGAATCAACAACTTTACAGTCTATAACCCAACTTTTTCCCCTGTTAACAGTTCTATGACCTGCAAATGCAACAAGTTTTCCATTTCCAGTTCCCTTCTTATTAGCTTTAAATAACTGATAGTCCGCTTCGCTCTCAATATTTTCATTTTGTTGTTCAAAAAAATCTACATATGCTTTATAAATTTTCCACGCAAAATCAATCTGTATTCTAAACTCATCACACTCTATATCTTCACTAACTGTAATCTTAAAATCCTTATAATTATTGTCTTCAACCTGCTTTACGCTAACTTCTTTTAGATCTTCTGTACTTCCTTTTTTTCTTACGTGTATAGCATTTACCACTCCGTTCTCATCAACTGCATTATTAGCAATATCCTTAGGCAATCTCAAATAAAAAACACTCCCTGGTTGTACTTGTACTACTTTTTTAACCTCTTCACTTGCATCAATGTCTCCCTCTAATACCTCAATGTCTCCCTCTAATTTGCAGTCATCATTTTCTGTTGGTTTATGTATTTCATTTGTTTCAATAATTTCCCTTGTATGTTTAAGAACCGCATTAAAAATTTCTTCTAACTTTCTTTTCACCACATTCTCATCACAAGATCCGTAAGTCTCTTCTATACTTTTCTTATATCCCCTTGCGTTTAATAAAATATTAAGAGTTTCTTTGCCTATATCATTAAATTCTAATGACTCATTAAATATGTCTTCTAGCTTAACATCACGTTTTGCTAACTCCAAAAAATAAGCCTGAACTACCATATCACTCGTTAATTTTGTATGACGTTTTTCTTCTTCTGTCGTTGTAGTTCCATCATTTTGTAAGGTACTAGCATTAACATCATATGTTTTTAAAAGAACTGCAAGCAAATTAGAAGTTTCATCTTCTTTTTTATCTTCTGTGGTCCATATCACTCTCTTTTTCCATTTAAATGTATATTTCCCATTTATCTTATGAAGAAATAAGTTGCCCACATCTTCTAGAACAGCAAAATCTTCAATTTTCATATTCCAATTATAGTATGGTACAGGATCAAAATAACTTTCACCTAGCATATTCCCTCTTGTTATTCTTCTAATCCTATAATTATACTCTCTTGAATTTAAATACTCTTCCAAATTCAATTTTGACTTATTTTCCTCATAATATCCTTCCCACCACGGAGCACAATCTACTGGTTCATTCTCTGGGAATATCTCCTTTTCCTTATTCTCGCCAGGAAATGTCTCTTGTTCTTCATTCCTCTCTCTACCCTGTAGCCATTCTCTACTAAAAGCATGAAAACCATGATAACCAGGATAGTTCTTGTCTAGTCTATTTGTTTCAGTTCCTTCACCACTTATATAATCATCTGGATACCATCCTAGATTTATATCTATTGATCTACACTGAGCCTCATTCATCCATACCAACTCCACTACCACAACCAACAACGCCATTATGATTAATTTCAAAACTCTTTTTCTCATTTTCCTCACCTCCCTATTTATAAACTTTCTTAATCAAATTCTTACCATTAAACTTCTTCTCAAACTTTCCTGTCTTTACCATATATCCAAACAAACCAATAATACCCGTAAAACTAATTGTTGAAATCACAATCTTCAAGCCAGTATGTCTACCCTGCGTAATGGTTATAATCGTCTCTTGAGTAGCAAAATTTCCTTCTACGCTTTCGGTTAACCTTGTGCTACTTTCTGTATAAGCAATTTGTACTTTATTACTAATAACCCCCGTGTTTTCTTCTGACATTTTCTTATTCAAAATTAAGTAAATCTCCTTACTTTCCCCTGGCTTTATATTGATACCTTTCAAACCATCATAATACACGTTTTCTTTAATAACACCAATCGTCCAGTCTGGATTTTCCGCTTGATCGAAAATCAATCCATTTGGCAAATAGTTTACAATACTTGTTACTTGACCTTCTTGGTTTCCTTCATTAGTTACAACAATTTTATACTTCAATTTTACAGTTGCATCCTTTAGGTCAGATGGTTTGATTTCTATTTTAGCAAGTTCTAAGTTATCATAATTGTATTCTGTTTCTTCCCCTCTTATATTGACAATGCTACTTTCTACATATTGTTTAATAGCAAAATCAAACTTATCTTTTTCTTGTAAACCTGTATTAATATTTTCTATAGAAGTATCTGTTAACGTAATATTGTCTGTTACAGAAATTCCTTCTTCTGTTTCAATTGCTTTTGAGGCTTCGTTATTTTCTTCTTGTGTGTATTTGGTTGAAGTATAGTTATCTTTGTCATAATGATAGACAACACTATAATCTCCCGGTTCTAAATCAGAAAAAGTGTAATTTCCATTTTTATCTGTTGTAGTCGCTTTTACCATGTTAGCACCTCTTAATAATTGAACTTGTATTTGTGATTTTACAACTTTATCTACTTCTGTTTTAAAACCATCTCCATCAGAATCTACATAAACATTACCTGAAATTGAGTATTTTTCTGATTCTTCTTCTGATTCTTCACTTTTTGATTGTTCAATATCTACCACTTCTGTATCGTCTTCTTCAAACTCTATCTCTTCCTCTTCTGGTTCTTCCTCTTCTAGTTCTTCTTCATTTTGTGTTTTATGTATTTTTACATTAATCTCATTTGAATTTATTTTTTCGCCTTGTACTTGTACTGTAACAATATTTGATAAATCTAAGGCCTTATTTAAATTTCCCCAGTCTATAATTTCACCAGTTGATATTATTTCTATTTTGCCATTTGCCGTTAGTTTTTCATATTTTGAAAATTTATTATAAGATGGTATTTCTTCTTCTTTTCCATCTATAATCAATTTACTTTTTTCTAAAAATAGATTAGACGGTAAATCGCCATCAATTGAAATATAACTTTCTATGTTACTTTTATTTTCTACAATTATTCTATATTCAAATTTATCATGATAGTTAAACTCGGTACTACTAATATATTGCGTTACTTGAACATCTACATTTTCTTCATTTGTTTCAATTGGATTTGAAGATACTTCTTGGTCTTGGTTATTCGTATCATTTTCTTCCATGTTTTGTGTTGTAAGACCTACTTTGTCTGCTTCTGTACTTTCATAAGAAACTACCGTTTTATAAAGGTTGTTATAATATCCTCCAAAACTTCCAAAAATTGCTTGTTCATAATCTAAATTAGCTGGAATTTCAAAGTCATATGTATACTTTAAAATAGTACCTGCTTCAATTTCTCCTTTTACAACAATCATGTAGGATTTAATATCTTGCCATTCATCTACATCTGTAGTCCATTCGTTTTGGCTATTGTTTAAATCTTTCGTAGCCTTTTCTTTAGTTGAGTAATAAATCGTTGCCATATTTGAGTTTTGAAGATTTTCTTGAAGACCTCCTAATATATTTACATTTGTAGTTGTATTTAAATCTTTGCCTGTTATAACACTTTTGTTACCCTTAAATGGCATCCTTCCAAGAAATACAGCATCTGCACATGAATTATCTGTATTATTCATGGCAATCAATTCCATTGTAGCAACTTGTGCGTTTGAACCAACTCCTATATTGACTGTTTTTTCACCTTGCGAAATCGATTTTACTTTGCTTGCTTGCCCATCATAATTGATAATTCCATTGGCTGTTATGAATCCATTTGGTGCTTTGTAATTTACAATGGCTACGTCAAATCCATTGGTGTCTTTTAAAATGCCATTTGGAACTGCTTTGCTGATTGTCCATTTGGTTTGTGAACCATAATTGGTCACCCCTTCGTTGCAGTAATATAGTTTGATTTGATCTTGTTTTTTGGGTGTATATTCATCTAATTCAATATTCAAATTCAATAAAATGTTCGTTCCATTTGTGATGACACTTTCACAGAAAGTTGTTTGTACACCTGCTAATTGAATTCTCATTTTCACAATTTCGTTTTCTATATAAGTTTGAAAATCTTCAATTCTTAACCCGTTTCCATACATTAAATTCATATTTTCTACGCTTACATTTTTTACATATTTCGGAAACACCAATTCAAAACTTGGATTGATGTATAAATCGCTATCTTGTTTGTCGTTATTTAAAGCAATTCTTAGTTCAACATTATCGTTTTTGGCAATCGTGGTTAAGTTTTCGTTTGTTAAATTTAATTCTGCAATTGTCCTGCTGTTTTCTAGGTCCTTCGTTGTAGACATTTCAGCCATTTGGTATCTTTCTTCAAATTCTCTGTATTTTAATTCTGCAGAAACAAAACTTTTAATTTGTTTGAAAGAATTAAACGTAGCTTTATCATAATTACTTTTTCCAATTCCCTTTGTAAATTCCACAGACACATTTCCATTAACAGATACATTCTTGAACACAATGTACAAACCTTTTTCTTGGCTAGCAAGTTTTATTTCACAAGCATCTTCGTTTTGAATGCTATCTTTTGTTAAGGTATACAATAAATTTCCATTTAGTGTTTGAATTTCTACTGTTGCATCATTTTGCAAAATGTTTTTTATTTCTGCATAATTGAATTTTACTTTGTTGTAATGAGTATCCGGAGTTGCATCAAATTCTGTTCCATTGCTGTCTAGATATAACTCTTTGGAAGTGTTTATTTTAAATTCTTCTACTAAATCACTTGTTAAAATGTTGACATTGACTGTACTAACATATTCTGTTTCGTAGATTGGTTCTTGCGAATTATAATTTGCATTAATTTTAGCTTTGTTTAGTTTTTGGGTTGTCGTTCCTATATTGTAAGTAATTAAGTCGTTTTCTTTTGTTTGAATTTCTTGTGTATCTTGTAATTCTTTAGTTGTGCGAATGGTTTCATTAGCACTATATTCTTCTATCGTTGCTTTTATATTGTTTTGTAAGCTTATATTTTCTTGTATGTAATCACGATAGCGATAAACAAGGATGTATTCATCTTCGCCCATTAAGTTTGCTGCGGTTCCATCTTTTTCATTGGTTATATGAAGGGTTAATTTTTTGTTTTCTGCATCATAATTCCAATTATCTTGATTAAAGTTAACTTCGCCTAAATCCTCACCTTTGGTTGCCATTAATTTTTGTGCTTGTACACTTACTTTTTCTGGTCCCTTTCCAGCAATTTCAGGGACTTCAACTTCTAGGCTTGTCTGTTTAACTGGAAGATGATTTGGTGCTTCTGTTTGCCTTTTTATTGTAATTTTGCTCTCTACAATTGTTCCTGTATGCTCTCCTAACTTAAAAGGAGAAACGCTACTATAGGCTCCTGCTAATTCAAACTCTTGATGATATTTCCAACCAACCGTAATTTGTTGGTTTTGTTCCGTTTCGATTCTTTTTAGGTCGATATTAATATAGGTACCTTTTAATTGTAGATTAATTTGTCGATATAAATCTGCTATATAAAAAGTATCTTTTTTGTTATATTCAATTTCTACTTCTATTTTGGTCTTGTGAATCACATTTTGTACTTTTATTTGATTGTCACTTATAATTTCTGTTTCAAAGTCTTTTGCTGTTAGTTCTTCATAGGTTTCTGTCATTTCATTTTGAATGATTTCGTCTTCGTTTACAAATTCTTCTTCTGGCATTGCATTATCATTTTCCGTTCGTGGCTCACTTGATCGGCTTGTTACTTCATTGGTTGTATTTTCAGTTGTTTCATTTGTCAAAACATTTTCTTCTGACCTAACATTTTCTGTTTCGTTCACTAAATTTTCTTGTGAAACTTCATTTTCAACGATTTCATTTTCTACCACATCGCTTTGAATTGTATTATTTTCTGCTGTATTATCTATTGTTAAATTCTCTTCCTCTACGACATTATTTTCCTCCGAAATTGTTGGCAACTCCTCTATAACTTCCTCTTCTTCTGGTTGAGTTTCCATTTCGATACTTTCAGCTTTTTGTTCAAGCTCATCAATTTCGATATTGTTGATGTTTGAGAATTTAAAATTACTATCTTCATTGGCAGTGATAGTTCCTTCTTTCAAAAAGCCTTTTCCAATATCATTTGGTGCTATTTCCAAGGTTAAAATTGCCTTTTCGTTTATGTCTCCAACTTTTTCAACATTTCCCTCTTCCTCAAAATAACTACTAAATTTCATTTCTCCACTATTCAAAAATCCATTTGTAATGGCAGATAAACCATCTGTTGTTGCAATTGCCTCTAGCGTTTGCCCCATGTATGAAAATACAATTACAAAAACGATTAACATACTAACTAACTTTCTCGACCTAGTAAACATCTCTTTTCCTCTTTTCTTTTTTCATTTATTATTTATTTTATATTAAAATATTTATTGAAGTTTGTAAATAGAATAATTTACCATTTATAGCTATCTTTCAGCACTTTTTAAGTATTTTTTTTACGGAAAATATAGCTATGTGGTGATTATTAAGTTTTGATTAAGTTTTGGTTACATTTATGTAACGTAAATAAAAAAAGATGTTTTGTCAAAGCTAGTAAATTTAGGGAAGTGTGGTTTTGGTAAGTTTTATGATTCGGCTAATTAATTTCCTTAAAAAAGAAAGTGACTTACTCACTTTCTTCTTCAACTTCTTCCGTTGCCTCAATTCCCAAATACTGAATCACCTCATTCAATATCTTTCCTGCAACTGGAGCTGCAACACCACCTCCTTGGTGACCTCCCTCACCAGTCGGATTATACAAAGTCACCAAAATCGCCATCTGTGGGTCATCTGTTGGCGCTACTCCAATAAAAGAAGTAACATATTTATTTGTATTTACACCATCTTCTGAAGTTCCAGTTTTTCCACCAACATTATATCCTAATACTTTCGCATTTTTTCCCGTTCCTTCACTCACTACAGAAGTCATCATACTAAGCACATTCTTCGCTGTCTCTTCTGAAATCGCTTGTTCACCAAATATCGGTTTAACATTCTGAACTTCACCTGTTTCCGAATTCTTAATTTGCCTTACCAAACGCGGCTGAACATATCGCCCATTATTTGCAATGGTTGACACCATCGTAATCATCTGAATAGGTGTCACCTCAAACCTTTGCCCAAAACTAATTGTTGCAAGTTCAACAGGGCCAACCTTTTCCTCTGTCAAAAAAATACTTTTTGCTTCTCCATACAAATCAATTCCTGTCTTTTTTAAAAAACCAAACTTCTCTAAATAATCATAATACTTTTCCACCCCAATTTTCTGGCCCAAACCAATAAACACTGGATTACAGGAATTCATCAAAGCTTCTCTCAAAGACTCCGAACCATGCGGTCTATAATATCGCCAGCACTTAATACGGACCCCCGCAATCTCAATTCCACCTGTACAGCAATACGCACCAGCTTTATCTGTTTCAGCAATTCCTTCTTCCAAAGACGCCGAAGCCGTCACTAACTTAAACGTTGAACCCGGCTCATACGTATCCGCAATTGCCTTATTTCTCCACATTCCTTGCAAACTCTCTGACTTTTGTGCTTGGTCCAACAAATCCCAAACTTGCTTCAATTCCTCCTTATTAATCTCGTATGGATGATTCAAATCATAAAATGGATACGTTGCCATTGCCAAAATATCGCCATTTCGCGGATCCATCATAATCACATTCCCACCATCTGTACATACATTGTCAATACAGGCATCCTCCAAATATTTCTCAACAATGGCTTGAATGTTCATATCAATACTCAAAATAAGATCATTTCCTGTCGATGGTTCTTCGTAATTTTCTCCTTCCTCTCCAAAATTATTGCCTTTGGCATCAATCATTTTTGAAATGGAACCATTTTGGCCTGTCAAGATATCATTATAGCGAGCCTCAATGCCATCCAACCCCTGATTATCACTTCCACAAAAACCGATAATATGCGAAGCCAAACTCGCTTGCGGATAAAACCTTTTCGTATCTTCATCAATATTAATTCCGCCATAAATATTATTCGCTTGCATCCAAACTCTCAATTCATCTGTTTTAGCTTTTTCCACTCTTTTGACAATTGTTTCAATGGAACTATTTTTACTAACTTTTTTTAAAACTTTTTCATAATCCAATTCAAAAATATCTGCCAAAACACGTGCCACTTTTTCCTTATGATCCGCCGAAATATTCACTGGATTTACTGTTACCGTTTCAACTGTACTACTTTGTGCTAGGACTTTTTCTCCTGTTCGATCATAAATAGTCCCTCGATTGGCTGTCACTGTTCTTTCTGAACTTTGTTGCCCATAAGCTTTTGCTTGTAATTCTTCGCCTTGCACAAATTGAATATAGCCTGTATGTACAATT
The DNA here is from genome assembly GCA_948435735.1 of uncultured Clostridium sp. Classification (GTDB taxonomy): domain Bacteria; phylum Bacillota; class Clostridia; order TANB77; family CAG-508; genus Scatovivens. The sequence continues at coordinate 8,274 of CAOJGX010000043.1, forward strand.
AAAATAATACTTGCAACGATTACTCCAATTAAAATAATCAGCATACGCCTCTTTAATTTTAAAATATTATTTTGCATGTATCTACCTCCTAAAAAATCATAAATTTAAAATTTCCAAATGTTCTAACAAGATTTTCGCACCCATTAAAACCAAAATACAACCACCTGCAAGTTCTGCTTTTCTTTCATATTTATCACCAAATTGATTTCCTATTTTCACACCTACCACAGATAATACAAATGTTATCATTCCAATTAGACTTACGGCAATAACCACATTTACTTTCAAAAAAGCAAATGTAATACCCACTGCTAAAGCGTCAATACTTGTGGCAATTGCTAACATAAGCATTGTTTTAAAACTGGTATCATCATTACAATTTTCATTTTCTTTGTTGAAGGCTTCTTTTATCATATTTCCACCAATTATAGAGAGTAAAATAAATGCAATCCAATGGTCAATACTAACTACAATCGTTTCAAATCGACTTCCTAAACAAAATCCAAGCATTGGCATAAATGCTTGAAATCCTCCAAAATACAAGGCTATTTGAATGGCTTTCTGCCAATTCATTTTTCTCATAGACAAACCTTTACAAACTGCAACTGCAAACGCATCCATTCCAAGTGCTACGCTAATTAAAATAATTTCTAATAATTCCATATTTTCCTCCCAAATCTATACTATATATATTGCCTCAAAAATAAAAAAGACTTTGTCTCCTCAATTTGTCATTTGAATGTAAAACAAAATAAAGAGTAAAGACGCTATTTTAGCAATTCTTTACCCTTCATTCTTCTAATATGGCATTTTTTTCAGTTACTTTCTCAGCTGCTCAATTCTCTTCTTAATTTTCTCAGCTCTTTTAGAGTCAAAGGCCCTTATCGTCTGCTCGATTTCTTCGTCTACCTCAAAATTAGGATTCGTGACAATGGCATCAAATAATATAGGCTCATTGTCATCCACAAATTTCGATACCGCCAAAATAAACATTTTTTTAAGCAATTCCAATGAGGTTTTTTCATTTTTTGCTGCTAATACTTTAAGCTCTACTTCTACGAAAAATGCATAAGCAATAAATGTTATACAGCCCTCATCCAATTCAGAACCTAACGTATTTATGAGTACCTTAACATCTTCTAGTTCTTTGCTTGCGTCTGAAAGACATAGAATAATTGCCTCATTCAAGAGAGCCGGCGAACAACTTTTTAACACTTCTGGCTCCCAAAGCAATCTGCAAACAGCAGAATAACCTGAGTGCAACGCATCTAAAAGAAAAGCTTCTTTGTTCTCCAAAAAGAGTCTTTTTTGCCCCTCCTCTGTCAAAAACCGAAATTCTGTCTCAATACTAACTTCTTCCGCCCGCACTTCTACACCTTTTACTGTTATCATTATTTTACCTCCTTAAAATGTGTATTTGATTTTCTATATAACTATATAAAAAATTATATCATATTTTATGTAAATTGTCAAATATTACAAAAAAGCGGGAATTTTTTCCCACTTTTTAATTTACAACTGTACTTGTTCTTCCAATTCCATTAGCTTGTGACATCAATCTACTCCAAGTAAGTGGGCCTAAAATTCCATCACTTGACAAGCCATTTCTGCTTTGGAAACTTGCCACAGCATTTCTTGTCTGTGTTCCAAATATACCATCTAATCCTCCTGTTCTATATCCTAACGCATTTAAGGCATCTTGTGCTACGCAAACATAGTTACTTTTACTTCCATAACGTTCTGTTGGAAAACCTGCAGCTGTGGTTCTTGCGTCAAAATGTACCCAGCGTGGTGTTAGTTCGATTGGTTCTCGTGTTACACAGGTTTCTAGCAAATTTGCTATCTGACTCAGAACCCAGTTTTTGTGCTGTTCGCAAGAATTCGTCAAAACTAATTCTTAAATGAATATCAATTTTATGATCATAAACGACAATTTCTTTTATCATTGCTGATAATATCATTTTTTTTCTTTCTATACTGCAATTTTTCAAAACTTCTTTCCAATCTGGAATCATACTTTTCATTTTTAGCATTTGCTCAAAATCTACTTCTTTTTGCTTTTTTAATTGCTCTAATCTTATCTTTTGTCTTTCATAATCTTCTATCTTTTGTTTATTTTCTTCCATTAATTCAGAAATTAACTCTCTCGTAAAAGTACTTTTCCCTGTTATCACATTCATAATTTCCTCTTTTAGCAAATCATTTTTATTCGAACATTCTTTGATATTTCTTTCCAATTCTCTAATTTGCTTGCCTTCGTTGTCATTTGTATTTTTATGGATTTTTCTCACATATTCTGATAAATCTCTTTTTTCTAATAAATCAAAATATTGGTAAATTTCATTTAAAACTGGCTCTTCTACGCAATTATTTTTATGACTTTTCTTCTGGCAACTGCACTCTCTACCACAAGCCTTGTTACTACACATATAATATTTATATCTTGTATAGCCTTTGCTTCCATCTTCCAATTTTATTGTTCTTTTTGAGGTTCTAGTCGTTAGTTTTGAGCCACAACCACCACACACAATATACCCTGTAAAAAGCATATCTCCTTTGGTTTGATAACTGAAATATTCCTTATTTTCTTCTTCACATTGTTTATTTTTATCACATCTTGCCTTTTTGATTTTTTGCGCTTTTTCAAATTGTTCTTCTGAGATAATTTGAATTTCTGGAATTTTATCCTTCGAAAAAATCCAATCTTCTGTATTTGACACTCTTTTTCGCTTTCCACCACCAATTGGCACACTCGTTTTATGAAAGCATAGATAGCCTGTGTAAATCGGATTTCGAAGCATATTATTAATCGTGCTATAACTCCATTCACAACCCTTGTGCGTTTTGTAGCCTTTCTCATTCAGATATTTGGCAATTCGCATTCCGCCATAGCCCTCTTCGGTAAATAAATCAAATATCTTTCTCACAACTTCTGCTTCAGTCGGTACGATTTCATACGTTTTTCTTTCTACACCTCGCTTCGTAAAGATTCCTGTTTTGACCATTCTATAACCATAAGGAGGAACCGAACTGATATTAATGCCTTGCTCAATCATTTGCCTTTGCTTTGTTCGAACCCTTATCGAGGTTTTTTCGCTTTCGCCACCAGATTGCCAATATCTTATATAGTTAATTAATTTGTCGGCTCGCGATTCGAACTTTTGCTGACCTTCTTGCGTCGACCACACTTCGATACCGTGTTCATCAAACCATTCCACAATAAAAGGAGTTTCGTCGTCTCTTCTTCCAAGTCTGTCAAACATAAATACCAGCAAAACGTCGAACTCTTTGTTGATGGCATCGGTTCGGATTTCTTGCAAAACATCTCTGTCTTCTAGTTTTTTATTGTAGCCTGATACACCTTTTTCAATGTATTCTTTGTCAAATTCCCAATCTGGCATCATTTCTATATATTTCATACATTCAATTCTTTGCATTGGAATGTCATTTTTATCCAACTGCTTTACAGTTGATACTCTGTATAAACATCGAACTCTTTTCATTGTTTTTCCCTCCTTGTATAATATAGTTAGGTTTTTAAATAAAGGATTTACCTATAAACCTATTGCCACTATAAGAATATTTTTATATACTTATAGTAACTTAGATAGAGTGTCGCTCTCGCCTCCTTGAAGTTTATCTTCGTGATTGAAAGACTAGCGCCTCTTTCTTATTGGCTGTATATGAATGAGTTGGATGTTGATTTCCTAATCTAGGATTTTCTCCGTATATATAACAAGGTTGTATCGCTTTTAAGAGTAGAGGATTTACACTATCTAAAATATTTATTTTGAGGTGTCTTTTTATGTTTTATTTAGGTATTGATATTGCTAAAAATACTCATGTTGCTTCTTTATTAGATGAAAAAGGAAAAACTATTTTTAAAGGATTTTCTTTTTCTAATACTACTGAAGGTGGTAAATCTCTTCTTGAAATAATCAAGAAATATTCTGAGTTTACCAATGTTACAGTTGGTATGGAAGCTACTGGTCATTACTGGCTTTCAATTTACTCATTTCTTTATGATTATAACTTTAATTGCATTCATGTTGTAAATCCTATCCAAACTGATGGATGGCGTAAAGGTACTGAAATTCGTAAACGTAAGAATGATACCATTGACTCAGTTTTAATTGCAGATTTAATTCGTTATGGCGATTTTATTGAAACTACTCTTTCTAACGAGGATTTATATTCTCTTAGAAATATTTGCCGTATGAGAAATTACCTTATTCAATCTGCTGGTGATTTAAAGCGTAAAGTCATTTGTGTTCTTGATCAGGTTTTTCCTGAATATCAAACTATATTTTCTAACACTTTTGGAACGACCTCTAAACAGCTACTTTTAGACTATTCTTCTGCTTCTGATTTTGAAGATTTATCTGTTGAAACATTGACTGAAACTCTTGAAAATCTTAGTAGAAAACAAGTTGGTCAAAGTACTGCTGAAAAACTTATTAATTCTGCTAAAAATTCTTTTGGCATTACTTTTTCTAAAGAAAGTTTTACTTTTCAATTAAAGTTATTAATTGAACAAATCCAATTCATTGATAATCAAGTTAAAGAATGTGAAACCAAAATTAAGGAACTTATGAAAAAAATTAATTCTCCAATTACTACTATTCCTGGCATCGGTCCTATTCTTGGTGCTGTAATTATCAGTGAGTTTGGCGATATTAGTCGTTTTGATAAACCATCTAAATTAGTTGCTTTTGCTGGTATTGATGCAACTGTTTCACAATCTGGTGAATTTGAAGGGACTCATAATGTAATGTCTAAACGTGGTTCACCTTATTTGAGAAAAGCTTTATTTCAAGCTGCTTTAGTTGCTTCTAATACGGATCCTGTTTTAAAAGAATACTATCAAAAGAAACGTGCTGAAGGTAAACATCATAAAACTTGTATTGGTGCTGTTGCAAGAAAAATGTGTAATATCATTTATGCTGTATTAAAGAATAACGCAACTTATGAAGTACCTAAGCAATAATTATTGTATTCACATATATTACCAGTGGTTTTTATTCTTAAAAATCACTTATTTGTGATGTCTATTTTTTCTTTAAAAAATTTTCTAAATTGTTTTCAAATTTTGCTTGACTTTTTATAGTTGGTCTTTCT
>CAOJGX010000044.1 GCA_948435735.1 uncultured Clostridium sp.
ACTATAAGTTTTTTGTACCCCCGGTATAACCGGGGGTTTCTTTTTAAATTAATAATAAAAAACAACCGGCAAGTTAGTTACCTTGCCAATTGTTTTTAGGGTTTACTGCTGCATCAGTGTCAACTCCTCTGAAGTTGGTACCAAAGCATGGGCAGCCCAGAATTTCTCCGAAAATTCTCGGTTCCTGCAATGCTCATCCCAGGGTTCCTGGGGTGCATCTGTGCCAGTGAAGGCAGTGATGAGAACATATTCATTTAAGTCCTCATCGTCGAAGCAGAACACAAGCATCATCTCCGAGGTCGGTTCTGGTTCGCGACCCAGAACCATTGGAGTTTCTCCTGCACGCCCCGGCCGTTGCCACATTACGACCTTATCTGCGTCAGTTACCTGAACACAACGATCAGTGGCAATTGTTCGGTCAAAAACTAACTGCTGGCGGATAAATTTCTCCTCTCCAATAGTTGTTTTTGCAAGTGCTTCCTTAAGAAGTTGCGGAATCACAATGGATATGTGATTCCGCAACTTCTTTCGGCATGTCTATCCGAAGAAATACTTTTTTCTGGTCAGCTGTTACTCCTAAAACTTTTTTCATATTTTCCCTTTCCGCCCTTTCGGACTTGACCTTAAGAAGGTCCAGTTTTTTTATTTTATAAAAGATTTACATAAATATATTATGCCATTTTTTTCTGAAAAAGTCATGTCTTTCGTAGCTTTTTATGACAACCTTAACTATTTTTCTTTTTTAATATATAAAATCCCTAACCTTTTATTATAACATACTTTTAGATTTATGTCAATTTGACAAATTCATTAAAATATGTTATAATAAAAGATTAGGGAAAAATATTAATCAAAAAAACTCTTAAAATTATGCTTATTTTATCAATTTATTGCAATTGCTTCATAACTTCTTCCGCAAAATTTTCTTCTGCTTTTTCGATTCCTTCGCCTTTTTCATAACGCACAAATCGATTTAATTTAGCTCCTTTGCTTTTGATTAATTCTCCAACTTTTACATTAGAATCTTTAACAAAAACTTGGTCAACTAAACAAATTTCTGAATAGAATTTTCCAATTCTTCCTTGTACCATTTTTTCAGCAATTTCAGCTGGTTTTCCTTCATTCATGGCTTGTGCTTTTAAAATTTCCATTTCTTTTTTGGTTCTTTCTTCTGGCACTTCTTCTCTACTTAAATATTCTGGATTAGCTGCTGTAATTTGCATACAAACATCTTTTGCTAAATCGCTGTCTCCGCCTTCAAAATCAACTAAAACAGCAATTCTTCCATCACCATGAATATAGCCTTCTACCAAGCCTGCTGATTCATATCTTACAAATCTTCTGATTGACATGTGTTCACCAATAGTTGCAATTTTGTCTGTTAAAACTTCACTAACGGTTTTATCTGAACCGATATAAGTTGTATTTAATAAAGCATCTACATCAGCTGGATTACTTTCTGCAACAACTTTTGCTACCACATTAACAAATTCTTTGAATTCCTCATTTTTAGAAACAAAGTCTGTTTCTGCGTTGACTTCTATGATACTTCCTACTTTTTTATCGTCAGAAATATAAACTGTAACTAAACCTTCTGCAGCAACTCTTCCTGATTTTTTAGCAGCTTTTGCAATGCCTCTTTCACGCAACAACTCTGCTGCTTTTTCCATATCTCCATCTGTTTCTGTTAGGACTTTTTTACAGTCCATCATGCCAGCACCAGTTTTTTCTCTTAATTCTTTTACTAAATTTGCACTTATCATTTTGATTCCTCCTTCATTCAATTTATAATTTGGTAAATTAAGGGTTGGTCTTGACCAATCCTCTCCTATTTATTTTTCTATTCTTCGGCGTTTTCTACCACTTCTTCTATGTCAGTTGCTTCTTCTGCTTCTTCTCCACCAATTGGCATGATGGCATCTTCGCCTTGTCTTCCTTCGATTACTGCGTTTGCCATAACGTCAGCAATTAGTTTTACCGCTCTGATTGCGTCATCATTTCCTGGAATTGGATAGTCTACATCTTCTGGACTACAATTTGTGTCAACTAATCCTACTACTTTGATTCCTAATTTTCTTGCTTCTTTTATCGCATTATATTCTTTTTTTGGATCTACAACAAACATAACACCTGGCATTTGTGTCATATCTTTGATACCACCAAGGTTTTTTTCTAGTTTTTCCATTTCATTTCTTAAACCAATAACTTCTTTTTTGGGTAATACTTCAAATGTACCATCTTCACTCATTTCTTCTAATTGTTTTAAACGATTGATTCTTCCTTGGATAGTTTTGAAGTTGGTAAGCATTCCGCCTAACCATCTTTGATCAACATAGTACATATTGCATCGAATGGCTGCTTCTTTTACACATTCTTGTGCTTGTTTTTTGGTTCCTACAAATAGAACACTTTTTCCATCTTCTGCTTGTTCTTTGATAAAAGCATAGGCTTCGTCTAATTTTTTCGATGTTTTTTGTAAATCGATAATATGGATTCCATTTCTAGCTTGGAAAATATATTCCGCCATTTTTGGATTCCATCTCCTTGTCTGATGTCCGAAATGAACACCTGCTTCTAATAATTGTTTCATTGCAACTACTGCCATTTTTTAATTCCTCCCTTTTTTGTTTTCATTCTTCCATAGCATTTAAAACGCTTGCAAACACTATTTTAATAGCACACGTTCGCAAAACTGATGCTATGTGTATTTTTTGACTTTTGATATTATACCAAAGTTTTATGGAAAATGCAAGAGGTTTTCTCATTTTTTTATAAAAAAATACTTCCCCTTCTACATTTGGCTCATTAGCACAAACAGAATTGTGTGGCAATATTCTAAAACAGCCAAAACAGCAATTACTGTTGCTAACGTTGTTCTCACTTTCACCTGTGCTTTATCCGTTTCTTTCATAAATTCTTGCCAAATTAAAATACTGATTATCAATAAAGCAAATTCAAAAAATAAAAATGTCCTATCGGTTGAAGCAAAAACCGTTGGTGAAAATCCCAGTGCTATTCTGGTCATTAGACCTAATACATAAATAAGAATTGCAACATTGTTTCCTAAATTTTTAAAAATTATCAAAATATTAAGAGCAACACTTCCCAATACAACAAAGGCTAAAATAAGTGGTATAAAATTAATAAAATTCAAATAATTTTCTGGTGTTAACATCGCTTCTTGTGCATTTAACGTTTCACAAAAAACGCCAAAATAGGGATATACTTTGTTCACCAAATCCTTCCCTATTCCAAATATCAAACAGGCTATGAATGGTATAAGAGCAACAGCTCGATATAAATTATTTTTATATTTTCTGAATAGATATACTGCTGAAATCAAAGAAAATACAAAAAGTACAAGATTGGTATTAAGAAGCAGATTATTGACAGTTGAAGTTAGACCCAAGGAGATTTTGTCAAATAGCCCAAGGGTTTGATAATCCATATAATACGTTGCTATTTCTTCCGCTTTCCTAACATAATTTCCTGGGCATGTCACAATTAATAGGAAACTTAATACAACAAAGCCATCTTGTATAAATAAAAATGGATTTGTTTTTTTCTTATGTTTTAAAATGATTAAAATGGTAGTAACGAAATATAAGCCAGCTGCTATAGCACAAGCTTGTTCTTGATTACAAGCAAACAATAAAGCAAGCGAATAGATTGGATACATCCATTTTTTGATTTTTTCACTGTTCCACATTTTTTGAAGTGCAATCGAACTAAACATTAGCATCGCTAAAGGCCATGTGTAATTGATTGTTCCTGCACCCCAGTCGCAAGTGGCGATTTTATTTAAGGGATAGATTAGGATAAGGCAAATCGAAATCCAGGTCAAACTTTTATCGTCTTCTTTGACAAATAATTTAAGAATGGAATAACCTAATATAGTCATCATAATTGTATTAAGTATCACCCATATAATAGCTCTTTGTGGCAAAACAATGCATAAAATCGTTTCTATGATAACTCTTGAGGTCCAAGTTTGATATCTCATACCAACAAAATCAAAAACGGCCATCTCCTGTGCTTTTTCGATAAAAAACGCAGAGTCGTATTGGTCTGGTGTTATCCAAATACTAAGGAATAATTGTAATAAAAATAAAACGAATACTGCAATTCTAATATTACTTTTGAAAAAGTTTTTTATTTTTCCCAAAACAGTTTCTATTTTCGTCATTTATTTCTCCTTTCTTCTTGCTACAAATCAACTTCTATGCCAGTATCTACTAACAAATTTTCTTGATTGTTTTGGTATAAAATATATAAATCATACATGCCATTTTGCAAACCTAAAATAATACTTTGTGCCTCTATTCCTGCATTCAAACACTGTTTTCCGTCTACAAATTGAAGTTCTGGCATCATTTTTTTGCTTGCTCTGATTTGATACATTTTCTGATTTGCTCGATTTTTCAAAATATAACAACTATTAAATGTTTCTATATCTTCACCTGGCTTGTACGCCCATCCTGATAATTCTAAGCGAAAACTTCCACGATACAAATGATTAATTCCAGTTTTCACAGTTCCTTCTGTATCCATTACTGTATTTTGGGCCATATGATAAATTCTAGGAACGGCAAAAGATAAAAATGTAATCATTAAATACGCAATGACTAGCACAATTCCAATAATCAATAAGCGTTTATATAATTTTTCATTTATTTCAATCTTCAACCAATCTATTGTTCTCAACTCCTTTTGGCATATTTTACCACAAAAGATACAAATTTTCAAGACAAAAAACGGAAATATTATGATTATTTCCGTTAACATCCCCTAACTTTTATTATATCACATTTTTGTCTTTATGTCAAGTTGACAAAATATCAAAACTATGCTCTTCCTTACTATTCTTAGCTTACATCATCTCAATCGTCCCCTCAAACACTATTTCCGCCGGTCCTTTTAACATAATACTATTTTCACTTTTATCATAACAACTCTGCAATTTTCCGCCTTTTAAATCTACGGTCACTTCACTTTCCGTAAACTTCTCATTAATCGCAATCATACTACTCGCACATGCTCCAGTTCCACAGCTATTCGTCTCCCCTACGCCTCTTTCCCACACTCTTACTTTTATGTTTTTTCGATCTAAAATCTGCACAAATTCCACATTGGTTTTATTCGGAAAATATTTATAATTTTCTAAAATCGGCCCAATTTTCTCTACCTCAACTTCCTCCACATTTTTCACAAAAACTACCGCATGCGGATTTCCCATTGAAATAGGATATACTTGAAATTGTTTTCCGTCTATCTCAATAATATATTTTAAATAATCCAAAACAACTTCTCCCATATTGACTGTTACTGAAATTACTTTCTCACCTTCTAACTCTAATTTTACGGATTTTATTCCAGCAAGTGTTTCAATTGAAAATTCGGTTTTCTCAATTTTGTTTTTTTCAAAAACATATTTCGCCAAACAGCGAATCCCATTTCCACACATTTCAGCTTCTGTTCCATCATGATTAAAAATTCTCATTTTAAAATCAGCTGTGCTACTTTCTTCAACTAAAATAATTCCATCAGCTCCTACTCCATAATGTCTGTCACACAAATATTTAGCAAGCACTGGCAAACTGTATTCAAACTGGTTATCTAGGCAATCAATTAGCACAAAATCATTTCCTGTACCCTGCATTTTATAAAAAGAAAACATACGCTTCACCTCTTCGGTAAATTGTATGTTTTAGATTAAGATTTATGACTCTTCTTTTTTTCTAAGTACAATATCCACAATGGTTCCCTCTTCAACTGACTTATCTGCTGGAGGTTCTTGTGATATTACATTCCCCTCTTCTCCTTCCATTTTTATATTCAAATGACTTTCTTTTAATTTAGCACGTGCTTCATCTTTCGTAAGCCCTGTTACTGGTGGAACTTGGACTGACATTCTGGTATCATTTTCCTTTGTGTACAAATAGATGACAGAAGCCTTTTCTAAAGAAACTCCCGGTTTTGGCATTTGATCGGATACGATACTTGTATTTTCATCACTACTAATATTTACTTGCACTTCAAATCCATAAGCCTCTAAAATTTCTCTTGCAGAAGCAACTGTTTTAGAGGCAACATTCGGTACTGTCAAGCTTGCCTTTTCATCTGTTACAACATTTTCATTGTTTTTGATAATCTCTAAATACGGTAATACTTCTGTTAAAATATTGGCTGCAACAGGGCCTGCTGTTTGCCCTCCTTGGTAGGTTTCTCCTTCTGGATCATATAAAACGGTTAACACAATCACTTGTGGATTTTCAACTGGTGAAATGGCAAGGAAGGAAGATACATATCCAGCATCTTCATGTTCTACGGTTGGCTCAGAGGTTCCACTTTTCCCACCTACTGTATAGCCTTCTACTGCTGCATGTTTTCCTGTTCCGTTTACAACAACCGATTGCATCATATTTTTTATTTTTTCTGATGTTTCTTTGGATACAACTTGTCTTACCTTGTTGTTTTCTTGCGGTTCTATAACACCTGTATCCGAATTTTCAATTTGTTTGACAATTTTTGGTTCTACTAATACTCCGTCATTAACCACACTGGATACTGCTGTTATTAATTGCAAAGGAGATATTTCAAATCTTTGCCCAAATGAAATCGTAGCAAGTTCCACTTTTCCAACACTTTGCAGTTTATGAAAAACAGAAGGATAGGTTTTGGCAACATCACTTCCTAACGTATCAAATAAACCAAAAGCTTTAAAATATTTGTATAAGGTATTGGCTCCAATTCGTTGACCTAGTTGCATAAAGGCTGGGTTACAGGAATTGCATAAAGCTTCTCTTAAAGATTGTGCTCCATGTGGTTCTGCTCTCCAACATGAAATGTCTCGGTCTTCTACTTGATAGGAACCTGTACACATGAAATCGCTAGGTGTATCAGTTTGGGCTAAGTTTTCCTCTAATGCTATAGCAGAAGTGATAATTTTAAAGGTTGAACCTGGTTCGTATAATTTGGAAACTGATTTATTGGTCCATAATTTGAAATAGGCTGTATTTTTCTGCTCTCTTGTATAGGCTTCCCAATTTTCAGCCTCTCCTGTTGGTTCGATTGCATATGGATTATTTAGGTTATAATCTGGATAAGTTGCCATGGCTAAAATTTCACCATTTTGTGGATTCATGACAATCACATTTCCACCACCAGAACATGAATTTTGTTCTACTGCTTGTTTTAAGTATTTTTCTGTAATTTGCTGAATGGTCATGTCAAGAGTAAGATACAGGTTGCTTCCATTTTCAACTGGAACGTATTGTTCTGTTTCGTCAGAAATAGCGTTTTTGTTGACGTCTTGAACGGTTACAATTTTGCCAGCAGTTCCTGTTAAAGTTTTATTCCAACGTTCTTCGATTCCAATAATTCCGCTATTATCATCTCCACAAATTCCAATTAAATTTGAGGCTAAATTGTTGTAAGGATAATATCGTTTGCTGTCTTCATCAATATTAATTCCGCTTGTAATTCCTTGTTCGGAAAGCCAAGTTTTTAGTTTTTTGGTTTTTTCTTGGTCAACTTTTTTGGCAATGACAACAACCGATGCTTTTGTATCAATTTTAGTAAGAATTTCTTGATAATCTAGTTCTAAATTTTCTGCTAAACCTTGGGCTATGACGTCATTCGGAACCGTTTTTTTACTGGCGTAGCAAACTTTTCCCGGATTTAACGAAACCGTATCAACAGCAACACTTTTGGCTAATACATTCCCATTGACATCATAAATAATCCCTCTTTTGGGACTGATAATTTGATTTTTCATTTGCTGATTATAGGCATTTTCACTATATTCTTTTCCATGCACAAAAATAATTCTGCCTAAATTGCCAATGACTATCATAAAAAATATTGTTGCGATAGAGGCTGTCACAAACAGTTTTCGCATTGTACTTTTTTTGTCTTTACTCTTTTTCATCTTTTTTTTCTTGATTTTGGGTTCTTTTTTTATTTTCATCACCACCATTTTCATTGTTTAAAAATAGATTTTATACCATTGATTATTCCATTAAAAATGGAAAAAACAATATCTGCTAAAAATTTTATCACAAAATTTTGGTTATATAAATCGGTTAAACTTTTTCGAACAAATGGTATTTGCCATAAAATAAATAGTGTAATCAGAACTGCAGTAATAGAAAGAATTAACCTTTTTATACGTAGCCACGTCCAAGGATATTTTACTTTGTAGCCTTGTCTTTGCAAGTATTCTCCATAGGCATTGATTTCCATTTCTCGTTTTAATTGTTGTTCTTTTTTGGCTTGTCTTTTCTTTTTTCTTTCTTGTTTTTGGACTTCTTTTTTCCATTGCTGTTGTGTGAGTTGTTTTTGCTCTCTTTGCTTATCTAGTTTTTGTTTTAAATCTCTTATGTTTTGGTATTGGATTGCATGATTGATTTGACTTTCAATTTCTTGTTTTATCTTCTCTTCGTTGATTGGAATATTGGGAGTTTCAGAAGTTTGAACTGGCTCTTTGAGCTTATTTTCTGCTGGTTCTTCTTTTCTTGGCTGTACTTTTTGCAATAGTTCATCTGCTCTTTGGGTGGCTAAATCTAAATCATATTTTTTGCGTTTTTCGGAGTCAGATAGAATTCCATAAGCAATTTTTATTTTTCTGACTTGGTCAACAATTTTTTCATTTTGTGGCAGAGAAGCTGCTTTTTGAAGAATGCTTTCATAGGCTTCTCGGATTTGCTCTTGTGTTGCATTTTCTTTGACTTTAAATAAATCATATAATGTACTCAACTTTTCCTCCCTTTTATTTTTTAAGTTTTGCAGGCAAGCTATAGATCAAAAAAATAGGTAGCTTCTAAATCTGCTTCATGCAATAATAAGGCAAGTGGGAATTTTTTAAAGGCTTGACCTAAAGTATTATACACTTCTTTCGCTTCTGTAAATCCCATGTGCCAACGAATACAATATTTTTCTTCTACGGTTAATTTGATATATTCGGTCAGCATCATCACACTTTTTTCACCATGACCATAGGGAATAGTATCTTCAACTGTGTAATAAGGAACTTTTTCCCATTCTCCAAAAGAATTTTTAGCATTTCTGTAATCTACTTTGTAAAAATTTACTTTACAAATATCGTGCAATAAAGCAATAATAATTAAAGTTTCGTCAGAAGCCTCGATGGGAATACACGCATTTTTTGCTTTATCAACTAAAATTTCATACACTTTCATACTATGTTCTAACAAACCACCTTCAAAGGCTCCATGATATCTTGTACTGGCTGGTGCTTTGAAAAAGTCACTTTTCTCAATAAATTCAATTAGTTTATCCATGCCTTCTCTATTGATACTTTTTAATAATCCTAAAAATTCTTCTTTCATTTTTTACCTTCCTTTTTTCTTTTTTTCTATTTTATCATAGGTTAAATTTTTATACAATATGATTTGCTATTTTTGTTAAAATATAGTAAACTATGTTTAAGAAAGGAATTAGTAACATGAATCCATTGCAAGAAACAAAATTTTTGATGAAAAAATACAATATTACAGCGAATAAAAATTATGGGCAAAATTTTTTAATTGATGAAACAATCGTTGCTTCAATTATACAAGCTTCTGCTATTACAAAAGATGATTTGGTCATTGAAATTGGCCCTGGTCTTGGCACGCTTACTGCCGATTTGCTTGAAAAAGCTGGTAAAGTAATTTGCATCGAACTTGACCCAAAAATGTTAACGATTTTGCAAGATCGCTTTCATTTTTATGAAAATTTCGAGTTGCTACATGCCGATATTTTAAAAGTAGATTTACAAGCTCTTATTCAAGAACATATAGCTTCTTTTAAGCATGTAAAAGTAGTTGCAAACTTGCCATATTATATTACAACACCCATTATTATGAAATTATTAGAGGAACGCTTGCCTTTTTGTTCGATTACGGTTATGGTGCAAAAAGAAGTGGCTGAACGTCTAACAGAAAAACCAGGTGGGAAAAATTGTGGCAATATTACGTATAGTATTTATTATTACACAGAGCCGAGTTTAGTTACCGATGTGCCAAATTCGTCCTTTCTTCCTAGTCCGAAGGTAGATTCTAGTGTGATTCATTTGCAGCTATTAGAAAGTCCGCGTGTATCACCCTTGGATGAGGCTTTGTTTTTTCAAGTAATCAAAACTGCTTTTTTGCAAAAACGAAAAACTTTGCTTAATACTTTGTTAATTGGAAAATTGGGAAATCGAGAATTCTTAGAGGAAATGTTTAAGAATCTTGCTATTGATTTGAAGATTCGTGGGGAAAAATTGAGTTTAGAGCAATTTAGGGAAATTGCGGATTATATTTTTGAAAAGTCCTTAAAAGGGTATTTTTATAACCCCTAATTAACGGTTTCAGCTTCTTGACAATTTTATGTAAATATATTATAATATATATGCGTATTTTGCACAAATTCTACTTTGGTCAGAGGTAAATTTTAGGAACTCGTAAACCTTATTCAAATTATTTCCTGACCATTGGCACCTTTAGGTGCTTTTTTTATAACAAAAAACGGTTCTCACGAACCATTTTTTGTTATATAGAAAATAATCTTACTCAACAATGTCAGATACAACTCCAGAACCTACTGTTCTACCACCCTCACGGATAGCGAATCTTAGTCCTTTTTCGATTGCAATTGGTGTAATCAATTCAATTGTCATCGCAATATTTTCACCTGGCATAACCATTTCTGTTCCTGCAGGTAATTCGATAACACCTGTAACGTCTGTTGTTCTGAAGTAGAATTGTGGTCTATATCCATTAAAGAATGGAGTATGTCTTCCACCTTCTTCTTTTTTCAAAATGTAAACTTCTGATTTGAATTTTGTATGAGGATTGATTGTTCCTGGTTTTGCAATAACTTGACCTCTTTCGATATCTTTTCTATCGATACCTCTTAAAAGAACACCAATGTTGTCTCCAGCTTCTGCTTGGTCTAGTAATTTTCTGAACATTTCAACACCTGTAACAACTGTTTTTGCTCTTTCAGCTGATAATCCAACGATTTCAACTTCGTCTTGCATTTTAACAATTCCTCTTTCAACTCTACCAGTAGCAACTGTTCCACGTCCTGTAATAGTAAATACGTCTTCTACTGGCATCAAGAATGGTTGATCTACTGGTCTTTCTGGTGTTGGGATATAACTATCAACTGCTTCCATTAATTCTTTCATTGGAGCATATTCTGGAGCATTTGGATCAGTTGATGAACTTTCTAATACTTTCAATGATGAACCTTTGATGAATGGAATATCATCACCTGGGAAGTCATATTCTGATAATAATTCTCTTAATTCCATTTCAACTAATTCAACTAATTCTGGGTCGTCAACCATATCGCATTTATTTAAGTAAACAACGATGTATTTAACACCAACTTGTCTTGCAAGTAGAATGTGCTCTCTTGTTTGAGGCATTGCACCATCTGCTGCAGATACAACTAAGATAGCTCCGTCCATTTGAGCAGCACCTGTAATCATGTTTTTAACATAATCAGCGTGACCTGGACAGTCAACGTGTGCATAGTGTCTATTTTCTGTTTCGTATTCTACGTGAGCTGTGTTGATTGTGATTCCTCTTGCTTGTTCTTCTGGTGCTCCGTCAATTTTGTCATAAGCTGAAAATTCAGCTTTTCCTAATAAATTTAAATATTTTGTGATAGCTGCTGTTGTTGTTGTTTTTCCGTGGTCAACGTGACCGATTGTACCAATGTTAACATGTGGTTTTGTTCTTTCAAATTTAGCTTTTGCCATTTTTGATTCCTTCCTTTCTTGAAGTAGCTTTCCTACTTCTCTTAATTTTTTATTTTAGTTAAGTGCATTTTACACTATATTTTCATAAAATGCAAGCTATTTTTTTAAAATTTCTATAAAATTTTAATTTCAGTCTTCTTTTTTGGTTCTTGTTGCAACTATATTGTCTAAAATTGATTTTGGCACTTCGTCATAATGGGATGGTTCCATTGAATAAGTTCCTCTTCCCTGTGTTTTGGAACGTAAATCGGTTGCATAACCAAACATTTCTGAAAGTGGAATAAACGCATGAATTTCTTGCATTCCATCTTCCCCATCCATTCCTTCCATTCTTCCACGTCTTGAGTTAACGTCTCCAATAACGTCTCCCATGTATTCTTCTGGAACTGTGATTTCAACTTTCATGATTGGCTCTAAAATAACGGATTTTGCTTGACGACATCCTTCTTTAAATGCCATCGAACCAGCAATTTTAAATGCCATTTCAGAGGAGTCGACATCATGGTAAGAACCATCGACTAACGTTGCTTTAAAGTCGATTACTGGATAACCAGCAAGTGTACCACTTTCAGCAGCTTCGCGGATTCCTTCTTCGGTTGGTTTGATGTATTCTTTTGGCACAACACCACCAACGATTTTGCTTTCAAATTCAATTCCTGAACCTGGCTCTAATGGCTCCATTTCAATCCAAACATGACCATATTGACCACGACCACCTGATTGACGAATGAATTTTCCTTCTACACGTACTGGTTTACGAATCGTTTCTTTGTAAGCAACTTGTGGTTTACCAACATTACATTCTACTTTAAATTCTC
>CAOJGX010000045.1 GCA_948435735.1 uncultured Clostridium sp.
CTAAAAATCATATTTTTTCTCACATATCTCAATTTTTTCAGGGAAAATTGCTGATGTCGAACAAAAGGAATTGACAATTCATAAAAAATATAGTATAATTTAATCAAAGAAACAAGGAGTCACATGATGTGATTGTCACCTTGAAAAAAGGGTAACCCCATCTCTAGGTAACGCAGCAGAGATGGGGCTAATTATTATTTATGCTTACTCAAAATTATAATCAGAGTAAATGTGGCAATGGAGATTCTTGCAGCCCAAAAAGCAATAACAATTGTTCGACAGATTATGACAAAAAGGAGAAAATCAATGAATTCCAAATATCACATGAGTTTAGAGGACAACATTTTCTTTGCCAAAAGAAAACTAGTCGATAATGTATATCGTAGTGCAAAACTAGAAGGAATAGCCGTAACTTTTGCACAAACAGAAGATATTTTTAATAATGTAAATGTTGCGAATTTAAGACCAGATGAAATTATTGCTGTTTTAAATTTAAAAAATGCTTGGCAGTTTATATTAGATACAATAGAGGAAGAAATAACGGTAACCTATATCAAAAGAATTCATGAAGAAGTTGCTAGTGGCATTATAAGACCAGCTGGTGAATTTCGAGACCGAGGAGTTGGAATATCAGGCACGAATTGGAGACCGAAACTTCCAAGTGAAGTCAACTATGAAGAGGAATTAGAACAAATAAAGCAAATAAAAAATCCATTTGAGTATGCATTAGAACTCTTTTTATGGATACAAAAATCTCAAATGTTTATTGACGGTAACAAAAGAACAGCTAATTTAGTTGCTAATCATGAATTAATCAAAAATGGTTTAGGTGTTATTTCAATTCCGCCTGAACTAACTGGTATTTATAAACAAAAATTAGTTGATTTTTATGAAACAAATAAAACAGAAGAAATGAAGAAGTTTTTATATGAAAATTGTTTGGATGGAGTAAATTAATTGACAAAAGTTAGAAAATATAGTATAATTTAACAAAAGAAACAAGGAGTCACATTTGTGATTGCAACTTTAAACAGGATAGCCCCGTCTCTAAATGGTGTAGCAGAGATGAGGCATTTTATTTTTAATGCTTACTCAAAATTATCATAAAAATTATAACTAGAGTAAATGCAATAATGGTTGTAAACAACAATATGGATAAAAATGAATGCATAAATTCAGACGAATCACTAAAAAACAATAACAATTGTTCGACAAGTTATGATAAAAAAGGAGTTACTACCATGCAAATCCTACAAAAATGTACCTTATGTCCGCACGAATGCCAAGTAAATCGTTTAGAGGGTCAACTACGGAAAATGTAAGGCAACAGCACAAATAAAAATATCTTTGGCAGAGTTGCATTATTTTGAAGAACCATGTATCAGTGGAAAAAATGGCTCTGGTGCAGTATTTTTCACTGGTTGTAATATGAAATGTCAATTTTGTCAAAATTACGAAATTAGTCAATTATGTAAAGGAAAAGTATTGACAGTTGAGGAATTGGCAGAAGAGTTTTTGAAATTGCAACAAAGAGGAGCCAATAATATTAATTTAGTCACAGGCTGTATCTACGTTCCACTCATTATAGAAGCTTTACAATTAGCAAAAAACAATGGTTTGACAATTCCGATTGTTTATAATTCCAGTGCCTATGAGAAAAAAGAAACACTTGAAATGCTAGAAGGCTTTGTAGACGTATATTTGCCGGATTTGAAGTATGATTATAATGATTTAGCAGAAGATTTATCAGGTGTGAAGCATTATTTTGAAGTTGCAACCAATGCCATCAAAGAAATGTATCGACAAGTAGGAAATCCACAGTTTGATGAAAAGGGAATCATGCAAAAAGGTTTGCTGATTCGTCATCTTGTTTTGCCAAATCATTTGCAAAATACAAAGCAAGTATTAAAATGGATTCATAAAAATATGCCACATAAAATTTATGTCAGTGTCATGGCACAGTATTTTCCAGAGTACAAAGCATGGGAGAGAAAGGATATTAATCGAAAGTTAACACAAAAAGAGTATACAGAAATCCAGCAATATCTAGAAAAATTGGGGATACAAAATGGTTACATGCAGGATTTAGAGGAGAATGAAAAGCAATATGTCCCTCATTGGTACACATAATATTAAAAATGTCAACTATCAAAGTAATATAAAAAAGTTAGGAAAACCGATTAAAAATGATGTTAAATGTCTTAGAATCTCCTAGAAGGTATCTAATCAGGAAAAAGTGAATTGAAAAACAATAAAAAATGTGGTATAATAAAATTACAAAGTAAATAAAAATCCCTGCGAAGTACGTGTAGACTGAATTTTTAGAACCTACAAGTTTTGGATACGGGAGTTTGACTCTGAATATGGCGTGTATGCTTAGACTTTTTTAAAACTCTAAGAAACCCAGAAGTATTTAGGAAAACACCCACCTGTGTGAGTACAGGTCCATAAAAATTTGGCATCTTACGGCTAGACGTGGGGGCTTTTTTTATGCTTTCATTTTATGGAAAAATGTGTTATAATAAAAATATGAAAATAAAAGAAGTATTAAAAGATCAAGTAGAAAAATTAAATCGTTATCATATAGAAGATGCCATATTAAAGGTACAAATTTTATTACAGCATAGTTTAGGCGTGTCTCATGAATATTTGACCATTCATTATGAAGATAAAATAGAAAAGCATGTGTTACGAGAATTGCAACTGTACATACATCAGTTAATCAATGGTAGACCAATTCAATATATTGTAAATGCTCAAAATTTTTATGGGTATCATTTTTATGTGGATGAAAATGTACTGATTCCACAGCCGGATACTGAAATTTTAGTCGAAGAAGTCATTGGTATTGGTCAAAAAAAGGATAAAAGCTTAAAAATTCTAGATATTTGTACAGGAAGTGGTGCGATTGCCATTTCGATTCGAAAAAATTTAGCGTGTACTATGTATGCTAGCGATATTAGTGAAAGTGCTTTAGAAGTTGCAAGAAAAAATGCAGTGATGAATCATGCGGAGATAAGTTTGATGGCTTCAGATATGTTTGAAAAAGTGGATGGTAAATTTGATATTATTGTTTCAAACCCACCATATATAGAAACTTCTACCTTAGAAAACTTATCAGAAGAAGTAAAAAATGAGCCTCGAATTGCGTTAGATGGAGGAGAAGATGGGTTAACATTTTATCGAATATTAATCGATGAGGCAAGAGAACATCTAGAAAAAGATGGAATGTTAGCTGTTGAGATTGGTTTTAACCAAAAAGAAAAGGTAATGCGAATGTTTGAAGAGGCTGGTTTTTGTGAGGTTTACTCGAAAAAAGATTTTGGCGGAAATGACCGAATTGTAGTGGGAAAATGGAGGTAAATATGTCGTTTTCATCAGAGGTGAAAGAGGAATTAAGTAAAATTGGTAATTTTAAGGAAGATATTTTGAGTGCGGAATTGCGTGGTTATTTTTTGAGTGGGAATATGCTTGAAAAAACGGAGAATTTTGAGTTTATTACAGAAAATGAGTTTAATATTGAACATTTATATAAAATTTTATTTAATTTGGAACTTGAATATGAGCCAGAAATTCGTGGTAAATGTTATGTTGCACAAATTTCAAAAAAAAGTATACTAGATATGATTAAAAAAGGTGAAAATGCGAGAGGAGATTTGAGAAAAAATATTGTAAAAGGAGCATTTTTGGGTGCTGGTTCAGTGAATAATCCTGAGAAAAATTATCATTTGGAGATGATTTTTAGTAATGAGGAAAATAGCCGAGTTGTTTTGGGAATTTGTGAGGAATATGGAGTAAATCTAAAAAAAATAAAGGTAAATGGAAAATATCAATTGTATTTGAAAGAAGGAGAAGAAATTTCTCGTTTTTTGGCTTTGATTGGAGCAAATCGAGCAGTTTTGAAATTTGAAGATGTACGTGTGATGAAGGAAATGAAAAATAATGTCAATCGAAAAGTGAATTGTGAAACAGCTAATTTGAATAAAACAATCGAAGCTGCCCTTCGTCAAATAGAGGATATTCAGTTGATTAAGAAAAAAAAGAAATTTGATGAATTGCCAAAAGAATTAAAAGTTGTAGCGAAGTTGAGATTAGAAAATCCAGACCTAAGTTTGCAAGATTTAAGTGAATTAATGGAACAACCCATTGGAAAATCAGGGATTAATCGACGCTTCAAAAAAATTCACGAAGTTGCAGAAAATTTAAAAACGCCGTAGGGATCAATGTGGGCATTGACCCCTACACCAAAAAAAGGGAGGAAACCATGTCACATTTCGGAATTTATATGCACATTCCATTTTGCCAAAAAAAATGCCAATATTGTGATTTTATTTCATTTGACCAATGCGATGAAACCATACAAGAAAAATATGTACAGGCAATCTTAGAAGAAATCGATGATTGCGAAATTTCTAAAAAAGTTTCTACTATTTATATTGGTGGTGGAACACCATCTATTTTGCCAGCCGAGGCAATAGCAAAACTTTTAGAGAAGCTTAAGCAAAAATTTGAACTAGAAAAAGATGCGGAAATAACCATAGAGGTAAATCCTGGCACAGTGGATTTTGAAAAATTAAGACAATATAAAGAAATAGGAATTAATCGTTTGAGTATTGGTTTACAAGCAGTGCAGAATCGATTGCTTGCATTATTGGGTCGCATTCATCAATTTGAGGATTTTGAGAATGTATATCGAGAGGCAAGAAAGGCTGGATTTTGTAATATTAATGTGGATTTGATGTTAGGTCTTCCTACGCAAACGCTAGAAGAGATACAAGAAAGTTTGCAAACAATAATTGCTTTAAAACCAGAGCACATTTCGCTTTATTCCTTAATTTTAGAAGAGGGAACAGCATTAGAAAAGTTGGTTTCGGAAGATAAATTGAAGATGATTTCAGAGGATTTAGAGCGTAAGATGTATTGGGAAACCAAGAAAACTTTGGAGAGAAATGGGTATTTCCATTATGAAATCTCGAATTTTGCTCAAGAAGGTTTTGAGTCGAAGCATAATTTGGCCTGTTGGAAGCAGGAAGAATATATTGGTTTTGGGGTTGCTGCTCATTCTTATAGGGATAAAAAGAGATTTTCAAATGTTACTGATTTGATGGAATATAGCAAGGATAGTAAGAGTAGTAAAGTGTTAGAAGAAAAGCAAAGTTTTGAAGAGCAGGCAAAGGAATATATGATGTTGGGTTTGCGAAAAATAAAGGGTGTTTCCATTTCGGAGTTTGAACAGAAATTTCAAGTTCATCCATTGTTTTATTTTCGATTTGAGATTAGTAAGTTAGAAGAGGAAGGCTTG
This sequence comes from uncultured Clostridium sp., assembly GCA_948435735.1. Taxonomy (GTDB): domain Bacteria; phylum Bacillota; class Clostridia; order TANB77; family CAG-508; genus Scatovivens. The sequence goes on from CAOJGX010000045.1 coordinate 5,303, forward strand.
CTTGAGGTGGATTTGGATGAAATTCGTTTGACGAAAAAGGGATTGGATTTTGCAAATTTAGTTTTTGAGGAGTTTGTGTGATTTGATAAAAATATTTTAAGTTAGAAGACAAGAAAAATTTCTTAGTAAACCTTGACTATTTTCCCTAAAAATTATATGATACAATTGTACAAAAAATAAAGGAGAAATTTATGGAAAAAAATCGATACAATACTCCCTTAAGTGGGCGATATCCAAGTGAACAAATGAACTATATTTGGTCAGATGACAGCAAATATTCAACTTGGAGAAAATTATGGGTAGCACTTAGCCAAACGGAACAAGAACTTGGAATTGATATAACAGATGAACAAATCAATCAAATGAAAGAACACATTCATGATATTGATTACGAAATAGTTAGCAAAAGGGAAGCAGAATGCAGACATGATGTTATGGCACATGTTTATGAATTTGGAACGAAATGTCCACTTGCCAAACCAATTATCCATTTGGGCGCAACTTCCTGCTATGTAACGGACAATACAGATGTTATTTTGATGACAGAAGCTTTAAAATTAATTAAACAAAAATTGCTTGTTGTCATCAATAACTTAAAGAACTTCGCAGAAAAATATAAGGGAACCACTTGTTTAGGTTACACCCATTTTCAACCCGCACAGCTTACTACAGTAGGAAAAAGAGCCACACTTTGGTTACAAGATTTAATCGAAGATTTAGAAGAATTAGAATTTGTCGAAAGTCACATGAAATTATTAGGTTGCAAAGGTACTACAGGAACACAAGAGAGTTTTATGAAATTGTTTAAAGACGAAGAAAAAGTCAAACAAATTGATGGGAAAATAGCAGAAAAAATGGGATTTGATAAAGTTTTTGCAGTATCTCGGACAAACGTATACAAGAAAATTAGACAGTAGAGTTTTGAGTGTATTAGCACAAATTGCACAAAGTGCCTCAAAATTTGCAAACGACATGCGTTTATTGCAACACGAAAAAGAGTTAGAAGAACCATTTGAAACAGGCCAAATTGGTTCATCAGCTATGGCTTACAAGAGAAATCCAATGAGAAGCGAGCGTATCAACTCGCTAGCAAGACATGTTATTGCTCTTTCCATGGATCCAAATATAACAGCCAGCACACAATGGCTAGAAAGAACTTTAGACGATTCAGCCAACAAAAGAATTTGTGTACCAGAAGCCTTTTTAGCGATTGATTCCATTCTTATTTTATATGCTAATATAACCAGCGGAATTGTAGTATACGAAAATGTTATCAAAACTAACATGATGCAAGAATTGCCTTTCATGGGGACAGAAGAAATTTTAATGAATGCTGTTTTAAAAGGTGGCGATAGACAAGAATTACATGAGAAAATCCGTATTTATTCGATGGAAGCAGGAAAAGAAGTCAAAGAATTTGGCAGACCAAATGATTTAGTAGACAGAATTGCAGCAGATGATGCGTTTGGAATGACCAAAGAAGAAATTTTAGCGGTTTTAAATCCAGACAATTTATGTGGTAGAGCCAAAAACCAAGTAACTGATTTTATAGAAGCAATTGTAAATCCTATTTTAGAAAAATATAAAAATAATTTAACGACTGAAATAGGAAAGATAAACGTATAAATGTAGGGGCGAATATCATTCGCCCGCACTTTTTTGCGAAACCCTAATTTAACGAAACCCTAAAAACAAACCAAAAGGAGGCCCCAAATGGCAAAAGTAAATGTAGTATTAGGAACTTTCTACGGAGATGAAGGAAAAGGAAAAATTATTGATTACTTATCAAAAGATGCGGACTTTGCAGTAAGATGTACAGGTGGAAATAATGCAGGTCATACCATTCATGTCGATGGAAAGAAATACGCTTTTCATCTAATTCCATCAGGAATTTTGAATTCTGACACAAAAGCAATTATTGGAAATGGTGTTGTAGTTGACCCTAAAGTTTTGATTGAGGAAATTGAAAGTTTAAAAAACAGTGGGCATGAAGTAAATAATTTGTATATTAGTGATAAAGCACATGTGATTTTTCCTTATCATATTGAATTTGATCAATTGTTAGAAGATTTAAGAGATAAAAACGACAAAATTGGAACCACAAAGAGAGGAATTGGGCCTGCTTATTGTGATAAATTCGAACGAAGTGGTATCCGATTTGAGGATTTTATATCAGACCGATTTGAAACTTTACTAAAAAGAAATGTAAGTCAAAGGAATAAAATTTTACAATTATACGGTTGTGAACCATTTAACAGTGACAAAATTTTTCAAGAATATCAACAATATGCAGAAATTCTCAAACAATACGTTACGGATACAGTCAGTATGTTGCACGAAGCTTTAGAGCAAAATAAAACAATATTATGCGAAGGTGCACAAGCTACTTTACTAGATATTGATTTCGGAAGTTATCCTTTTGTGACTTCCTCTAATCCAACGATAGGAGGAATTGTTACAGGCAGTGGAATTGGAGCAAAATATATTGACGAAGTATATGGTGTGTTAAAAGGCTATTCTTCGAGAGTTGGAAGTGGGCCTTATATGACTGAAGAAGACAACGAAATCGGTGACAAAATCAGAGAATTAGGCCACGAATATGGAACGACTACAAAAAGACCACGCCGTTGTGGCTGGCTTGATTTGGTAGCTTTGAAATATGCTGTTATGTTAAATGGAATGACTGGCTTAGCAATCAATCATGTGGATACGATTGGAAAATTGGATAAAATAAAATTGTGTGTAGCGTATCAACATGACGGTGTTCAAGATATGAAGTTTTCGACCAATCCAGATTATGTAACAAAATGTAAGCCAGTGTATGAAGAATTTGAAGGAAATTTTGGCGATATCGCTAATATAAAAAAACGTGAAGATTTACCTGAAAATGCAAAAAAATATTTAGCTAGAATTGAAGAACTAGTTGGTGTGCCAGTAAAATTTATCGGAACTGGTGCAGGAAGAGATGAGTTAATTGTGGATTAGAACTTGAAAAATATAAATTTTGTGATATAATAAATGTGCTTACTAATTGACAAGTCAATAGTTAGAAAGGATGAAGTTTTATGCAAAATTTATATGTAGTCCGAATGCGGATAGGTGAGAAAGAGTATCTAGGAGTTGGAATCATTGGTAAGAATCCATTAGAAAAGCAGAGAGTCTTATTTCCAGATGGAACTAAAAGAGGCATAATTGTGTTTTTTTCTTTTGGAGGAGTAGTGCAAGTTTTGCACAAAAAAGTTGGTGGATAGGAAGAGGTAAGACTAATTATGAAGGAACAGAAAAATTAAAGCTGTGTTCATCAATGAGGCATTCATCAATGGAGTCTAGAGATAATTGGACATTTGGATTATACGGAACCAATATTTTTCAATATTATAGTATTGAAATTACTGTTAATCTGAAACAGAATATACTGGCTGAAAAAACTATGTACGAAAAATGGGCAAAAATGCTAGGTATTCCAAAAATCAAAAGTAACAGTGAAAAATTTTAAGCTGTTTTTTGAAATTAAAATAGAAGAGATTCGTGAAAGTGGGTATCTTTTGCATTTTTGTTTAAGAGATTAAATTATTCAGAAAACGAAAATTGTTTTCAAAATTCATTCGTGTATGAATAATCCTAAGAATGTAAATTTTATCATTCTCAATGGTGTATAGAATTCGATATTTTTGATAAATAATTTATCTAATTTCAAAATCATAATTGGAAATCACTTTGCTAAGACGTGGCATGGAGTTTAAAATCTCTAAAATTTTCTTAATTTATTAAAAAATTTTATTTTACTAGATCGATAATATAAAGATGCTCTATTAATAGAATTTATTGCATCAATTTTTGCTTGCTCAGACCAGATTGTTGTATAATTCATCTAACCAAGCTCCGATTTCTTCACTCGTATAAACATTACCATTTTTAATATCTTCAATGGCAGGTTTCACTAATCGAATTGTTTCTGTTAAAAAAGCTAGTTTTTTATTATTAATTTTTCTAGTTTTTAATGTTTTACAAGATTTATAATGTTTAACTTTTTCTTTTATCATGGGCATCAATCCTTTCTTTATTAATTTATTAGATTGATGCAACAAATTTTATTAATAAATAGAATATAACATACTCAAGTCTTTTTTGCAAGCACAAAAGTTCGACAAAATATGACAAAGGCACTGAAAAACCTTCCAGTGCCTTAAAAATGTTTTTATTAATGTTTAAAATGTCTCATATGGGTAAAAATCATACTCATACCATATTCGTTACATTTATCAATCGAAAGTTGATCTTTTTTAGCACCACCTGGTTGAATAATGGCAGTAATTCCAGCAGCGTGTGCAACTTCTACGCAATCATCAAATGGGAAAAAGGCATCAGAGGCTAAAACAGCACCTTGCGTTGCATCGTTTCCAATTAATTCTTCTGCATGTTCCACACATTGTTTGGTTGACCAAATTCGATTTACTTGACCAGGGCCAATTCCCACAGTTTGTTTATCTTTTGCTAAAGCAATTCCATTTGATTTCACAAATTTTACGACTTTCCAAGCAAACATCAAATCTTCTAATTCTTTTTCTGTTGGAGCACGATTTGTTACAACTTCATACTCATCTAATAATTTTGAATCAATCGTTTGAACAATCATTCCACCATTAATTTTTTTGATGTCATAAGCATTTTCAGCTTGTCTAACAGTGATTTCAGGCAATTCCAACACACGTACGTTTTTCTTCTTTTTTAAAATTTCTAAAGCTTTTACCGAATAAGAAGGTGCAACAATTACCTCCAAAAACATCTCTGACATTTCTTCTGCAATGGCTTCATTAATTTCGCGATTAGCTACCACAATTCCGCCAAAAATTGACATTTTATCAGCCAAGTAAGCTTTTTGCCAAGCTTTATAAATATCCGAATCACTTCCGACTCCGCAAGGATTTCCATGTTTACAAGCAACAACCGTTGGTTCCTCAAATTCTTTCAACAATTCCAAAGCACCATTTGTATCATTAATATTATTAAAAGATAATTCTTTTCCATTTAATTGTTTAGCAGTCACCAATGAACCTTTGCACTTTCCTACTTCTTTATATAAACATCCCGTTTGATGAGGATTTTCTCCATAGCGCATTTCTTGAACTTTTTCAAAAGTTAACGAAAGTGTTTCTGGATAAGAAGTATCTTTGCGTTCATTTTTTATGTAATGGCAAATCATGGTATCATAGTTGGCAGTATGTTCGAAGACTTTTTGCATCAAATAAAACTTGGTATCCAAAGAAACATGGCCATTTGATTTCAATTCTTCTAAAACTTTCGCATAATCTGCTGGATCGGTAATGACAGCAACATCTTGGTAATTTTTAGCAGCAGAGCGTAACATAGTAGGGCCACCAATATCAATATTTTCAACACATTCTTCACGAGATACCTGTTCTTTTAAAATCGTTTGTTTAAATGGATACAAATTTACAACTACAAAATCAATTGTATCAATCTCCAAATCTGACAATTGTTTCATATGTTCGGTGTTATTTCTCATCGCCAATATACCAGCATGTACTTTAGGATGAAGTGTCTTTACACGACCATCCAAACATTCTGGAAAGCCTGTTAAATCGGAAATTTCGATTGCCTTCACGTTTTCATCTTTTAATTTTTTATAGGTACCGCCAGTTGAAATAATCTCAATTCCCAAAGCTTCTAATTCCTTTGCAAATTCCACAATACCGCTTTTATCGGATACACTAATTAAAGCTTTCATAAAAATTCCTCCTATTATAATATTCTTCTATTATATAACAAAAATTGGATAATGTAAAGGGTGAAATTAGTGTTATGTAAATTATTTTTAAAAAAAGACTTGAAATAGTTGGGAAAATGTGGTATAATTATAAGTAGAAAAAATTTTAGGAGGTATTAAAATGTTTAGGAAAAAAGATGGATTAGGAGAATTAAGTTTGACTCCCCAAAAAAGAAGAAGGAGAATTCGGAGAAAGGAGCGAAGAAAGAAAAACCTTTTTAAAGAAGGGGTTTTAATTGGGACTGGATTTTTAATTGGACTTCTGGTTTCCAATATTCCTATTTGTAATAATAAAGTACGGATGGAAGCTTGTGGAATTTCTGAAGCTATCTTTTCAATAAACTTTACTGATAGAGACAAAAACATAGGGCTATTAGTAAGAGGAAAAAAGCCTACTGTAGTTGAAGAAATGATTGCTGAACATACCATAGGCAATCCAGCTTCAACACAGGACAGAAATTTAAATATGTCACTTGCTGCAGAAATTATTAATGGCAGTACAGGTGGATATATTCTGAAACCTGGTGAGAAATTTTCTTGGCTGAATGTTGTAGGTAATCCAACTGAAGAAAGAGGTTTTAAAAAAGCTCCTGTAATCATAAATGGGAGTTCTGTGCCAGATTGGGGAGGAGGTGTCTGTCAGGTAAGTAGTACAATAAATAGTGCTATTCAAAAGACTGACCAAAGAACAGATGATGGATATCTGTATGTTGAGGCACATTCCATCTCAAAAAAGAAGCCACCTGCCTATCTTAAAGAAGATAGAGGTGACAAAGAGGCTTCTGTCGCATACTCTTCTCAAAAAGATTTTTGGTTTATTAATACGTTGGAGTATACCATTCGTATTAATGTTGAAACTATAGAGGATGAGGTGACAGTAAGAATTTTTTCTAGAAGAATACAGTGGGGACCATAATTGGTCCTCTTTTGTATATGATTTAGAAAGCTTTGCTTTAGTTTAGTCAATACATTTTTTTATGAAATAAAAAAATGTATTGACAAACGAGAAAAAAAGTGCTAAAATAAAAAACACTGACAAACAAAAAAGACAGCAAAATAGCACAAAATAAGACAATAAGAAATAGAATAAAAAAAGTAAAAAATATTTCAAAAAAGATATTGACAAGAGAAAAAAAGTGTGCTAAAATAAATCTTGCTGACAACGAAAGATGCATAATAAATTTCATAAAAAGAAATTTATTTACGTAGAAAGTCAGAAAAAAGTACATTGAAAAGTAAACAATAAATTCCTTTAAGAAACAAAACCAAGCGG
>CAOJGX010000046.1 GCA_948435735.1 uncultured Clostridium sp.
TTAGAAGGATAAAGATAAATGTTACACATGTAAATAGAGGAGAAAGACAATTTATCATAAAGACGTAAAAGTTACGCCTTTATATGAATTGTCTTTTTATTTTAAAAGTTGAAAGAAGGTGATTGAATAAAAATTCAAGCAAAAGAAAAAATAAATAGAAAGAAAGGAAGAGTAAAAATGTTAAAAAGAAATCAAGGTATAACTTTAATCGCACTTGTTGTAACAATTATCGTATTATTAATCTTAGCGGGAGTGACCTTAAGCTTTGTGGCAGGAGAAAATGGGATTTTAAAAAGAGCAACGATTGCAGTAGAAGTGAACGAAAAAGCTTCTGCAGAGGAAGAAGCGAATTTAGTGGTGGCAGATATTGTGACTCAGTATTACGAAGAAAAATATGTGAATCATAAAGAAGTAGGGAAATTGGATAATTATATAGAAAATCAATTAGCAACAGAGCGTACAACAGAAGGAAATTATACAGTAAAAAGCATAGGAAAAGATGTGATTGTTTTCAAAGATAAAGAAACCATTTCCACAGGAGTAATTATAAATGGAAGAGTGGAGTGGAATCATGAAATAGCAAAACTAACGATTAGCAAAATAGAAACAGAAGTAGGCTTGACAAATGCAAAAGTTAACATAGAATTACAAAATGGAGAAGGAGCCAAAATTACTTATGCAATCAAAAAAGCGGGAGATATGCAAGACAAAGAAAAAGTAGAGAATCAGACAGAATTGGAATATGAATTTAGTGGATTAGAGACAGGAATGAATTATACGATAACAGTAGAAGCAGAAAATCAATATGGAAAAGCAACTAAAATAGTAACAGTTATGACAAGTGCTCGTTTGAGAAATAAATGGAATTTGGGAGTAGAAAATTCAGATTTAGAAACCTACCGAGGAAATCCAGAATATAAGGGTGAAGAAGAAGGTCTATATTTAAATAATTCGATATTGGCAACAACAGAAGATTATATTTTAAATGATGAGTATACTGTAATTATAGAAACTAAGAATATAGGTGTAACAAAAACAAATGAAATAGGATGTATGGTTTCAACTGGTTTTGGTAGGAGTTATTGGGGGAGTTATACATTAGGAATTTGTAAATCTTATGATGGAAACTATGGTGCTGCTTCAGGAGCAGGTGATAATTACTATATAAGTTGTGAAGGTTCACGATATACGCAAGATGAATGGCATATATCCGCAATAAAATATGATGGTCAAACTTTTTCATATTGGGTTGATGGGACAAAAGTGGGAGAAAGTGGTGCTTCAAATGTTAAGGTCTCAAAGTTATATATAGGAGGAATGAGTAATTCAGGAACTACATCTTCAGGTGTATATTGGGGATATGCGAGTGGCTATTATAGAAATCTAGCGGTATACGAAGGAGTTTTAACAGATGAACAATTGAAAAATTATTCATTCTAGATTTATAACTATGTTAAGGGATAGTGTAAAATAAAGTGTGTAAGTAAAAGGTACCAAACTTATGCACTTTATTTTACACTATCGAAAAGTGCAAAAAACTGCAATTTCACACTTTTTACTATTCTACTTATAACTTCAATCCACTAACAATCAACTTAATAGATCACTAAATCCAGACATATAATACTTATTATTCCAATGACCACAATAATCAATAAAATCATCATACATAAATTTGAACTTTTTAGAAATATAATTTTAGCCATTCTTTTAATAAATTTTCACTTTCTTCATTTTTTAAAATATTAAAAATTATTCATTGTTAAAACCTCCATTTTCATAAATTTCAAAATTTAACACATCAAAACCAATAAAACTTGCAAATACAAACTTAAAAATATATTGAAATTTCATGTATTTAATGCCTCAAAAAATTGGGGACAAATTAGGGACAATCATTGCAAAAAAGTGAATATTAACTATCTAATCTATTGTGTGCCTAAAAAACGTGATAAGTATTATATAGCTTCTGTTTAAATATTGTGGTATAATGAAATTACAAGTGATTTGTAGAAAGGATTTTGTTTGGAAAATATAAAAAAAGTAATACAACTTATAATATATGGAGTGATAATTAGTTGATATTATCAGTTTTTTAGTATATAATGATAACGTCAATTTGTAAGTTGTGGAGGAGAATAGTAGGTAATGTTAATAACTTACAATTTTGTGACGATAAATCTTACATGTTAATAAGCATTGCTTGTAGCAACGACCTATTTTTTATAAAATAGTTTTAAAGAAAGGAGTTGTTGTAAAATGTTAAAAGAAAACATCAAACAAGTAAGAAAATCAAGAGGACTTTCACAAGAGGAACTTGCTATCAAGTTAAATGTGGTAAGGCAAACAATTTCTAAATGGGAGCAAGGATTGTCAGTTCCTGATTCAGAAATGTTAGTTTCCCTATCAGAGGTTCTTGAAACACCAGTAAGTATTTTGCTAGGAGAAAATATTTCAGAGTCTAAAGTAGATGAATTGAAAGCAATTTCTGAAAAATTAGAGATAATAAACTCACAACTATTGCAAAGGAAGAATGCCAGAAGAAAAATGATTCATTGGATACTAATTTCAGTATGTGCGATTATAATAATAATTTTCATCTCTTTCATCTTATTAAAAAGTCCTTATTTAAATTGGGATTATAATGATCCTGAAAGGGCTATTTTAGGAGTTGCTTTTCATTCGTTTGAATGGCTATTTGTTAGGATAGCACCAAGTATCTTTAGTGTATCAACCGTTGGGATTGTTTTGACTCGAGAGAAAGATTAAAATGGTTTGTAGAGGAGGAATTTATAGATGAATAAAAGATTATTTACAAGGAGAAAAAAATGGAAAAAATAAAATTACACGATACGAAAAAGTCATATATGAAAGTTATTATTTTTGGTTTAATAATTGGTATAGTAACAGAGTTAGTAAATTTATTGCCGAATAATGATGGATTAGGGTTGAGTTCTATTGCAGGAACATTTGGTTTTTGGATATTTACAACTACACTTGTAATATACTTAAGCTGTTCGAATAAAAATGCAATGATGAATACGTTTCTATATTTAGCAAGTATGTGTTGCAGTTTTTATTTGTTGCAGGGAGGAATTAAATTTTTTACGCCCAATGTTACAGTGGATGGTTTAATAGAATGGAGTCATTTATTTTTTTGGATAATGATATCAATCGTATGTGGAATAGTAGCCTATATTCTTTATTATTGGAATCAAAATAATCTGTTTAGCAATATTTTATATGCTTTACCGGTGGCTGGAATGCTGATAGATACCGTTAATAATTGTTTAAAATTTTACTATTCGCATACGCAATTTTTCGGAGTCATTTTAGATGTCATTTTTCTAATGATTATGTTTTGTTTATTTTTGAAAAAATCAAATAAAAAAATAATTTTTATCATTACAGTTCTATTTGTAGCAATCATTGGAAATTTTACTATTTTTCCAAAGTCTCATAATTTAACAACCGAAGCGACAATAGTTTGTGAATTAGATGGTAAACAAGAAGACTTTTATATAAAAATTAAAGATAACGGAGAAATAGTTGAAAAAAAAGGTAATGAAGAAATATATAAAGAAATTGATATGGATTCATTAAAATCTGCCCCTGAAGTGGTACATGCCTTACAAGAGTATTATGAAAGTAAAGGTGGAAGTTGTAGAACAAGTAAATAACGATAATTTGCAAGTTAAAGAATAAAGAAAGTGCGAAATATAATAAGTTATAAAAGAAATAATTGGGAGGGCTATTTTTATGATAATATATCAAGAAACAAAGAAAGATTTTTTAGAGGATGTCTATCAAGATAGAATAGCAAGAAAAATATTAGAAAAGTTCAATGCAGGTAATAGTGAAAAAGAGGCTTGGATTGATGCTGCACATCATATGGCAAATATATTGATGGATGATAGGTTTCCAAATGATATAACTGTTGCCATGGAGTTTAAATTGTATAATACTGCAATGAGAATTGATTTTATAGTAACAGGTCTTAATGAGGCAAAGAAAAACGCAATGATTGTAATTGAATTTAAAAGATGGGAAAAAGTAAAAGTAGTGATAGATAGGGATGATATGGTGGAATTAGGCCCGCGAAATATAAGGCAACATCCCTCTTATCAAGCATTAGGATATGTGAAAGTAATAAAGAATTTTTATGTTGCTGCAGAAGATGAGAAGATGGAAATTATACCATGTTCTTGTTTGCATAGATATGAAAGAAAACAGACAGATGATGATATAACAAATGAACATTATAAAGAGTTACTTGAAGAATCACCAATATTTTTAAATGGAGAAAGTGATAAATTAAAAGAATTTATAGCAAAATATGTAAAATATGGTGATAATAAGGAAACATTAAATAAACTTGAAAATGGAGAAATAAAGCCTTCTAAGCAATTGCAAGATAAAATAGCTGGTATGATTGAGGGAAATGATGAGTTTTCAATGGTGGGAATGCAAAAAGACGTATTTGAAAATGCTAAAAACTTTGCCTATTTATCAAGTGTAAGAAAAGATGGAAAAAAGAGAGTTTATATTGTTGAGGGAGGCCCCGGAACAGGAAAATCTGTAATAGCAATTAATTTACTTGGGAAGCTTATGAAAAAGTATGGAATGAACTGCCAATATGTAACGAAAAATCAAAATGTTAGAGATGTTTTATCAACACAGATAAAAGGAATTTATAAAAAAACAGAGATAGATAATTTATTCTCTGGATATTGAAGAGATCATCAATTCTTCTAGATTTTCAATATTTTTTATAGATCCAAAACAACGTGTCCATATGAATGATTATGGAACCATTGAGAGAATTGAGACGATAGCAAAAGAATTGGGTGCAGAAGTTTTATATGATAAGCTAGATCTGCAATTTAGATGCAGTGGGGCTGAAAATTTTATTACTTGGGTAGAAAAATGTTTGCAATATGAGGATGTTAAAAATGAGGATATTGATTTGAATTTTTTAAAAAACTACGATGTCAAAATTTTTGATGATCCCAATGAGTTCAAGAAGAAAATTATAGAATGCAATAAGATACAAAATAAATCAAGGATAATAGCCGGTTATTGTTGGGATTGGAATTCGAAAGGGAAACCCGAGGGAGAGGAATTTGATCTTGTTATTACACCAAAAGACGATCCTAGAATACACCATGATTTTAAAATGAAATGGAATTTTAATAATACAATATGGGCAATAGGAGAAAAATCAGTTAATCAAGTAGGGTGTATACATACATCGCAAGGGCTAGAATTTGACTATGTAGGAATAATTATTGGAAATGACTTAAGATATGAAGATGGAAAACTAGTTACGGATTATACAAAAAGGGCAAAGGTAGATAGAAATAATGGCTCTATGAAAGGCATGAAATCATTTTATAAAAAGAGACCAATAGAGGCAGCTAAGCTAGAAGCTGAACTTATAAAGAATACATATAGGACATTACCTACAAGAGGTCAGAAAGGCTGCTATATATATTGTACAGATAAAGCTTTAGCAGAATATTTAAAAAGGAGTTTAGAACCATTTGAAGAAATTCTTGATTCGCTAGGTGAAAATCAAACGAATCACCCAATGATTTCTGGTCAATTTACATAAGTTATATAAAATATTGAGTTAAATAAAAATTTTTGAGTTTAAATGACAAAATTCGACAAAATTTTTATCCATGGTATGTTACAATGATTGTAGTCTAAAAAAATAAAATTTGGAGGAAAATAATGAATTATTCACCATTGAGGTATCCTGGTGGAAAGAGTAAAATAACAAGTTTTGTAAAGTTAATTATCGATAAAATAGGTAAAGAAAATATAACATACATAGAACCATTTGCAGGAGGATGTGGTATAGCATTATCATTATTGCTACAAGGATATGTCAAAAATATTGTAATTAATGATTATGATAAATCAGTATACTCATTTTGGAGAGCGATTTTAAATGAAACGGATGAATTTATAAAATTAATAGAAGATACGCCGATAGATATGGAGGAATGGAAAAAACAAAAAGAAATATATACCAATAAGAATCATAAATACTCTTTAGAATTAGGCTTTGCATTGTTTTATTTAAATAGAACAAATCGTTCAGGAATTATAAATGCCGGTCCCATTGGTGGTTACATGCAAAATGGAAATTATCTAATAGATGCAAGGTATAATAAGAAAGAACTAATCAAAAGAATCCGTGCAATTGCTAAAAATAAATCACATATCAAAATATATAATAAAGAAAGTAGAAAATTCATCAAAGAAATTATACCCCAATATGAAAGTAACGCATTTGTATATTTTGATCCACCATATTTTAAAAAAGGAAAAGAATTATATAAGAATTTTTTTACTTATGAAGATCATATTGAATTAAAAGAATATATAACGAAGGAAGTAAATTGCAGTTGGATAGTTACATATGATAATGTAAGTGAAATAAAAGATTTATATCAATCTTATTATAGAAAAGAGTTCGATTTAAATTATAGTTTGGCCAATAATGGAAAGGGAACAGAAGTTATAATATTTAAAGATATGAATAATTGTCCAACTAATGAAGAATTAAAAAGAAATAAATTAAAAATTGATATGCGATAAGGAGGATATCATGGAGAATTTAATAAACCAATTAGTAAAAAGTGATCAACTTGTTTCTTTGATACAAAAGGATAATTTTGTTGGATGGATTTATTCAATAGACTATGAAAATGCTTTAGTAGTAACAAATGATGATTGGAAGTATTCCGTAAAAGGAATACCGCATAATAGTTTTTTAGTTGCGACATCTTTTAATCCAGATAGATATACTCAAACAACGGAAGAAGAAAAAGAAGTAATTCTTTTAAGAGTAATAGGAACATGTAAATTGCCCCAAGATGATAATATGATTAGAACGAAAATAGATAATTATCAAAATCAAACCAGTGTATATCGAGAAAATCTCCAAGAAGATTTTGATGATATTACTAAAAATAGAATACAATTTGGAGGATTAAATTGTAGAGTTTTAGGAACTTTCTATATTAAAAATCAAGAATTAAATCTAGGAAGTGATATAGAATCCTTTTATGTATCTATGAGAATGAATGTATTCATGCCGAAAAAGGAAGCACTAGAAAAAATTGTTAATTATGTTGATCCGATTAGGAAAAGTAAATCGAAAGAGGAGTTTAAAGCCTTAGGAATTGATTGTGAGGTTAAACCATTTAAAATAGGTACAGTAAGATATACATCAACTGACAGATTGCATAGAGCAAATGAGCAAGATAAAGTACCATTTCATATACAACCATCTGATTTTCTTGCTAGAAGAACAGCAGTATTAGGAATGACAAGAACAGGAAAATCGAATATGATTAAACAAACAGTTTCTGTGGTAAAAAATATGGCGGATAAATGTAACTTGAATATAGGCCAACTAATTTATGACATTAATGGTGAGTATGCAAATGCGAACCAACAAGATAATGGTTCTATTTCTGATATTTATCATGAAGATTGTGTTCGATATAGGATGGTTAAGACAGAAGGATTTAAGCAAATTTTAAATAATTTCTATGAACAATTACAAGAGGGGTATGAAATTATTTGTGATACGATAAGAGAAAATGCAAATAGTTCTGCTAATGATATAAAAATGTTTATGGGAACATCTTTTGAAAAGCCAGATAGGCAAGATGTAGCTTTGTATAATAGATGGGAAGTTAGGGTGGCTCTTTATAAGGTGTTACTGTATGTTGCAAGATTTGAATATGATACAGATTACAAGGTATATTTTAAGGCAAATGAAAGCATTAGAAATATTGTAAATCCTCAGATTAATCCAGCGTCTGGTCTGAGTTTAGAAGAGGCAAAAGAGTGGTTTTTAAAGGCAAGAGAGAATTTATATGAAAAAGATAAGAATGGTAAAAAGACGAGTCAATTGCGACTTGTTAGTTCAACTGGAAAATCTTGGTTTGATGATGATTGTATAGCAATGTTAAATATGCTAGCTTGTAAAAATGCAGATGATCATTATATAAATGGATATAAAATATTAGTTCATGCAAAACCATATCATTCAAAAGAGAGAAGTACAGATGTAACAAGTGAAATTTATGATTATCTACAAGAAGGGAAAATTGTTGTATTAGATTTATCAGTAGGGAATGCAATTTTAAGAGAAAAATTAAGTAAAAAAATAGCAAATTACATATTTAATAGGTCAATGCAATATTTTACTGACGGTGCAACCCCACCTAACATTGTAATTTATATAGAAGAGGCTCATAATTTAATAGGGAAAGGAATGGAATTAACAGATACATGGCCAAGAATAGCTAAGGAAGGAGCCAAATATAAAATATCTCTAGTATATGCAACACAAGAGGTTTCATCAATTCATCCTAATATATTAGCAAATACAGAAAACTGGTTTGTATCACATTTAAATAGTGAACGAGAAATCAAAGAATTAGCTAGATTTTATGATTTTTCAGATTTTAGTGATTCTTTATTAAGATCTCAAGATGTAGGATTTACCAGAGTAAAAACATTATCAAGCCCATTTGTTGTGCCGATACAAATTGATAAATTTGATCCAGAAAGGATGATAGAAAGTAGGTGAAGTAATGCCATACAAAAATGAATATGCAGACAAATCCTCGCATTCAGATATTGTTAATAATCTTGATATTAAAAACTTTTTGCAAAATTGTTCTTTTATGAAAGAACCTACGCAACAAGAGATTGATGAAATTACCAATAAATTTGTAGAAGTTACGAATGCTGAAGTTAATTTACCGCAAAATATAATATCGATTGATGGAAGTTATTATGAGGCTAGTGTAAGAAAAGATATTCCATATACAAGAGTAGGATATGTGAAAGTAGGGAATTTACTAATAAAAAGAAATGATTTTCACTCATTAAAGGGAAATATGAATTTTATTAATCCCTTCAAGGTGGCAGCTCTTAAAGAAAATAATTCTTCGGTGACTTTTGCACTGCCAAGTTCTAATATGAAATATAAGGATGAATTGAATGTTAGGGATAGCTTTAGAAGAGCATTAGATGAAGCTTTATATGAAATTAGGACAAATCCAGAAGATGCTAAAACTAGCTTAAGAAGTACGTTGTTTTTATTATCTTCCTATAGAGATAATGTAAATACTAGAGATAAAATGCTATTATTTAAGTGTCCAACGTGTAATGCTGAAAAAATAGAAGTAATGGATATAGAAGGAACACAGGTATGCCCCTATTGCCAAAATAAGATATATCCATCAGATTGTTTAAGAATATGGGAAGAAATATCTGATTCAGTTTCTAATCAATCAGCTTTAAATCGATTTATGAATGTTATTGAACATATTTTCCCGATTCATTACATGAGAGTAGTTAGAGATATGAATCCAGAATCTTATATAGAAATATTAAACAATATATGTTTTTTTATAGATGGGCCGTTAGCCATATTTGGAAATGCAGCATGGGTACACAATAGTATAATAAAATTTTTATCTGAATTAAATTTAGAAATGAAGGAACATCATAAAAGAGATATAATGATTATTGGTTTACAAAAGAGTGGATATGTTCATGATTATTTTCGATTAATTAACAAATATATTAAAAATAATACGATTTATTGTTTAGAAGATGATTTTCGATATAACTATATTTTATTTGATCGTAAATCAGTAGGAAAGAGCTTTGGAGATGAAACTTATTATGGTCAAGACTTTCTGTATAAAAGTAATACAGGAAAGACTTTTGTTTTTGATATTCCATATAATTATTCGAATGAACAAAATAAATTTGATATAAAAAATTATGAAAATTTAGACATATATTTAAATATTATAAAAGATTTTGAATGTGATTTATATGAAAATGCTGTGGTACCAATTGCTTTAGCACATAAATATACAGCGATTAGTTTAGAACCCGGTGGAAAAGTATTAGATTTATTATCAAAGACATTGAATCGATAAAGAAATAAAATTTTTCATAAATTAATACTTTCTGTAAAAAATAAAGATAGGAGGTATAGGTATGGAAAAAAAATCAAGAAAAAATGTTACAAAATATGGTGAATTTATTCCCACTTATTATGCTTGGATAGGTTTAGATAAACAGAAAGAAAAGGTAGAAAGATTGGAAAATATAACAAATAAAAATGACAAATAGACTTGCTATTTGTCATTTTTTGGTATATCATAGAAAAAAGTTTAGGAGGGAACAGTTGAGATGAAGAGTATCGAAGAAATTGAAGAAATGGCAAAATGGTGTTTGAATTGTAAAGTAAAACCTTGTCAGCAAAAACGGTTGCCCGATGCAAACGGATATACCAGAATTTATTGAAAAAATTAAGTTAGGTGAATACCAACAAGCATATAAAATTTTATTAGATAATAATGCTTTTAGTCATATGTGCAGTTTAATTTGCCCACAGGAAGACCAATGCGAAGGAAGTTGTATTCGTGGAATTAAGCAAGAGCCTACAAAAATTGGTGAACTGGAGCGATTTATTAATGAATGGGCAATAGAAAATAAGATTGAGTATAAATTGACCAAAGCAGAAAAAAAGGGAAAAAAGGTTGCGGTAATTGGTTCTGGACCTGCTGGAATGGAATGTAGTATTGAACTTTTAAAAAATGGGTATGATGTCACAATTTTTGAAAAGGATAAAGTAGCAGGAGGAATTCTGTGGTATGGTATTCCAGATTTTCGTTTGCCAAAAGGACTTGTAGAAAATATAGTCAAAAAAGTAGAAAATTTGGGGGCAATCATAAAAACAAATGTTGAACTGGGAAAAGATATCACGCTTGCTACGCTAAAAAAAGAGTATGATGCCATATTTTTGGCTCTTGGAGCAACAACTTCAATGTTGTATTCGCTAACAGATGAGAAAATAGAAACCATTTATCAATCAGATGTATTTTTGAAGGCTTATAATGAGAAAAAGTTTTTGGAAAATTTAGGAAAAGTGGTTGTGATTGGTGGCGGAAATGTTGCGATGGATGCTGCAAGGGCTTCTGTAAAAATGGGTGCTGAATCCGTAAAGATTTTGTATCGAAGAGATGAAGAACATATGCCAGCAAGAAAAATCGAGTTGCAAGAAGCAATGGAAGATGGAGCCGAATTTATGCCACTGACTCGTGTGATTTCTGCTAATTTAGAAAAGGGAAAAATAGTAAGTGTGAATTGCATAAAAACAGAAATTGTAGAGGGAAAAGCGATTGATATTCCGAATACAGATTTTGTTGTGGAGGCAAATTCGGTGGTTTTTGCAATTGGTTTAAAGCCAGAAAAAGCACTTTTGGAAAAAGAAGGGATTCGATTAAATGACTGGGGAATGGTGGAAATAGATGAGAATGGAAAAACCAATTTAGAGAGTGTATATGCTGGTGGTGATGTAACAGAAAGTAAATCTACAGTATGTAGGGCTTTGGCTGCTGGAAAAAGAGCTGCCAAAGGAATTATGAAAAAATTTGAAAAATAAACAAACTGTACTTGACAAGAGTTTAAATAAATAGTATAATAACTCTTGTCAGTTTTAATTACATGCAGATGTGGCGAAACTGGCAGACGCACAGGACTTAAAATCCTGCGGGACTTAAACTCCCGTGCCGGTTCGATTCCGGCCATCTGCACCAACGACGTATCTGTTCGAACTAAATTGAACAGATAGATACAAAAATCAATCAGAAAATAAAATCTGGTTGATTTTTTTGTTGCTTAAAAACAATATTAAAATCATCCAAAACGAAAGGATGGTGCTAAAAATGAAGATAATTAAACAAGAACTAGAATTTGAGGAATGTCTAAAACAGCGACTAGAGTTTATATGTGAGTTTTCTAAAGTTACTCCTACCTTTATCAATGGTAGCATTAGGAAATTAGAAAAAACTAATCTTACATATATTGAGACACATAGGGTGATTATCAAAATAATGAAGTATGTTGATGATATTGAACTTGCTCTAGTTGGTAAAAAGGTAGTAGTTAAACAAATAAACTTTAGAGAATCAATTTGCAAGCCTTGTCAAGAATTATATAATAACGGTTATATTGATACTAGAAATCCTATGATATTAGGTAATGTGCTTGATAGTGTTAGATTAGTGATTACTTGCCAGAGGAAGAAGTCGGCGAAATCATTATGAGATTAAGACAATATTATGATGTTCATTATACAGAAGCAACTTACTACGTTGATAAGCAGATGTTCTATTTTAACTTTGCTGAAGATAATAGTGCTATTGTTAGAGT
>CAOJGX010000047.1 GCA_948435735.1 uncultured Clostridium sp.
TGTAGTTTTAAAAGGATAAAAGCAAATTCAATAATTACAACTGTAAATAAAGAAGAAAGACAATTTATGATAAAGATGTGAAAAAGACATCTTTATATGGATTGTCTTTTTATGTTTAGAAATTGAAAGAAGGTGATGAATAAAAAATAGAGCAAAAGAAAAAATATAGAAAGAAAAGGAGAAATAAAAATGTTAGAAAGAAGTAAGGGTATAACCTTAATTGCGTTAGTTGTAACGATTATCGTATTATTAATCTTAGCAGGTGTGACCTTAAGTTTTGTAGCAGGAGAAAATGGAATTTTAAAAAGAGCTACAAATGCAGTTGAAGAAAATAAGGAGGCAACAGCAAAAGAACAAGTAGAATTATTAGTTGCTGATTATAAAACTCAATGGTATGAAGAAAAATATGTTAATAGAAATGAAGTAGGAAACCAAAAAGACTACTTATTAGACGAATTTCAAAAAGGAGCCAATACAGAAGATTATTATGTAAAAACAGGCGAGGAAGAGATTGTAAATGTATATGAAGGAAAGGATAATACAGGAAATCATATACTTTCCTTTACCATAAAAGAGGATGGCTCAATTGAATGGAAAGAAAAAGTAGATAAAAAAGGAATCGATATTAGATATAGTATGACGCCCAATGGCTATACAAATCAAAATGTGATACTTACCATAAAGGCAAGTTCGACAGAGGGAAATATTACGAATCTAGAAGTGCCAAGTAGTTGGGTTAAAAATGAAGATGGAAATTATAAGATTACCCAAAATGGAAACTATGAAGTGACAGCAACAGATAGCACAGGTGCAACAAAGACAACAACAATACAAATACAAAAAATAGATAAAGCTGAGCCATTAAATTTCACCATAAGTAAAGATGTGACAACGGATGATAAAATAAAGATTGTAGCGAATGTAGAAGATGCAGAAGAAAGTGAAGAGAGTGTAAAAAGTGGGATAGGAAAATATGAATATTATATAAATGGAGAAAAATATGAATCAACAGAACCTAATTATAGTATGGCAGTAGAAGAAGGAAAACGATATGAAAATATTTATGTAATAGCGTATGATAGGGCAGGTAATCAAAAGAGGTCAGAAAATGTATTGTCAGTTGGGCGTATTATTTATGTATCAAATGAAGGAAATGATGCAACTGGAAATGGTAATAGCCAAAAACCATTGGCGAGTATATTAAATGCAATTAATAAGGCAGAGTCAGGAGATAGTATAAAAATTCTTGCAGGTAATTATTCAATAACACCCGAAAATGTACTTGTACAAAATGGAGTAAGAGTTGATGTAGGGTTATGGGATCATGATAAAGAACTATTAATTGTTGGAGAAAATGAAAAGACAATTTTGTATTATGATGCAATCAATACCTCAACAGCTCATCGTAGACCAGCTATAAAGATTGGTACAGGTACTATTTTGAGGAATTTAACAGTTGTATTTACACCTCAAGCAACGGATTCTTCTACTGGTGCGAATAATGCAATTTTTTATGATTGTAAGGGAACTGTAGAAAATGTATTTTTTAGAACAATTGGTTCTAATGTGCCATCGTATTTATATGGCCGGTCGAAATGAACTAAAAGTTCAAAACTGTACTTTTTTTCATAACTTAGGTAATGTTACTGAAAATTGGGATGGAACTGCTTTATTTTTTGATATTGCAACAAATGTTCAAACAAAGGGAGTTAATACAAATGTTATAACTGAGAACTTTGGAACAACGAGTATGTCTTTAGAAGATTTAATAAAAGCAAGTAAAGAAAATGAAGTTTTTCAAAATCATCAAGTAGGTGTTTACTACGGTGAACATGCTTGGAAATAAGATAATGTATTAAAATAAAAAAATAAAGATAAAGATTTGTCTTGTCTTTATTTTTTTTACACTTTTGTGAATTTTCTGTGTATTTCTTGCAACAACCAAACGAATATGATACAATACACACAATATAAAAAAGGGGAAAACCATGAAAAATATCATTGGAATTATCATTTCGTTTGTATACATTGGTACATTAATGCTCTCAGCCAAATATTTTGAAAAATTTGATAAAGAAGCCAGTCGAAAATTTATTCACATTTTGCTAGCCAATTGGTGGTTAATCGCAATGGCTTTTTTCGATAATTTAGCCTATGCGATGGTTCCACCCATTGCATTTGTGATGATTAATTTTCTTTCTTACCGAGGAAATATCATAAAAGTCATGGAAAGAGATGAGGAAAATAGAGATGGTTTAGGAACAGTTTATTTTGCGATTTCACTCATTCCGCTTGTTTTTCTTTCTTATGGTTTGACAAACAATCCACTGATTGGCTTAGTCGGATTTTTTATCATGACCTATGGAGATGGCTTTGCGGCGATTGTTGGAAAAAGTATTCAAAGTAAAGAATATAAAATATTTGGCTGTACAAAAACCTTAGCAGGTTCGTGTGTTATGTTTGTGATGTCACTGATTATCACGATATGTGTTTTCGCATATTGTAATACAGAATGGCTTTTGGTCAAAGCGATTGGAATATCCCTTTTAGCAACTATTTTAGAAGCCATATCAGCCAAGGGGACAGATAATTTAACCGTTCCAGTGATTACAAGTGTTATTACTTATTTCATCATATAAAGGAGAAAATGTGTATGTTAGAAAAAGTCAATTATCCAGAAGATTTACGAAAATTAGATTTGAAAGAAAAGAAAATATTAGCCCAAGAATTACGTGAAAAGATTATTGACACAGTATCCAATACAGGAGGGCATTTGGCTTCTAATTTGGGTGTTGTAGAACTCACAATGGCATTACATTCGGTGTTTCATACACCAATGGATAAAATTGTTTGGGATGTTGGGCATCAAACTTATGTACATAAAATATTAACAGGCAGAAAAGATAAATTAGATACGTTGCGACAAATGAATGGTTTAGCAGGATTTCCTAAAGTATCAGAAAGTATCTATGATTGTTTTAATACAGGCCATAGCAGTACATCGATTTCAGTAGCTTTAGGCATGGCAAGAGCCAGAGATATCAAAGGTGAAAATAGTAAAGTCATTGCTGTCATTGGTGATGGTGCTTTAACGGGTGGAATGGCGTTAGAGGCTTTAAATGATGTAGGAAGCAGCAATACCAATATGATTGTTATATTAAATGACAATGAAATGAGTATTTCCAAAAATGTTGGCGGTATTTCGCTTTTGCTTTCAAAGTTGAGAACAAAGGGTCTGTACACCAATGTTAATATAAAAGGCAAAAAAACAATGAATAAAATACCAATTATAGGAAAAAAAGTAGTAAAATTGGTACAAAAAGCGAAACGAGGCATTAAACAATTAGTCATTCCTAAAATGTATTTTGAGGACATTGGTTTTCGCTATTTAGGTCCAGTTGATGGGCATCATTTAGAAGAACTTGAGAATATTTTTACCATAGCCAAACAGCAAGATGGGCCAATTTTAATACATATTCTAACCAAAAAGGGGAAAGGCTATAAACCAGCAGAAGATAGCCCTGATATATTCCATAGCACTTCTAAATTTGACAAATTAACCGGCGAAAAAATCGGAAAAAGCAAATTTGATTATTCCAAAGTTTTTGGCGAAAAATTAGTAAATTTAGCAAAAAACAATCCGAATATTGTTGCCATCACAGCTGCCATGACAGATGGAACAGGCTTACGACCATTTGCCAAAGAATTTCCTAAGCGATTTTTTGATGTAGGGATTGCCGAACAGCATGCGGTAGGTCTAGCAGCAGGTCTTGCTAAAGCTGGAATGATTCCAGTTGTACCAATGTATTCATCCTTTATTCAAAGAGCTTTTGACCAATTGGTGCATGATATTGCCATTTTAGATTTGCCAGTTGTCATTTGTTCGGACAGAAGTGGTATTGTTGGAAATGATGGTGAAACCCATCAAGGTTTGTTGGATATGGCTTTTACTAATACAATCCCTAATTTTACGATTATGGCACCAAAAGATTTTGCAGAATTAGAAGAAATGCTTGCTTTTGCAGTGGATTTAAAAAGACCAGTATTAATCCGTTATCCAAGAGGTGCAGAGGAAATTTCTTTTGCAGAACAGGAAAAAATTGCTTTGGGAAAATGTGAAGTTTTGCAAAAGGGAAAAGGAGTGTGCTTAATTGGAATTGGAAAATTTGTCGCAAAAGCCTATCGTGTGGCTCAAAAATTAAAAGAGCAAGGAATTTGTGCTACCGTTATCAATAGCAGATTTTTGAAACCGTTGGATGAAATGGGCATCCTAGAATATATGAAAAAGGCACAAATCGTAGTGACTTTGGAAGATGGAAGTACAAAATGTGCCTTAGGAAGCGAAGTAGAGAAGGTTGCTTTTGAAAATAAGTTAAATGTGGAAATGTTGAAAATGGGTTATCCAGATGAATTTGTAAAGCATGGAACTTGTGAAGAAATTGAGCAATTATATGAGTTAGATGAAGAAAGTATTGTGCAGGAAATCGTAAAGGTAAAAGAAGAATTAACAGAACATAGAAGAGGGATGACATGTTTAAAAATATTAGAGAAGACGACCAACAAAGGGAAAATGCAAGGAAGTTATTAGAAGCGAAAATATGGGATAAGTATCAATTTGCGCATACCAAAAATAAAATTGCGAATACGGATTTTTTGAATTGCTTTGAAAAAAGTGTGGCAGAAAAATTTTTGCACGAAAAATCACTTCGAAATTATGTGTTTTTTGGTGGAAATGGAGAAGATTCTGAGCGTAATATTTTGCTATTTTATCCTGAGAAATTAAGTTTAGAAATGGTGGAAAAAAATTATAGCAAAATTGTGTCTGCTGTTCGTGTGATTTTGCCAAAAGAGTTGCATTATGAGCATAGAATTTATTTGAGTGGAATTATGAAACTTGGCGTAAAACGTGAGAAGATTGGCGACATTTTGGTACAAGATAATGGTGCAGATATTATTGTTTTGAATGAAATGGCGGAGTTTTTGAAAAATAGTTTGCCAGAATTGACGCGATTTAAAAGTGCAAAATGTGATCGAATTGATATCCATCAAGTTCAGCTGAAAGAAAAGGAATTTGAGGCGTTATCTGTGATTGTATCGGCCATGCGTTTGGATAATTTTGTGGCTGAGTTTGCTAGGTGTTCGAGGAGTAAGGCAATCGAGATTTTGGATACGCAAAGAGTATTTGTCAATGATTGTTTGGAAACGAAATGTTCGAGGAAGATTAATATGGGAGATCGAATTACTGTACGAGGCAAAGGAAAGTTTATCGTTGAAGAAATCACACATAAGACAAGGTCAGAGAGATTGGTTATAAGAATTAAAAAATATTGTTAAAAAGGGGAAAACATGAAGGATTTTTTGAAAAATGCAAAAGAAAATATGGGAAAAATCTTAGGAACTTTGGTGTTGATTAGTTTTATTGCACCAATTGGATTTTTGATTTTTAAAATTGCAACAACGCCCAATATGGTAACCGAGGCAACGGTTGGTCAAAGAGTGAAAAGTGATTATATTTTGATGTTGTTAGAGTGTTTACTTGGTATTTGGGCGATGAGTCTGCCAGATATGCTTACGAAAAAGTTTAGTTTGGAAATACCAGACAAGATTTATTACTTGTATATCATCTTTTTATATTCTGCCATATTTTTAGGAGAAGTCAGAGATTTTTATTATGTTATTCCGTATTGGGACACAGTTTTACACACATTAAGTGGTCTGATGATGGGATTTTTTGGATTTTCGCTTGTGGATATTTTGAATAATACGAATAAACGAGTTACATTATCCCCCTTTTTTATTGCTTTTTTTGCCTTTTCCTTTGCGATAACAGTTGGCGTGATTTGGGAAGTGTATGAATTTACAGCAGACGGCATTTTTGGAACCAATATGCAAAAATACAAATTGCAAGATGGCACAGAATTGATTGGAAGAGAAGCATTAGAAGATACGATGGAAGATTTGATTGTCGATGGGGCAGGTGCATTTATTGCGAGCGGAATTGGCTATATTTCGTTAAAATATAAAAAGGGTTGGCTAAATGATTTGCGTATTAAATACAAAAGAAATAAAGAAGAGGAGATAAAAGATGACTGATTTAGAACACGATTTTGAACAAGCAAAAAAAGTGATGGAAAATGCTCATGATGCTTATAGCAATTATAAAGTTGGTGCGGTTTTGACTGCCAAATCTGGGAAAAAATATACGGGGTGCAACATAGCCAATCATGGTATTCAGTCTATTTGTGCGGAACGTGTGGCTTTTGTGAAGGCGATTTCGGAAGGAGAAAATGCTTTTGAGAAAATTGTCGTTGTTGGTGGGCAAGATAGGAAAACTTTAGAAGAATGTTTGCCTTGCGGATATTGTAGACAATTTATGAGTGAATTTGTAACAGAAGATTTTAAAATTTATACGTTAGATGGCGATAAAATAAAGAATTATTCGATGATGGATTTATTACCACATGGATTTTCATTGTAGAAAAAAACAGGATTTTGTCGAAATAGATAAATGAAGCAAATTTTTTTATAAAAATTGTAAAAAAACGTAAAATATAGTATTGCAATTCTTTCAATTTATTGTTATGATATAGAAGGATTATATTATTGAAGGGTATTTTTTTATCATGATAGAATTTAAAAATGTAAGTAAATTATACGAAACAGGAACAGAAGCAGTACATGATGCAACTTTTACGATTGATAAAGGAGAATTTGCGTTTCTAGTAGGGGCATCTGGTTCTGGAAAATCAACTTTGATTAAGTTGATTTTAAAGGAAGAGGAAGTTTCGCATGGCAATATTATTATCAATGGAAAAGATATTACATTCTTAAAACCTAAAAGAGTACCGTATTTGCGTAGAAGTATGGGGGTTGTGTTTCAAGATTTTAGATTGTTGCCAGATAAAACAGTTTATGAAAATGTTGCTTTTGCGATGTATATTGTAAAAGCTACGCCAAAACATATTAGAAGACAAGTTCCTATGGTGTTATCTTTAGTGGGGCTTAGCAATAAAGCGAAAATGTATCCGAATGAACTATCTGGTGGAGAGCAGCAAAGAGTAGCTTTAGCACGTGCTTTGGTTAATAATCCATCCATGATTATTGCAGACGAGCCGACTGGAAACTTGGATCCAGAAACCGCTTGGGATATCATGAATTTATTAAATGAAATCAATGCTCGAGGCACAACGGTTGTTATGGCAACACATGCTAAAGACATTGTAGATAAAATGAAAAAAAGAGTCATCGAAATCAATCATGGGGTGATTGTTAGAGATGATAGAAAAGGTGGATATGATAGTGGGAAGTAATGGTTTTACCTATTTGATACGAGAAGGAGTTGTAAATGTTTTTAAAAACAAAAAAGCAACCATGATATCACTTGTTACAATGATTTGTGCGATGTTTTTATTTGGAACTTTCTTTGCGATTGGGGAAAATGTGAATTTTATATTAGAGCAAGTTCAGAAAAATCAAGGCATGGAAGTATTTATCCAAAACGAGGCAACCGATGAACAAATCAGTCAACTAGAAGATAATATCAAAACGTTAAATGGCATTAATACAGTCACGTTCAAAAGCAAGCAAGAAGCACTAGATTTAATGAAACAAAATTTGAAAGACAACCAAGATTTGCTAGAAGGCTATGAAGGAGAAAATAATATTTTTCCAGCTTCTTTTATTGTAACATTGACAGATTTAGAGTTAGCTGCTGAAATTGAAGCAAAAATTGGAACAATGGAACATGTCAAAAAAATAACGAGCAATAATGATACCATCAATACCTTAATGAAAATTGCTAATGGTATTAAAATTGCAATTGGTGTGATTTCTATCATTTTATTAGCCATTTCTGTAACGATTATAGCTAACACAATTAGGCTTACCGTACATAGCAGAAGAAAAGAAATTTCCATTATGAAATACGTTGGTGCGACTAATCGCTTTATTCGCTGGCCATTCGTTATAGAAGGGATTATTATCGGCATGCTTGCTGCAGCAGTGACGATTTTGCTAGTTGGCGGAATTTATGATTTTGTCATTCAAAGTGTAGAACAATCCAATGTATTGCAAACGATGGGCGTTACTTTGTTGCAATTTTCAGAAGTTGTGAAATTGATTGCGATTGCTTATGTTGTATTAGGCATTGGTGTAGGCGTGCTAGGAAGTTCTATTTCTATGAAAAAATATTTGGAGGTTTAGGTAGTTAATGAAAAAAATTATTAAAGTTAATCTGATAATTTTAGTAATCTTTTCATTCATAGCAATTCAAACATTTGCAGAAGAACAAGAAACGCAGCAAAATAGTAATTTTGAAGATAAAGTAGACGTATTAGAAGGGCAAAAACAGCAGTTAGAAACACAGACAGAAGAATTTAACGCACAATTACAATTTATTAACGAAGAATTGTCGAATACTGTTGTCGAAGTTTCTGAACTAACGCAAAATATATATGATAAACAAATCGAAATAGAAGAATTAACAGCAAAATCAGAAATATTAGCACAAAGAATTGAAAAAGTAGAAAATCAGTTAGAAGGGGCAACAGAGGATTATCAAAAACAAAAGGATTTATTAGAAAAAAGATTGGTTGCTATGTATGAAATGGGAGAAACATCGTATTTGGATTTATTGTTAAATTCACAGGGAATTTTTGGATTTCTTTCCAATTATTATTACATTTCGGAAATTGCGACAACGGATGCAGAATTGCTAACCATTGTCAGAGAGCAAAAGGAAAACATAGAAAATTTAATGACCAATCTAGCCAAAAACGAAAAAAATCTAAATCAGGCTAAAGCAGACTTAGAAAAAGCAACAATCGCGATTTCTAATATGGTAATCATCAAAAATCAGAGGGTGGAAGCGTTAAGTGAAGAAGAGTTGAATTTGCAGCAGCAGGTCGAAGAATACCAAAAGCAAATTCAAGAGGTAGAAACAGAAATTCGATTATTATCGCTTTCTAGCAATCATGCAGAATATGTTGGTGGAATTTTTACTTGGCCAGTACCAGGCTATACACGCATTACCTCACCATTTGGCATGAGAACACACCCAATAACAGGTGTTTATAAACTTCATACTGGTACAGACATCAGTGCACCAATGGGGGCTACGTTTGTAGCAGCCAATGATGGAATTGTCACAAAAGCAAGTTTTAATGCAGCTTATGGAAATATGGTTATGTTAGACCATGGTGGCGGAATTTCAACTTTGTATGCACATGGTTCCGAAATTTTAGTGGAAGTGCGGTCAAACTGTAACGCAGGGAACCCCCGTATTAAAAGTTGGTTCCACAGGCTATTCAACTGGGCCACATGCTCATTTTGAAATTAGAATTGACGGCGAATATATCAATCCACTAGATTATTTGCAAAAACAAGAAATGGAAAATACAGAAGAACTAAGTGAAGAAATGACAGAAACGGTTGAATTAGATGAAAATACAAGTGAAGAATAAAAAGGGAGGATAAAATGAAGATTAATATTTTAAAAAGAATGGAATATAGTAGTATTGTAATACTATTTGTAATCGTGTTTTCTAGTACATTGGGGGTATATGCTAATCAAAAAACGGATTTGAAAAATGAGCAAAACAATATTGATAAACAAATCCAAGAAACTAATTCAGAAATTGCAGGTGTCAAATCACAAATGACAGATGCTTTAAATCAAATTAACAAATACAATTCCCAAATTGGAACTTACGAAAATGAAATAGGCGATTTGCAAAGTCAGATTTCAACCTTAAAAACGCAGATAACACAGAAACAAACCAATATTGAGGAGCAACAAAAAAAGTACAAAGAACAGCAAGAATTATTAGATAAAAGGTTAGTAGCTATGTATGAAAGTGGAACGACTTCCTATTTAGATATGCTACTTAATTCCGATGGTTTGGCAGATTTTATTTCAAAATATTATATCATCGAGCAATTAACTGAATATGATACAGAACTATTAAAAAACATTGAAGAAACGAAAAATCAGATTGAAAATGAAAAAAAGGAACTGGAGACATCCAAACAAGAAGTTGAAACTTCGAAAACAGCAGTAGAGACAAAAAGAAATTCTTTAACGGTTTTAGTCAACGAAAAAAATACATTAGTTGGAAATTTATCCGAAGAAGAAAAAGCATTGCAAGCAGAATTAGAAGAATTTGAACAAGACAAAAAAGATATTCAAAGACAATTAGCAGCCATTGCGGCACAAGAAGAAGCAGAAAGAAAAGCAGCACTAGCCAAAAAAAATGCGAATTCATCATCTGGTTCAGCGGCAACAGCAACCCCGTCTGCACCTAGTACATCTGGCTATATTTGTCCGTTATCTGGAAAATCGAGAGGAAGTATCACAACAGGATATTATGGCTATTCAGGGCATACTGGAGTAGATTTTGCATGTAGCAGTGGAACTCCGATTATGGCAGCAAAGGCAGGAAAAGTTGTTACTTCGACAGCCTTAAAACGTCCAAATGGTACGTATAAAAGTTATGGAGAATACATAGTAATTAGTCATGGTGATGGAACTATGACGTTGTATGCACATATGTTAGCTGGTTCGAGAACGGTGTCTCCGGGTGCTGAGGTTGCACAGGGGCAAGTGATTGGTCAAGTTGGTTCTACAGGGAATTCAACAGGTCCACATTTGCATTTTGAAGTTTGGGTAAATGGAAGACGTGTGAATCCAACACAATATTTACCATAAGAAAGGGGATAGAAAGGAAAAAGAATGAATTCTTACGAAAAAAAACAATTAATTTACAAAGCAGTATTAGCTGTTGTATTGATAGCTTGCTTGACAGCAGTGATTACATTTTATGCGACTTGTAACACAATGGAAAATACTTATTTTCCAATTAAAGGGGAAACAAGCGAAAATGCAAAAGAAAATATTAGTACAATAGCCAGTTCTTTGAAAGATTTTAGAAAATTAATTGATGAATATTATATTGGAGAAATTGACGAACAAAAAGTAGTAGACGAAACCATAAAAGGCTATGTCAATGGCTTAGATGATGAATATTCAGAATATATGACTGCAGAAGAATGGGAAGAATATCAAGTCAATGCCTTAGGCAATTATGTTGGAATTGGAATTTATATGAGTCAGGATACAGCAGGTAATGTAATTATCATTGACCCAATTGAAGGTTCGCCAGCAGAAGCAGCAGGTTTAAAATCAAAAGATTATATTGTAGAAGTAGATGGCGAAAATGTGCAAGGAATGGATACGTCTATGGTAGCAACGAAAGTAAAAGGAGAAGAGGGGTCAAAAGTTACCTTAAAAATCGTAAGAGATAATCAATATATGGATTTTGAAGTGGAAAGAAAAGCTATAAAAGTATATCATGTAAAAAATAAAATGTTAGAAAATCAGATAGGTTATATTAAATTATCCACGTTTGATGAAGGATGTAGCGAAGAATTTCGAACAGCTTTTGAAGAACTAAAAGGGCAAAATGCACAAAAATTAGTGATTGATTTGCGTGATAATACAGGAGGCTTGGTAGACGAAGCCTTAAATATTGCGGATATGATGATTCCAAAAGGCAAAACGATGCTTTTAACAGTCGATTCCAAAGAAAATAAAGAAACCACAGTGGCAAAGCAAGAACCTATGATTGATATGGAAATAGTCGTTTTGGTCAACCATTATTCAGCAAGTGCTTCCGAAATATTAGTAGGAGCCTTAAAGGATAATCAAGAAGCTAAAGTGGTAGGCACGAAAACGTATGGAAAAGGTGTCATTCAAAATGTATTTTCTTTATCAGATGGAAGTGTACTGAAACTGACAACAGCGGAATATTTTACACCAAATGAAACTAAAATTAATAAACAAGGAATTGAGCCAGATGAGGTTGTAGAAGAAATTGAAGAGCCAGAAGGCGTAGAAGAGATTGATGAACAATTAAATAAGGCAATTGAGTTGTTGCAATAGAGTCAAGGAAAAAGAGGAATGATAAAGGAGAAGGAAAAGAGGCAATCGGTACTCAGGCCCACAATGCCGGAGATCTTTTCAGCAAACAAAGCTTCAC
>CAOJGX010000048.1 GCA_948435735.1 uncultured Clostridium sp.
ATCCGTTTTTCCTTTTATTTATTTCCTTTAGATTTTTTCAGGGAAAATTGCTGATAATACTTCAAAAAACTTGAAAAATTCCTAATTTTGTTATACAATAAACACCAACAAGTAAAAATAAATCTCGGAAAGGAGCAAACATGAAAGTTATTTTAAAACAAGACATCAAAGGTGTCGGAAAAAAAGACCAAGTCATCAATGCGGCAGATGGATATGCCAGAAACTATTTATTTCCCAAAAATCTAGCAGTTCCAGCAGATACAGGAAATATGAATAATTTGAAAGCCAAACAAGATTCACAAAGCTTTCGAAAAGGGGAAGATTTAAAAGAAGCTCAAAACCTAGCTGAAAAAATGAAAAATATGACCTTAGAATTTAACGTAAAAGCAGGAGAAAATGGCCGTTTATTTGGAACAATAACCGCTAAAGAAATTGCAGAAACATTAAAAAAAGACTATCAAATTACGGTGGATAAGAAAAAAATTATATTGCCAGATGGCATCAAAGTAGCTGGCGCTACAAAAGTTGATATTAAGCTAAATGAAGGAGTTGTAGCAACCTTAAAAATCATGGTAAAAACGTTATAAAATAGGAGAAAACAATGGATATAGGAAAAATACCACCACATGATATCGAAGCAGAACAAGCAATCATTGGTTCGATGCTGACGGATAAAGACGCGGTAATCAGCAGTATTGAAATACTAAAAGAAGATGCCTTTTATCGTGAAGATAACAAAGCAATTTATGCAGCGATTTTAAGTTTATATGCCAAAAATGAACCAATTGATATTATAACTGTGAAAGCAGAATTAGTGGAATCAGGAAATTTTGACCGAGTTGGAGGAATCGAGTATTTAGCGGCTTTACCGGATAAAGTGCCAACAACCGCAAATGTAGAAAAATACATCAAAATAGTCGATGAAAAATATATGCTTCGCAATTTAATACAATCCGCCAACGAACTCATTTCCCTTGGTTATGATGAAACCGAAGAAGTCGATGGCATTTTAGATATGGCCGAAAAAAAGATTTTTGATTTAACGCAAAAGAAAAATACAACTGGCTATTCTTCTATCAAAGATGTACTTGTTGAATCATTTGCAGAATTGGAAAAATTGTACAACCAAAAAGGCCATATAACAGGTGTATCGACAGGTTTTTCGGATTTGGATTATAAAACTTCCGGTTTTCATGGCTCTGAACTAATTATTTTAGCAGCACGTCCAGCCATGGGAAAGTCGGCATTTGCGATTAATATTGCAACCAATGCTGCGGTGCAAAGTAAAGTTCCAGTTGCTATTTTTAATTTAGAAATGTCAAAAGAACAAATCGGTAACAGAATTTTGTGTAGTGAAGCGATGGTAGATAATAATAAAATCAAAACAGGCCAAATCGAAGACCAAGATTGGATGAAATTAGCCTCAACTTTAGGTATTTTATCAGATGCACCAATTTATATTGATGACACACCCGGAATTTCCATCATGGAAATTCGAGCAAAATGTAGAAAACTCAAAATGGAAAAAGATATTGGCTTGATTGTGATTGACTATTTGCAACTGATTCAAGGAAGTGGGAAACGAAATAGCAGTCGTGAACAGGAAATTTCTGAAATCAGCCGTTCTTTGAAAATTCTTGCCAAAGAATTGGCCGTGCCAGTGATAGCACTTTCGCAGCTATCTCGTGGGGCTGAAAAACGTGATGATAAACGACCAATGCTTTCTGATTTGAGGGAGTCTGGAGCAATCGAGCAAGATGCAGATATCGTAATTTTTCTGTATCGTGATGATTATTATAATGAAGATAGTGAAGAAAAAAATGTTGCAGAAGTTATCATGGCAAAACACAGAGGCGGTTCAACAGGAACGGTAAAACTTGCTTGGATGCCAAGTTATACGAAATTTGCTAATTTAGAACGTCGTTATGATGAAGGATTTTAAAATTAATAGTTTATAATGCTGCAAAAAAGGGTAAAATTATGTTAGAGCAAAAAATTTTTGAATTTGTAACAAAAGATAACTTAATAGAAAAGAATGATAAAATTATTTTAGGTGTTTCTGGAGGCCCAGATTCTTTGTGTATGCTAGATATTTTACATAAAATATCCGCCCAAATTCATTTTAAGATAACGGTTTGCCATATCAATCATGGGTTGCGTGAGAATGCACAGATTGATGAAGCATTTGTAAAAGATTTTTGCAAGAAAATCGATGTTCCTTTTTTTGTGAAGCATGCCGATATTAAGAAAATAGCTGAAGAACAGAAATGTGGCTTAGAGGAAACTGGTAGAAAAGTCAGATATAACTTTTTTGATGAAATTAGCAAGCAGACCAATAGCAATAAAATTGCCATTGCACATAATTTAAACGACAAATGTGAAACGATCATCATGAATATTCTTAGGGGGACAGGCACGAAAGGCTTAATTGGAATGCAAAAAGTAAATGGCAAATATATTCGACCACTCATTCAAACAAAACGAGAGGAAATTGAAGAATATTTGATACAAAATCAACTTGTAGCAAGACACGATGAATCCAATGATGACAATACTTACACAAGAAATAAAATCAGAAATATGGTATTTCCTTTTATTGAAAAAGAATTTAATCCCAATATTGTTGAAACCCTAAATCGTTTGTCTGACATTGTAAAAGAGCAAGAGGACTTTTTGCAAAAGCAAACAGCTGAGTTGTATCAAGAATTGTGTGTTGAAGAACTGAATGTAACACAAGATTATGCGTATAATAAATTAAATAATGCAGAAATTATCATAGATTTAAAAAAATTCAATGATTTAGAAATAATCATGCAAAAAAGAATTTTATTTTATGCAATTTATAAACTATTTGGAACCACCCAAAGAATTGAAAAAATACATATAGATGCTGTCCTAAAACTATGTCACAACAAGATTGGCAACAAATATGTAACACCAAACAAGAATTTAAAAATTGTAACACAAAAGAAACAATTAAGAATAATGGCGGTAATCGCTTAATCCCTAGAAAAGTTAAAAATGGAAATATTACAACAATATGACATTTTTAGAAAAGTATTGAAAAAGGTTTTTTTGTGTGCTATCATTAAGCAAATAAAATATTGAAGGAGGAAACAAAATTGAAAAACGGAATTAAAACCTTAGCAATTTGGTTAATTATCATCATTGCTTCTGTTGGAATATTAAGTGGTTTGCTAAACAGTTCCGATCGAAAAATGAATTATTCGGAGCTTATTCAAGCCATCAACCAAGGAGAAATCTCAGAGATAGAAATATCATCTGACAAAGAAACGTTGTATGTAACTGAAAAAAACGCAGACACAGCTAACAAAGTAAAAGAAGTTACCATACCAAGTTTAGATACATTCATGGAGGAAATTTCAGAAAATATTGCAACAGGCCAAATCACGGTTACACAAGACGAAGAATCTATGTTTGTTGCATTGCTTAGTGTATTTTCACCATTTGTTATTTTAATTATATTCTTACTTTTCTGGTTATTATTAATGAATCCAAATCAAGGTGGCAACAAAACCTCGATGACATTTGGAAAAAGCAAAGCAAGAATGATAAATAGCACCGATAAAAATAAAGTCTTATTTAAAGATGTAGCTGGTGTTGATGAAGAAAAAGAAGAATTACAAGAAATTGTAGAATTTCTAAAATCACCAAAGAAATTTACAGATATGGGAGCAAGAATTCCAAAAGGTGTTTTATTAGTAGGCCAGCCAGGAACTGGTAAAACATTACTTGCAAAAGCAGTTGCAGGGGAAGCAGGTGTACCGTTCTTCATTATCAGTGGTTCTGATTTTGTGGAAATGTTTGTTGGTGTTGGTGCATCTAGAGTAAGAGATTTGTTTGACCAAGCAAAGAAAAATGCACCATGTATCGTATTTATTGACGAAATTGATGCGGTTGGTCGTCAAAGAGGTGCTGGTCTTGGTGGTGGCCATGATGAGAGAGAGCAAACCTTAAACCAATTATTAGTTGAAATGGATGGATTTAGTCCAAATGAAGGTGTTATCGTATTGGCTGCAACCAACAGACCAGATGTATTAGATAAAGCCTTATTAAGAGCTGGTAGATTTGATAGACAGATTGTAGTAGGAACACCAGATGTTAAAGCAAGAGAAGAAATCTTAGAGGTTCATGCAAGAAAGAAAAAAATTGCTGCAGATGTTGATTTAAGCATTGTTGCAAAAAATACAGCAGGGTTTGCAGGAGCAGATTTGGAAAATGTATTAAATGAAGCTGCATTATTAACAGCTAGAAGAGATAAACAAGAAATTGGTATGCAAGAAATCGAAGAAGCGATGGTAAAAGTGACGATGGGACCTGAGAAAAAATCAAGAGTTATCAGTGAAAAAGAGAAAAAATTGGTGGCTTTCCATGAAGCAGGTCATGCGGTGGTAAGTAGATTTTTACCAACACAAGATAATGTGCATCAAATTTCCATTGTACCAAGAGGAATGGCTGGTGGATACACGATGTATCGTCCAGCAGAAGATAAATCGTTTATGAGCAAATCTGAAATGGAAGAAAATATTGTTTCTTTACTTGGTGGAAGAGTGGCTGAACAACTTGTTTTAGGTGATATTTCAACAGGAGCAAGCAATGATATTGAAAGAGCCTCTAAAATTGCAAGGAGTATGGTTACCAAATATGGTATGAGCGATGTAGTTGGTACCATTATGTTTGGTTCTGGTCAAGAAGAAGTATTTTTAGGAAGAGATTTTGCACAACACAAAGATGTGAGTGAGCAAACAGCTGCTGTGATTGACGCAGAAGTGAAAAATATCATTGATACAGCATATCAAAGAGCAGTTAATATCTTAAATGAAAATATGAGCAAATTGCAGGATGTGGCAAATGTCTTGATGGAAAGAGAAAAGATTGATGGAGAAGAATTTGAGGAGATTATGAGTAAATAATATCTTTGAAGTTAGCTAAAATCAAGTGAGAGCATAGTTTGAGGAAAATGTCAACTTGACATAATACAAAAAATGTGATATAATAAAAGATAGGGCATATTTAGAGAAAATAACCAGAGAAGTGGTTATTTTCTTTTTAAATTGGAAATGAAAATAATTATTTTAATTTGGGTAATTTGGGGACGGGGACACTCTTGTAATTGTTTTTTCTCGTTTTTTTTCTCTTTTTCTTCATTTTTCTATACAACTAAGAGTGTCCCCGTCCCCAAATTTAACTTTTTTGTCTAACTTTTGGGGTGCACTTCAACTTGACAGATTATGTAAAATATGTTATATTAATGTTAAATAAAAAATTAAAGGAGGAAGCGTATGATAGTTCGGATAATTTTAACTATTATAGTGGTGCTAATTTATTTACTGGTTGTTTACATCATTATACCAATGTGGAAGTTGGTAACAACGACAAATGCAGTCTTTAAGATTTATGAAATGATGTTTGACATCTTTCCAGAAGAGGGACAGCAAATCTTTGTACCAGGACGTCATCAAGAAATAACATCTGGTAAAATTACACTTAATTTTACTAATATGCAAGAAGCTTGTTATGAATTTGAAAAATGTATTAATGAACTCTTTGCATATTATGATCAACATAGTTGGCTTTGTGAATATTGTCCAAATCTTCAAAAGAATAGAGATAGAGTGTATGAGATTGGAGAACGGATTGAATGGTTAGAAAGTAAAAATTAGTAAATCGGTGAGGGAGGAAGACTCCTTCACCAATTTTGTCGAAAAATGTTTGAATTTGACAGATAAAAACAATAGTAAAATAAATAAAATTGTAGTATAATTTCTATGGATATAATTTTCACACAAAAAACACATATTTTTAATATTATTTTTATATTTCTAATATAAAATCATATCATGCAAATGAAAAATAAGTATTTTGAAGGCACAAAATTAAGAGAGGAGATGATTATCAAGATAGATATATCATTAGTTCAAAGTAACCAATATAAAAACAAATTGAATATTAAAGATAACAAATTTGGGCAATTAATGCACCTATACTCAATGGCTATGAGAGAAGTGGAGGAAAGAGTTAATTCAATTAACCGAGATTATAAAGAAATTTACAAACAGGATTTAATCAATCATGTGATATGTCGATTAAAAACTCCTGAAAGTATGATGAAAAAAATGAAACGAAAAAATTATGAATTAACCTATCAAAATCTAATAGAAAATATTAATGATATAGCTGGAGTAAGAATTATTTGTCCCTTTAAGACAAACGTTTTCGAAGTAGTTGATATTATTAGAGAATTTGAAGATTGTAGAATTGTAAAAGAAAAAGATTACATAAGTAATCCGAAAAAGACTGGCTATATGAGTTATCATATGATTATAGAAGTGCCAGTTCAATTAGAGGAAACAAAACTTTATACAAAAGTTGAAATTCAAATTCGTACTATGGCAATGGACTTTTGGGCAACGTTGGAACATGAGATAAAATATAAGTCTAAGGGCCAATTGACAGCAAAAGTTTCAAGAGATTTAGTGGTTTATGCTAAAGTAATCAACAAAATTGACAATCGTTTGATGAAACTTCATCATAAGAAGTTTAAGAAAAAAATTGAATTATCAGAGTAAAGTAGGAAAAATCCTACTTTTCTTTATTTTCATATAAATATTGCGTAAAATCTAATAATATGATAAGCTAATATAAAAAAGGTTAGGTATATAAAATGCTGTGGAGATTGAAAAGAGTGATAAGAAGATTGCCATTAAGCGATCAACTAGAAATTTGGATTATGATAATGGTGGTATTTGTGATTACAGGTATGGTTCTGACGAAAAGTGAGGGCATTGCAAAACAAAAACAAGCATTAGATGGATTAGTTATTGAAACTGCTTGGTATGAAGATTCTTTAAAATGGATTGACAATGAAAAAGTATTAGTAAAGGGGTTAAAAAAATTTTATCAAAAAACAGGAGTTCAGCCATATATTTTATTTATTCCATATTCAAATCAGTATTGGAATGGTTTGAAGTTAGATATAGAGAAAGCAGAACGTTATTTGAATTCTGTATATAATAAAGAATTTTCAGATGGGGCACATATTATTTTTGCCTATTTTGAGAGCAAAAATGATTCTAAGGCAGAAGTGAAGGGAGAATTTCAATGTTTTTGTGGTCAAGATGCAGCTATAATTGTGGATGAGGAAGCAAGAGATATTTTATGGGGATATTTCAGAAGGAATGACAGTAAAATCGCCTTAAGTCTTGAAGAGAAGATATCAAATACTTTTTCGGAAACGGCGGAATCGATTATGAAAAAGGAAGTCAGGATATTTGATATAATTGCAGTTGTTTTAGCGATAATGATTGTAATCATGGTTGTATACTGGTCTAAAAGATAATATGTTGTGCAATGAACAATTTTCAAAAAAAGCTTGCAAAAATGAAAAAACTATGTTAAAATATACCAGTATTTAAATAACTATAGAAAAAATACAAGCCTTACTCACACTAAAAATGTGGGTTTGATATCCAAAAGGAGGTGAAAAATAATGAATAAATATGAAACCGTATTCATTATTAATCCAAATATTGAAGATGCAGGAGTCAAAGCATTGATTGAGAAATTTTCAAATTTGATTAATGATGATGGAAAAGTTGAAACAGTTGAAGAATTAGGCAAAAAGAAATTAGCTTATGAAATCAAAAAACATAAAGAAGGAAATTATGTTGTTATTAATTTTGAAGCTAATCCAGAACGAATTAAAGAACTTGAAAGAATTTATAGAATTACGGATGAAGTAATTAAATTTATCGTTGTAAAAAAAGACGAAGAGTAGAAACAGAGGTGAAAACATATGAACAAAGTAATTTTAATGGGTAGATTAACACGAGATCCAGAAGTTCGCTACACACAAACCAATAATACCTTAGTAGCATCTTTTTCCTTAGCTGTCAATCGAAGATTTACTAAACAAGGAGAAGAAAGACAGGCCGATTTTATCAACATTGTAGCTTGGAGTAAAACAGGTGAGTTTTGTAGTAAGTATTTCAAAAAAGGTCAACAAGTTGGTATCATTGGAAGAATTCAAACAAGAACTTGGGATGATGACCAAGGGCAAAAACGTTATGTGACTGAAGTTATTGCGGAAGAAGCATATTTTGCCGATTCAAGAAGAGATGGTGAAAACCAAGGTGCTGGTTTTGAAAATACTTTTGGTGAAAATATCGCAAACAATAGCGAATTTCAAGTAACATCTGGTTCAGATGATGATTTACCATTCTAATTATATGAAGGTTTTGAAAGAATTGGAGGTAAAATAAAATGGCAGATAATAAAAAACAACATAAAAAATTTAATAGAAATAATCAAGATGACGATTATAATCCAAAGTTTAGAAAAATAAAGAAGAAAGTTTGTCCTTTATGTGCAGATAAAAACTTAGTATTGGATTATAAAAATGCTGATCAAATCAAAAGATTTGTGAATGAAAAAGGTAAAATCTTACCAAGAAGAGCAACAGGTGCTTGTGCAAAACATCAAAGAGTTATTACAAATACAGTAAAAAGAGCAAGACATATTGCTATTTTACCATTTTCACAAGATTAGTAGGTATAAACTGGGGGCAAAAATATTAATTAAGAAAGAGATGTGATATGGATGCCCGAAATAAGTAGATTTCAAGGTTTAACAATAAAAATGATATTCATAGATAAGGCAAAACATCATAAACCACATATTCATGTTTACTGTAATGAATATGAAGCTTCAGTAGCAATTGATGGAGATCTTTTAAGTGGTTCATTACCTATAAAAAATTAAATTTATTACAAGCATGGCTTATTTTACATGAAGAGGAACTCTATGATGTTTGGAACAATGCAGTCAGAGGAATTGCATTTAAGCCAATTAAACCATTAGAATAAGGAGGGAATATTTATGAAAATAGTAAATGAAATAGCACTTGTTGATGAAAAAAGTGCTAATTTAAGGGTACTTGACGTAGAAATTCTTGAAAATTTATGCTTGCTAATAGAATTTTCCAATGGAGAAAAAAGAATGTTTGATGCAAAACAATTGTTACAATATCCTGTTTTTGAAAAATTAAAAAATGATGAGATTTTTAATACAGTAAGCGTCAAAAATGGTGTGCTTATATGGGATAATGAAACGCTTGATATTGGAGTAGACTTTTTGTATGAAAAAAGTGAAATCTATGAAGAAAACTAAAAAAGAACTGAGTTAGAAGCATTCATGAAAGAATGAGAAAGCAAGACTGCCCACTTAGAAGAGTGGGCGGTTTTTGTATTTTATGGTAAATACCAATAGGCTAATCAATTCAATTAAAGGCCAACTGTATAATACACCTTTTAACTCAAATAAATTGCTAAACACAGTTACAATAATCAATAATAAGAAAATTTTCATAAACAAAAGAAAATAAGAAACATTCGTAGTTTGGTTCTTGATTGAAAAAATTGAAAATCCAACTAAAGGCAAACCAATAAAATATATTTTAAAAGCATATTCTACAAAATTAACAACACCATTTACGCCTGTAAATAAACCTGCAATTTCTCGAATAAAAATATGCAAAAAAATAGAGTACAGTATTAGAGCAAGCGTTGAATAGATTAACTTTGTGCGATTAGAAGTTCCGCAAAAGAAAAGGTACAAACCACAAATAAACACAGCTAAAAAATATAAAAATTGTACAATATCTATTCCAAAAGAATAAATATGGTCATTTTTATAAAAAATCACATTTGTTCGTAGGATATAAAAACAAATCATTTCCGAAATGATAAAAGATATAAAGAAAAACGATTTATTTTTTATTATTTTTTTCAAAAAATCCATAAAAATTACTCACTTTTCGGGGGACGGGGCCACTCTTCAAGACTGGTCTTAGTCTCATTTTTATTTATTTTATTGCTGAAATTCAAAAAAATCAAGAAATTTTTAAAAAAATTTTCAAAAAACTATTGCAAAAAAATAATTTATAGTTTAAAATTGAAATGAAGTGGAGAGAAGTGTCACAAAGTGGTAGAAAAAGAAAGGAGGAAATAGCCTAGTGTTAATTGGTGAATATGAGCATTCTCTAGACGTTAAGGGTAGATTAATTATGCCTGCAAAACTGAGAGAAGACATTGGTGAAAAGTTCATAGTAACCAAAGGGTTAGACGGCTGTTTATTTGCTTTTTCACTTACTGAATGGACAAACTTTGAACACAAACTTCGTACACTTCCTATTTCCAATAAAGATGCTAGACTTTTTACAAGATTCTTCTTTGCAGGAGCCATCGATTGTGAAATCGATAAACAAGGAAGATTTCTTATTTCGAGTAATCTACGAGAATTTGCTGGTCTTGAAAAAGATGTTATTATCGTTGGAATGGACTCAAGAATTGAAATTTGGAGTAAAGAAAAATGGCAAAAATGTGATGAAGAAATTTCAGCCGATGAAATTGCAGCTAAGATGGAGATGCTTGGAATTTAATAAAAACGTATATAACTTGCAAAAGTTTATATAAATTTACCAAAGAAAAAAGCTCAAGATACAAAAGATTTAAAAAATACAAAAGAAAAAATAGTTAAGGTACAAAAGATTGATAAGATTACAGCGGACTATTTGTGAAAATAGTCCCACTTTCCAAAAAAGTTTACAAAGGACTTGTAACTACCAAAGAAAAATAAATTTCTTTACAAATGATTCTATTTGAAGTTACAAAGGAGTTGAAAATACAAAAGATTTTGCAAAAATAGGTCGCCAATTTTGACGACCTATCAAATTAAATTTTAGTAAAGAGAAAAGGCAAATGGAAAATTTTAATCATGTGCCAGTTCTATTAAAAGAATGTTTAGATGGCTTAAACATCAAGCCAGATGGCGTATATGTTGATGGAACTTTAGGCGGAGCAGGTCACAGCAAAGAAATTGCAAAAAAAATAGCCAAACAAGGGCTTCTTTTGGGAATTGATCGAGATGAAGAGGCTATTTGTGTTGCAAAAGAAAGATTAAAAGAATATACAAATGTAAAATTTGCACATGAGAATCATGACCATATCAAACAAATTTTAGCAGAACTTGAAATTCCAGCAGTTGATGGGATTTTACTGGATTTAGGCGTTTCTT
This sequence comes from uncultured Clostridium sp., assembly GCA_948435735.1. Classification (GTDB taxonomy): domain Bacteria; phylum Bacillota; class Clostridia; order TANB77; family CAG-508; genus Scatovivens. The sequence continues at coordinate 11,095 of CAOJGX010000048.1, forward strand.
CCTATCAGCTTGATGAGCGAAACCGCGGATTTAGTTATATGGCAGATAGTCAGCTTGATATGAGAATGGATACAAGTTCTGGAATAACAGCAAAAGATGTTGTAAATACCTATTCAGAAGAACAATTAGCCAATATTATTTATGAGTATGGGGAAGAAAAATTTTCTCGAAGAATTGCCAAAAATATTTGTGAATATAGAAAAACAAAACCAATACAAACAACTTTAGAATTGGTTGCACTAATAGAAAAATCTGTGCCAAGAAAAAAAGGAGAAGGTCATCCAGCTAAAAGGACTTTTCAAGCTATTAGAATTGAAGTAAATGATGAAATTAAACCTCTATATGACACCATTTTAGCGTCTATTGATGTACTAAAACCACAAGGAAGGTTGTGTGTTATAACCTTTCATTCGCTAGAGGATAGGGCTGTGAAAAATGCTTTTTTGCAAGCGGAGGGAAAATGCACTTGTCCGCCAGACTTGCCATATTGTAGGTGTGGCTATCATTCTTTGGGCAAAATCATAACCAAAAAGCCGATTTTGCCAACAGAGGAAGAAAGAAATCAAAATACAAGAAGCAAAAGTGCAAAATTGCGCATTTTTGAAAAATTATAGAAAACATAAAATCACAAAAGAAAGACCAACTATAAAAAGTCAAGCAAAATTTGAAAACAATTTAGAAAAT
>CAOJGX010000049.1 GCA_948435735.1 uncultured Clostridium sp.
ATCCGTTTTTCCTTTTATTTATTTCCTTTAGATTTTTTCAGGGAAAATTGCTGTTGACAACCAATCTCTATCGTTATATAATGTTAACCAAGATTAACTTTTGGGAGAATAGATGTATATGATTTCAAAATCTTTGGAAGAATATTTAAAGACAATGTACGTACTAAACAAGCAAAATGGCCGAGTGCGTGTGACGGATATTGCAGAAAAAATGAATTGCACCAAAGCCAGTGTAAATAAAGCAGTACATAACTTAAAAGATAACGGCCTACTAAATTATGAGGCATATGGAACAATTGAACTCACGCAAAATGGGGAAAATTTAGCTAAAAAAATATTAGAAGCATACGACATTGTTTATTTATTTTTAAAAGATGTACTCAATTTAGATGCAGCAAATGCGCAAAAAGAAGCCGAAAAAATAAAAACTGTTATTGCAGATGACACCATTAACAAGTTAGCCAAATATGTTCATAAAGTATTAGATTTGAATGAGTTAGATTGCGATTTTGACATTAACAAAGAAAAATGCAGGTGTTGTGTCCGCAGAACCAATAAAAAATAAACTAATGGAAAGGGAAAAATCATGGGGGATACATTATTACAAATAAAAGATTTACACGTAAATACAGGGAATAAACAAATTTTAAAAGGAATTAATTTGGAAATAAAAAAAGGCGAAATCCATGTCATCATGGGCCCAAACGGTTCTGGTAAAACAACCACAGCCAATGCCATATTCAATCATCCAGCTTACACAAAGCAGGCAGGAAATATCTTATTTGAAAAAGAAGATATCACAAACTTAAAAACAGATGAGATTGCGAGAAAAGGGATTTTTATGTCGTTTCAATTACCAGAGGAAATTCCGGGGGTTTCGGTTACTAACTTTTTAAAATATGCCAAAAATAAAATGACAGGAAAACCAGTCAAAGTCTTTGAATTCAAAGATGAACTAAAAAGATATTGGGAAGCTTTGAATATGAATCCGAAAAATATGGAAAGAAGCTTAAATGTGGGATTTTCTGGCGGAGAAAAAAAGAAAAATGAGATTTTACAAATGCTTGTCCTAAATCCCAAACTAGCTATTTTGGACGAAACTGATTCAGGCCTTGATGTTGATGCGATTAAAACGGTTTCCAAAGGAATTGAAATGTTCAAAAATGAAAACAATGCCGTTTTAATTATTACGCATAATACCAAGATTTTGCATAGTTTGAAGGTGGATTATGTGCATGTTTTAGTAGGTGGCCAAATTGTGAAGACAGGAACGCAGGAATTGGCGGGAGAGATTGAAGAGAATGGGTATGGGAAATATAAACTGTAGGGGCGATTATCAATCGCCCGCTTTAATAACATCGTATTTCTTAATGCAGGATAATTCATAGTGATATACCTCAATATTGTCACATTACAAAATACACAGATGATTCATAATGATATACCCTAATATTACCAGATTGCAAAATATGCGGGCGATTAATAATCGCCCCTACAGAAAGGAAAAAAAATGACAAAAACCAATATAGATGAAATTAATCGAAATATTTACGATATTAAAAACAAAGACGAATATGATTTTAAAATAAAAAAAGGTTTAACGCCTGAAATTATTGAAGAAATTTCGAAGCAGAAAAATGACCCGGATTGGATGCGAGCGTTTCGTTTGAAAGCTTTGGAGGTTTATCATGAATTGAAACTTCCAACGTGGGGCCCGGATTTGTCTGAATTGAATATGAGTGAAATTGTAACGTATGTACGTCCAAAATCGAAGTTAAATAATTCGTGGGAAGACGTTCCAGACGATATTAAAGATACTTTTGATAAATTGGGAATTCCAGAAGCAGAAAAAACGTCGCTTGCAGGTGTTGGTGCACAGTATGATTCGGAAGTTGTATATCACAGCATGAAACAGGAATTAATGGAACAAGGAGTTGTGTATACAGATATGGAAACAGCTATCCGCGAATATCCAGATTTAGTAAAAGACCATTTTATGAAATGTGTTCCAGTTTATGACCATAAATTTGCTGCCTTGCATGGTGCAGTATGGTCGGGTGGTTCATTTGTGTATGTGCCAAAAGGCGTGAAAGTGGATATTCCTTTGCAATCGTATTTTCGTTTGAATTCGCCAGAATCTGGGCAATTTGAGCATACCTTGATTATTGTTGAAGAAGGTGCGAGTTTGCATTTTATCGAAGGTTGTTCTGCACCAAAATACAATAAAGTTAATTTGCATGCAGGGTGTGTGGAATTGTATGTCAAAGATAACGCCTATTTACGCTATTCAACCATTGAAAATTGGTCCAAAAATATGCTCAATTTGAATACCAAAAAGGCCATTGTTGGAAAGAATGCCAAAATGGATTGGGTTTCTGGTTCGTTTGGCTCTAAGATTTCGATGTTATATCCCATGAGCATTTTGAATGGAGAGGGGGCTAAAACAGAGTTTACAGGCATTTCTTTTGCAGGAAAGGGTCAAAATTTGGATAATGGATTTAAAGTAGTTCACAATAGCAAAAATACGTCAAGTGTTGTGAATGCAAAATCAATTTCTAAAAATGGTGGAAAATGTACGTATCGCTCTTTGGTTCGAGTGAACGAACATGCCAAAGGTTCCAAATCGTCAGTTTCCTGTGAGTCGCTGATGTTAGACGACATTTCTGTTTCGGATACCATTCCCGTAAACGATATTCAGACAGATGAAGTAGAATTTTCGCATGAAGCCAAAATTGGAAAAATCAGTGATAAAACGATATTTTATTTAATGAGTCGAGGGTTATCCGAAGAAGACGCAAAAGCAATGATTGTCAGAGGATTTGCGTATCCAATTTCCAAAGAATTACCAGTCGAATATGCAGTCGAAATGAACAATTTAATCAATTTAGAATTAGAAGGCGCAATTGGATAACCGTAGGGGTAGGTCTTGACCTGCCCAACTGCCCAACAAATAAAAACCAGAAAGGAAACAATATGCCAAAAATGAAATTAAATGAAACACCTCTTAGAACATCACGAAATTTTAATATCAACAACATAAAATTAGAAAATATTAACATACCAGAAACTACACAAGATTTCAAAAATGTTCAAATAATAGGTCAAAATTCAACCATAAAAATAGATGATAAATGTAGTAAAATCAACCTTAATTATGGATTAAGCGAAAGTTTCACGAATCAGATCATCGAAAAATCCAATCAAAAAATTCGCCTAACGATTGATAGCAAAACAGAACAAGAAGTACGAATTTATTTTGATTTTGATGAAAACAATTTGACCTTAATCGAAGATATTGAAATCATAGCCAACGAAGATGCCAAAGCAACAGTTGTTCTGAAATATCAAGCAGATAATGATTTGGCGTGTTTTCACAATGGAATTTTGCGCGTAAATGCTAAAAAAGGCGCAAAGGTAAATATGATATTTATCAATTTAATGAATTTAAAATCGAACCATTTTATGGCAATTGAAAATACGTTAGAAGAAAATGCAAAAGTTAATGATTGCATGATTGATTTAGGGGGAAAAAATAGCATTACAAATTTGTATTTCAATTTGCTAGGAAGTGGTTCGGAAAATAACATTGATACTGTGTATGTTGGAAAAGAAAATCAGTTGTTTGATTTGAATTATATGGGTGAACTGAAGGGAGAAAAATCTAAGATTAATATAGAAGTACAAGGTGCTTTAAAAGATAACGCAAAAAAACATTTTAAGGGAACGATTGATTTTAAAAAAGGATGCAAAAAAGCAAAAGGAAATGAGAACGAAGCCTGTATGTTATTGAGTGAAACAGCTAAGTCGCTTGCGTTGCCGATGTTGTTGTGTTCAGAAGAGGATGTGGAAGGAAATCATAGCTGTTCTGCTGGGAAAATGGATGAAAAAGAATTGTTTTATATGATGAGCAGAGGGCTTGAGACCAAAGATGCGATGAAGTTAATTGTGAGGGCAAGGTTTCATAAAATTTTAGAAAAAATAAAAGAGAAAAGTTTGCAAGCCTTTATTTTGAGAAAAATAGATGAAAAATTGGATTAAAATGAACAATTAAGGATTCCTTAATTGTTCGGAAAAGGAAATAAATTTGAAAATAATTTGTAAAGGAGAAATGTATTTTATGAATTTAGAGATTAAACAACTTATTAATATTAATAAAGATACTTTAAACATTGTAAGTACGTGGATGTATAATTGGTGGGGAAAGAGAGATGGATATAGTTTTGAAGAAGTAGAATGTTTTATGAAACATAGTATGCAAGAACATAGACTTCCACAAACTTATGGATTATTTTTGGATAATGAAATTATTGGGATGTTCCAATTTACATATGAAGATTTAAGTGTTAGACCAGATATATATCCATGGTTGGCAAATGTATATATTGATAAAAAGTACCGAAAACAAGGATATGGAAGAAAACTACTTGAAAATGCAAAAAAGTTAGCGAAAGAAAATATAGACTTTAAAGAAATATTTTTATATACGGAGCATATAGGATTATATGAAAAATTTGGTTGGACTTATTTATGTGATATTGATACTTATAAAAAAGAAAATAGAATAGAGAGATTATATAAATTAAATTTAGAATAACGACAACTTACAATATATTGAGAAAATGATTTAACTAAATTAAAAAATAGACTAAAATCGAACAATTAAGGATTCCTTAATTGTTCAAAAAGGGGGGGATTAATGATATAAAAAAAGAAAGGATGTTGATTTTTATGAAGAAATTAGAAAATAATAAGAATTTTGAAAGTATTAAGCATATCGACAAAAATGGAGTGGAATATTGGCATGCGAGGGAATTGCAAGAGGTTTTGGATTATAAGGAATGGAGAAAGTTTGAGAATGTAATTAAGAAAGCTAAAAAATCGTGTCAAAACAGCGGTAATAGTGAGGTTGAACATTTTGTCGGCGCTGCCAAAACGATAGAAATGCCTAAAGGGGCAACAAAGGATATTCAAGATTATCAATTAACGCGTTATGCGTGTTATTTAATAGCACAAAACGGTGATGCTAGGAAAAAAGTGATTGCGTTGGCACAAACATATTTTGCTGTTCAGACAAGAAAACAGGAAATCATTGAAAAAGAATATCATTTATTATCAGAAGATGAAAAGAGAATGTATCAAAGAAATTTAACCAAAAAGGGAAATTATTCGTTGAATCAAGTTGCTAAAAAGGCAGGTGTTAAAAATTTTGATAAATTTCATAATGCTGGCTACAAAGGATTGTATAATGGGGAGACGGCAGATGATATTGCAAAAAGAAAGGGGTTAAGATATCGAGAAGAGATTTTGGATAATATGGGAAGTGATGAATTGGCTGCGAATTTGTTTCGAATTTCGCAGGCGGAACAGAAGCTGAAAAGAGATGAAGTACATACTGAAAAATTAGCGAATGAGGCGCATTATGAAGTTGGTTCTAAAATACGAAATACAATAAAGGAACTTGGAGGAGTCATGCCAGAAGAGTTGCCGAAGCCGGAAAAGAGTTTGAAAGAGTTGGAGAAGGGGAATAAGAAGAGTTTGAAAGAAGCAAAATAAATTAAAGGAGAAATTTTATGAAAAAAGACCAAGAAGAAAAGTTATTGTACAAACCAGAAGGCGGAGCGATTAAGGTTGATGTTGTTTTTAAGGATGAGGAGATTTGGCTGACGCAAAAGGCAATGGCTGAATTGTTTGATACAACAACTGCGAATATTAATATACATATTAAAAATGTTTATGAGGCAAATGAATTAGAGGAAAATCGAACGATTAAGAAATCCTTAATTGTTCAAAAAGAAGGTGACCGAGAAATTAAAAGAGAGTTTTTGTTTTATAATTTAGATATGATTATTGCAGTGCGGATATCGTATTAATTCAAAAAGAGCAAGTGGTTTTCGTATGTGGGCAATGCAGGTTTTGAAGAAGTATATTGTGAATGAAGTTAGGGCAAAAGAAAGAAGAGAGGTACATAGGAAAGAGATTTTGATGATATTAGTTGGGACTATTTTGGGGATAATGTTAAATAGAATAATCAGTTATTTTTAAAATTGTTTTTTGTGTTTGAATTAAAAAATGAACAATTAAGGAATCCTTAATAGTTCAAAAAGGGGAAAAATATGAAAATAGGAATTGATATCGATGATACAATTGTTGATTTAGCAGGAGTTATGTTAAAATATGCGGAGATTTTTGATACAGAGTTTTTAGGAAGAATTGGGTGTAATGGAAATTTCGGTTTGATACAAAATCGTTATTATTTGGAGGCTTTGTATGGCTGGTCGAGAGAAGAAAAATATGAATTTTTCAATCAATATTATAAAAAGGTTCTAGAAGAGTGTGAGTTTTTGGAGAATGCGATTGAGGTAATTCGAGATTTAAAAGATAAAGGAAATGAAATATTTTTCATTACAGCAAGACTAGAACGGAATTCCAAATTGTGATACGAAAGAAATTACACAAAAAATGTTTGAAGAAAATCATATTGTGTATGATCAATTGATTATGAATGCTAGGAATAAATTGCAGTTTTGTAAAGAGAATGGAATTGAAGTTTTTATTGAAGATAGTTTTGAAACGTGTAAGGAATTAGAGGAAAATGGGATAAAAACGTTTTTGATGACTACGAAAATGAATCAAAATATTGAAGTAGGAAATGTGGAGAGAGTTTATGGTTGGGATGAGATTTATGAGAAATTTAGAGTGAAATCGAACAATTAAGGAATCCTTAATTGTTCAGAAAAGGGAAAATAAATATGAAATGAGTATAAAAAGTATAGAGTTATACAAGACTAAAATTATATATCCGATTTTGATGAAATGATGAGGAAGTAAAAAATTGAATTAAATGTAATCGGTAATAAGAAAAATTTATTAGAAAGGCCGAAAATATGAGAGATGATATAGTAAATTATTTAAAGATAGAAATAAAAAATAGGGCAGAAAAAGAAAATAATAAATTTGGAATTGGCGTTTTGTATCATATTGAAGCAGTAGTTAAAAATGCTGAAATTCTTGCGAACAAATATAATGCAGATAAAGAAATATGTATAATTGCAGCTTGGTTGCATGATATTGCTTCAATTACAGATTATGAATTATATGAAGAACATCATATACATGGGGCTGAAATAGCAAGTGAAATTTTAAGAAAATTTGAATATGATGATTATAAAATTGAAATTGTAAAAGCATGTATATTAAATCATAGAGGAAGTATTAATAATAAAAGATTGTCGAAAGAGGAACAAATTATTGCAGATGCGGATGCAATATCACATTTTGACAGTGTTCCAAGCTTGTTATATTTAGCGTATAAAGAAAGGAACATGAATATTGAAGAAGGGAAAGATTTTGTAAAAAGTAAATTAGAGAGAAGTTTTAGAAAATTATCTGATGAAAGTAAAATCTTTTATAAAGAAAAATTTGAAAATGTTATGAAGATTTTATAAAAAAATTACTCAACAGCTTACAAGTTGATAAACAAAAATTGTAACTTGTATTGAAAATAACTACGAAATCTGTTAGAGATTATTGAATAAATTTGACTAAAATCGAACAATTAAGGATTCCTTAATTGTTCAAAATTAGAAGAAAATTCAACTATCCGAAATTTTGAGATAGTTCAAAATTGAACATTGAATTGGTCAGACGTGTTTAAATAATTTAGAAAAATATAAAACAGTATTTGTTGCGTATGAGAATGAAAATCCAGTTGGGTGTATTGCTATTACAGATTATATGGAGAAAAGTATATAGTTAACTTAAAATTTATAAAAGGAGGTAAAAATGGACGAAATTAAAAAAGATTTTCCGATTTTGCAAGACAAAAATATCACTTATTTGGATAGCGGAGCAACCACACAAAAACCAATTCAGGTGATAGGAGCGATTGAGGAATTTTATAAAAGGCAAAATGCAAATCCGCATCGCGGAGCGTATTCTTTGAGCATGGAAGCAACGGAAGTTTATGAAAATACACGTGATAAAATTGCTAAATTTATAAATGCGAAACATAGAGAGGAAATTATTTTTTCAAAAAATGCAACCGAGAGTTTGAATTTGATTGCCTATTCGTATGGCATGGAAAACTTAAAAAAAGGCGATGAAATTGTACTTTCGATTATGGAACATCATTCCAATTTGGTGCCTTGGCAAAAGGTTGCGAAGGTGACAGGTGCTAGCTTGAATTATATGTATGTGAACGATAATTTTGAGTTATCAGAGGAAGAAATTGAAAGTAAAATTACCGACCAAACGAAGGTTGTTGGAATTACACATGTTTCAAATGTTTTGGGGACGATTAATCCAATTAAAAAAGTCATTCAGCAGGCGCATAAAAAAGGTGCGGTTGTTGTAGTGGATGCTTCGCAAAGTATTCCCCATATGAAAATTGATGTGCAGGACTTGGATGCCGATTTTTTAGTATTTTCTGGGCATAAAATGCTGGCTCCGCTTGGGATTGGTGTGTTGTATGGCAAATGTGAATTATTAAATCAAATGAATCCATTTTTGATGGGTGGCGATATGATTGAATATGTGTATGAGCAAGAAACGACGTTTGCTCCACTTCCCAATAAATTTGAGGCAGGAACACAAAATGTAGAAGGTGTGATTGGTCTTGGGGCGGCGATTGATTATTTGAACAATTTGGGGTATAATAAGATACAACAGATTGAAAAAGATGTGATTTCGTATGCGAAACAGGAATTGTCAAAATTGGATTATTTGACATTGTATTTGACACCAAATGAGGACAATCATTCTGGGGTGATCTCGTTTAATATTAAAGGAGTTCATCCGCATGATGTGGCAAGTATTTTAGACAGTGAAGGAGTGTGCGTGCGTTCACGGAAATCATTGTGCACAGCCATTGATGAGGTTTTTAGGTGTGGATTCTACCTGTCGTGCGAGTTTTTATTTTTATAATACAAAAGAAGATGTGGATCGATTGGTTTGTGCTTTGGAGAAGGCGTATGGGATGTTTGAGAAGTATATTAAAAAATAAATTGATTTGGGGGAAAATTTATGGACGAGCTAAATGATATTTACAATGATTTAATTATGGAACATAGCATGAATTCATATCATAAGAAAAAGTTGGAGAAGTGCGATTTTTGTGAAAAGGGACATAATCCAAATTGTGGTGATGAGATATCACTAGAAATTAAGTTAAATGGAAATTTGATAGAGGATTTGGCGTTTATGGGGCATGGTTGTGCTATTTCGCAGGCGTCAACTTCGATTATGATTGATACATTAAAAGGGAAAACGGTTGAAGAGGCAAAAGAAATCATACAAACATTTATAGAAATGATAAAAAGAGAAGAAAAAGATGAGGAAAATTTGAAAAAATTGGAAGATGCAATTGCATTTAGAAATGTGTCAAACATGCCAGCACGAGTGAAGTGTGCGCTTTTGGCGTGGCATACGATGGAGGATATTTTGAGGAAAAATACGAATGTTGTCGAAAAATGACAGGTGATAATGTAAAAAATAATAGACAAACAGTGAAAAACGTTGTAAAATAGTTGGCAAGAAATGATAATAAGCAGATGTGTTTGCCACCAAAATACATAGCTTTTGCTATGAGAATGGAGGTGGTGTTTATGGAATTTATATGTATTTTGATTTACATACTGGGATTATCCCTAGCCATAAATTTAGCCTTGATAGCAATTATAGCAATATACTGGATGAATAAGGAATAAAAAAACAGCACACATCTCGTTTTTGCTAGCTGATGTGTGCCAACACATTATATGGCAACCACGTTTGTGGATTGTCATTTCTTACTTTAATTATACAATATTTTTCCTAGAAAGTCAATACTCGAAAAAATCAAAAAGGAAATAAAAATGGAAAATAAAAAAGTTTTATTAGGCATGAGCGGAGGCGTGGATAGTTCTGTGTCGGCGTTGCTTTTGAAGGAAAAGGGATATGAAGTCATTGGTACAACGTTGGAGTTGTTTGCAGGAAGTAGTTGTTGTGATATGAATCCGCAGTTGGAAGCGAAAAATGTGTGTACACAAATTGGAATTCCACATTTTATCTATAATTGTAAAGCAGAATTTAAAAAGTATGTAATGGATGATTTTGTGGATGCTTATGCGAATTGTAGAACACCGAATCCGTGTATTGAATGTAATCGACATATGAAGTTTGGTTTTATGTGGAAAAAAGCACAAGAATTGGGGTGTGATTTTATTGCGACTGGTCATTATGCGAAAACAGAATATAGCGAAACGTATGGTAGATGGGTTTTAAAAAAATCGGAAAATGTGAAAAAAGATCAAAGTTATGTTTTGTGGAATTTGCCGAAAGAGTTGCTAAATCATGTTTTGTTTCCACTTGCGGAATTTGAAACAAAGGAGGAAATTCGTCAGCTTGCTAGGAAAAGTAATTTGAAAGTTGCGAATAAACCAGATAGCGAGGATATTTGTTTTGTGCCAGATGGGAACTATAAAAAGTTTTTGGAAAAGCATTCTGAAATTAGACCTAAAATTGGAAATATTGTTAATCAAAAGGGCAAAACTTTGGGCCAACATAATGGATTATACCATTATACGATTGGGCAAAGAAGAGGACTTGGTATTGCAAATCCAGTGCCATTGTTTGTTTTGGGATTTGATAAAGAAAAAAATGAGATCATTGTGGGAGAGGAAAAGGAATTATATAAGGATAAAATTACAGTTATAGATATTAATTTGTTATTAGTAGATAAGATTGAAAAGGAAATGGAAGTTGAAGTAAAAACAAGGTATTCCGCTAAATTAGCAAAAGCGAGAATTTGGCAGGAAGAAAATTCGATAAAAGTTGTTTTTGATGAGCCACAAAGAGCAATTACGCCTGGTCAATCGGCAGTTTTTTATGTGGGAGATGTGGTGCTTCGGGGGTGGAAAAATATGTTTGTAGATTAAAACTGACTGATTGTTACAATTGTATTTCTTTTTTATTACATTTTTGTAAAAATATTGCATAACGGAATTTTTTTACTTATAATAGCAATAGGAGAAACAGAAAAATGAAGAAAAATTTGGTCAAAATTGCTGAAAACGTTGAGACTGTACACACACACACACA
>CAOJGX010000050.1 GCA_948435735.1 uncultured Clostridium sp.
TTTAGCTTTAAGTGGTTGAAAATAAAGAATTATGAAAGTTCAGGGAAAATTGCTGGTTCGACATTCTTATAAATATCCCCTTAAGTTTCTTAAAAAAACTTTTAAAAATCGATTCTTTATATTTCATTAAAGCAGTCTCTTGCACATTTTCCTTTTTGGTTTCTTTTTTAAATAAATTATCTGGATTATACTTTTGCTGTTTCTCTAATTCAAGCCTATCTAACTCTTGTTTATCCTTTTCTAATAATCTAACTTTTTCAACTTTATCGCATAAATAATCTCTATATATTATTCCTAGTAACACTTTTGTCTCTTCTTTTAAAATCTGCTCACCCAGTGGAACTTTTGGATTGATACTAGACAAATAATTCATTGATTTTTTATCTTCTATAAATTCAATAAATTCTCTACTAATTCTACTTTTCATTTCATCTGGCATCATTTTAATAATAACACTTATATCTGTATATATTTCAGGTCTCACTTTACATTCTCACTTTCTCTTGTGTTCTCTAATTTCATATCATCTTTCATATCTTTTAAAAATTGTTGTCTTCTATCTGCTGTTGTTTCATCATATGCCTGTTGCATGTCTTGTATCATTACTAAATCTTTTTCGAAGAAATTTTCTTCTTGAATTTCTTGTCTTAGCGGTTGAAATTCTTCAAATAAATTATTTCTTTGTTGATAAAAGTCAAAAAATGATGCGACACATTGTTCTATCTCATCAGCATATTTAGGATTATTCGAAATCGTATTTAATTTCATTTGATTAATTTCAGCTACGTCTTCCTTTTTTAATTCTACTGAATAATATAAATTATGACATTTCCCCATCATATCCCTAAATTGGGGATTATTAAAATCATGAATAAATTTTCCAAGATTTCGTTGATAATCATGAAAATCATTTAGATATCCTGTTATTTCATGAAATAAATCATTTCCCTTTTCCGTTTCAATTGCTTCTAATTCTTTAACAATTCCTTGTGCATTCGTCATGTACTCATAGACTGCAGCACTATCATCTCCCTTTTCAAAAAAATACTTTTCTGCCATCTCAACTTCATCTGCATATTTATCCATTTCAAATCCTATTTTTTCAAAATTTTTTCCATATATATTTTTTAGCAATAAATGTGTAATCTTCTCAGTAAATCCTTCTGTTAATCGATTATTTACCTTTCTTCTCGGATTTCCCTTTTCCCACTCTACATTGTCCATCTGATGATAAAGAATTCCATTTACTTTAAATTCTTCTTTATCAATCTTAAAGCCTGTCATTTCACCTTTTTCATTTCTCTCGATTTCAGCTCCTTTTATTCTGCCATCGTCATCTCTTTCCACACCAAGTATCGCATGACAAAATTTTTTACCATTAATTTCTTCAATTTCGCCATAAACTTCATAATCAGTAACAGAATTTCCTTGTGCATCCTTTAACAAATTATCCTCTGAAACAAATACTTCAGGATGCTCCTTCATAAACTCTTCTACTTTTTCATTCCTATAACTAACTGCTATATAATGTGTAAATTCATGCACCAATACAGCATAAATATCTTCATTTTTCCTAGCAGGATTATGAATAGCTATAGCATATTCTAATTCTCCTTTATGATTCAAATGATACCTATTTTCAGCACCTCTGCCTTCTTCTACACATTTTTCTTTATAGGGTTGTGATGTAACTGGTGCATTATAGACATATTTTTCATCTCCCGCCTTAAAAGAATCGATATCTTCAGGTTCCAATTTTTCTTTATCTTTTGCAGTTCCAAATCGAAAGCATTCTATTGTTAATAGTTCGGTTGCTGCATCAAAAGCCTTATATCTTCCTTTTGTTACACCTTCCACAGCATTTGCATAATCTTGAATAATATCGATAACTTTTACAATTTCTCCATCTAGTGTTTTAGCTTCTACATCCCATCTTCCAGACTCTAATTTATGTTGTATTTGCTTTTCTATTTGCTTGTATTCATTTGTACCTTTTTCTATCATTAATTCAACACATCCTTAATCGCTTCCCCAATGATTTTATTCACATCTGCAATCATCACATTAAAACGTACTTCCTTATCAAAATAATCTTTCACATTGGGATTTTGTACTAAAATTTTATATAGTTCTTGTAATTTTGCCATCTTTTCTTCGCTTTGCTGTTCGCCTTGCATAGCTAATAATTGTTCTTCATAGCGAATTTTCTCAAATTCTTCGACTTGTTGTTTTAGCTTCAAATCAACAAATAATTCTTGTTTTGCTTGTTTGTATTCTGTGTATTCTTTTGAATTTTTGATAGCCTGGGCTAAATGGTTGGCGTTGTCGTATACTTCCATTTTGGGTCTCCTTTCTGGTTTTGGTATTTCCTATAAATGCAGATATAGCGGGCGATTTAATCGCCCCTACATTAATGATATATCATGTAATCAATTTCTGGGAAAATATCGTCTTTATCAAATACATCTAATAAATATTGTAGGTCAATTTTGTCGTTTTTGATTTGATAATATAATTTTGTAAAGCGTCCAATATGCTCTTTAATCGCTTTGTGTGCATATTCCACCATAGTTCCGTTGGTGATGATAAATAGCCAATCACTACTTTGTGCTAAAAGCAATTCTCTGGCACATTGGTTTAAAGCTTGTCTACGCAAAGTATCACCTTCGTTGGGATATAAATACGCAAGTTCACACATTCTGTCACCCGCTTTGTGCAAATGACGATGCGCATAATCATTTGTCTGATTAAGCCAAACTTCGCTATATCCATTGGCACCCCAACTTGAACGACAAGGAGTTGAAACTTGAATATTCGGATGTCTGTCAATATAATCGCTTGGCGTAATGAGTTCAAAATTGCAATCATCATAATAAATTTTCTTAAATAAAATATATAGCCAATATGGCCCTTCGTACCACCAATGCCCATAAAGTTCCGCATCATAAGGACAAGTGATAATGGGTGGTACTTGCATTGTACTTGATAAATTCTCGATTTGTTTGGTTCGGCAATCCATAAAATGACCTGCTTGTTTTTCAGCGGAATCTTTGGCCCATTGTACGTCATAATAATCCTTCTGGTCTGTCTTTCCTGTAATTCTGTGGTATTTGATTCCTGTGTTAACACGAACACCATTGCTTGCAATATATGGCTTAATATATTCGTAATCTGCTTCATAGCCAATGTCTCGATAAAATTCTCGATAATTAAAATCACCTGGATACCCTGAAATCGAACTCCATACTTGTCTTGAGGATTCTAAGTCACGTGCAAAAGCTACAATATTGTCTGGTGAAACAATAGGTGCATATGTTCCATAAATCGGTGTCGGGTTGGCATATAAAACGCCGTGGGTTTCTGTGATAATAAATTCAATGCCAAATTCTCTTAAATATTTGTCTGCTTCTGGCACATAACCACACTCTGGAAGCCAAATTCCTCTTGGTTTTCTGCCAAAAAATTTCTCATACGTCTGTACCCCAACTGCAATTTGCGCACGGACTGTTTTTTCATTCACATACAAAATCGGAAAATAGCCGTGCGTTGCTCCACAAGTGATAATTTCTAAAAAGCCAGCATCTTGAAAATGCTTAAAACCTTGAATAATATTACATTCATATACCTCTCTAAAAACATGCAAATCATTGGTATAGCGGTCTAAATAGTAGTGTGATAAGCGATTTAATCTTTCGTCATACTTTGTTCTGACAACCTCTTTTTCGCATAGTTCAATATGCTTATTCAAATATTTAATATAACGATTTTGCAATAGTTTATTGTCTAACATATTTAATAGTGGAGGTGTCATTGTCATCGTTAGCCTGAATTTTACGCCTTCGTCTTCTAATTTTTTAAAATTTAATAATAATGGCAAATATGTCTCTGAAATGGCTTCAAATAGCCATTCTTCCTCTAAATAATCTTCACTTTCTGGATGATGTATGTAAGGAAGATGTGCATGAAGCACAAAACTTACATAACCCTTTACATTCTTCATAAAATCTCCTTATTTTGCAACACTTGTGCTTGTTCCCATAGACGATGGATTTAATAAATCAAATTTCCCGTTTTTGTCAAGTATCATCTGATCCTTGTATAGTTCTTGATAGAAGGCTTCAAGCTCATTTTTATAAATAGAAGTTTCAATATTCTTAATTTCTTCTACCTGTGTTTTTACATTTCGATACGTGATATATGGCTTGAATTCTTCAAATAAAACATGGTCATTGGGAACTTCTAATTGATTTGACATGGCAATTAATAAAAAATCATGATTCAAAGTAACATTTTCTTTTTCAACATTTTTATTGATTTGTGGTCGAACATGAGACTTAAATTTTCGACCTAATTGAATGGTATATTTATCACGAGGATTGGCTATGTCTAAATACCAACTATTGGCAAAATCATTAATGGCGATTTCTGAAGTATCATTTTTATCTTCATTATGCACTAATAAAACTGGATACGTATCATAAAAAAAGTTTTCTCCAAAGGCATTCAAATAGGTTTGTTTATCTTTATCGGCAATGTCCCAATAGACAAATAATCTTTTTGGGGTTTGGGCTAAAATTTTGACAACGGTTTCATTGTAGCGAAAAGGCAAATCATAATATTCTAATAAATACTTTGGTGCTTTTTTGTCTTCTTTCTTTTTTTGGTTCTCTTCTTTTTTAAGTTTTTCTTCTTCCGCATCACGCTTTACTTTTTCTTGTAATTCAATTATTTTTGAGATAAAATTTTTAATATTATCAATGACTTTATTTTGTACGCTTTTATTTTCTACAACCTTTTCTACCTTCTCAATTTTCTTCTGAATTTTTTTTTGTGTTTTCTTTTTTACTTCCGAAACTTTATTTTTTTCCGCTTTTTTAGTGACTTTTTTGTCATTTTCTTCTGGTCCTGTTTCGCCCTTATTTTTTGCCATATTTTTCCTCCTTTGTACTTTTTAACAATAATATATATTGTATCGAAAAGCTTAAAAAAAATCAATATAAAATGCAAAGTTTTTGAAAAAAATATCGAATGATTTTTCTTTTTAAAAAATTTTGAAATTTTTTGTAGTTTTTTGCAAAAAAATGTTTACAATTTTAAGGTTTTTTTATACAATAATAGTAGAGAGAAAAACTTGACAAAATACGAAAGTAATTTAATACAAAAAAGCTACGAATGAATTTTGAAAGGAATGTAAAAATATGAGAATTTTAATGCTATCATGGGAATATCCACCAAGAGTTGTAGGAGGAATTGCAAGAGTTGTGCATGATTTGTCTCATCGATTATATCAAGACGGTCATGAGGTAACTGTTGTGACATATCGTGATGGCAATGTTCCTTATTTTGAAAATGATAAAGGGGTTCAAGTCCATCGAGTTGACAATTTTATGATTAGCTCGAATAATTTTATTGACTGGATTATGCAACTTAATTTCAACATGATTGCCAAAGTTGGCGAACTAATTGGGAAAGGCGAAAAATTTGACGTTATCCACGCACACGATTGGCTAACCGCCTATGCTGGAAAAACACTAAAAACAGCCTATCGCATTCCTTTAACATCTACCATTCATGCAACAGAAGCTGGCAGAAATAGTGGTATTAATGGAGAAACGCAAAAATACATAAATGACACAGAATGGATGCTTACCTATGAATCTTCTGAAGTCATTGTAAATAGTAATTATATGAAAAATGAATTGCAAAGACTATTTGGTTTACCTTATGAAAAAATTAATGTGGTTCCAAATGGTGTAAATATTAATTTATTTAATGAAGTGGAAAGAGATTATGATTTTAGGCGTCAATATGCGATGGATAATGAAAAAATTATTCTTTTTATGGGTCGTTTAGTTTATGAAAAAGGAATTCAACATTTGATTGCTGCCATGCCAAAAATCTTAGCCAATTATCATGACAGCAAACTCATTATTTGCGGTAAAGGTGGCATGATTGATGAACTAAAAAATCAAGCTAATTCATTAGGCTTAGGAAATAAAGTATATTTTGCTGGTTATATGAGTTCAAAAAATGTGCAAAAAATATATAAATGTGCCGATGTTTCTGTTTTTCCTAGTACGTATGAACCATTTGGAATTGTTGCTTTGGAAGCAATGCTTTCTGGCACACCAGTTGTTGTTTCAGATATTGGCGGTTTAAATGAAATTGTAGATCATGGCATTAATGGCATGAAAAGCTATGCTGGAAATCCAAATTCCCTTGCTGATTCGATTTTAACTCTTTTGTTTGACCAAAAATTATGTAGTGAGGTCGTTAAAAATGCCCAAGCGAAAGTGAAAAAAGATTACAATTGGCAAAAGATTGCACAAGATACTCATTTTACATATCAAAAAGCAATTTGTGAAACAATGGCAGAACGTCAAGCACGACAAATCGAACAAGAAAAAGCACAGAAGCAAACCAAAAAAGCAAACGAACTTTCCAATCTTCTTCCTTTCAAAAAAGGTCGTCAAGCGTTTGCACAATAAAAGAAGCACAAAAAGTGCTTTTTTTCATTATTAGGGGGTAAATATGCCCTACCTTTTATTATATCATATTTATGTAAATTTGTCAATTGACAATTTTTCCAAAATGTGCTATCTAATTTACAAAAAAGGACTAATTCAAAAATTAGCCCTTTTCCAAATTTCTGTTTTTATTTCTCAATCCACTTCACTAAATTCAAATTCTCTTGATCTAACAACATTTCATGCTTTGGAACCACCCTAAAAGTATAACCAAAATTTCCACCAGTCGTTAATTTAAGTGTTGCTTCATACGTATATAAATGCTGTTCTCTATCTTCACCAACTTTCTTCATGGCTTGTGTATATACATTTCTCACCGTTCCACTTTCTTGAATTTGACCGAAATATACCTGTACTTCAACATGTTCTTCATCCATATTTGGCAATTTTACTTCACATCTTACGGTAATTTCACTTCCTGCCACAAATCTTGCATTGTCCACATTTTTATCTTGGAAAACCGAAATTTGTTGCCAATTCATTTTAGCATTCTTTTTCCAGTTTTCAAAATCAGCTACTTTTTGTAAATCTTGAAAATGCTCTTTTCTCAAATTACATAATGGCATATATAAATGATTGATATAATCCACTACCATTCTTGAAGTGCTATATTTTCCACCAGTTGTTTTAATGGAATTTTTCATGAGTTTCACCCATTCATCTGAAATTCCTTTTTCGTTTCTTTTATAATAAGCAGGAATAATCTTATCTTCCAAAATATGGTAAAAACTACTGCTGTCAGCTTTATCTTGCTCTTCATAGGAATTATACGAAGCATTTGTACCAATTGCCCAACCATTGGTTCCTGTATAGCCTTCCGCCCACCAGCCATCTAAAATACTGCAGTTTAATACACCATTTACTGATGCTTTTTCGCCACTTGTACCAGAGGCTTCCATCGGTCTACGTGGATTATTAAGCCATACATCAACACCACTGACTAAATATCTGGCAATACCAATATTATAGTTTTCTAAAATAAATATTTTTCCTTTAAATTGTGGCATTAAAGACATTTCATGAATGTATTTAATTAAATCTTGGCCTTCTTTGTCAGCTGGATGTGCTTTTCCTGCAAAAATAATCTGAACAGGATGTCTTTCATCACTTAAAATTTGTGTTAATCGGCTAATATCTTTAAACATCAAAGTTGCTCTTTTATAGGTTGCAAACCTTCTAGCAAATCCAATTGTCAAGGCTTCTGGATTTAAGGCATTGACCATTTCCATAATTTTGTCATAACCAACTTGACTATTTTCAAATCGACTCACAAGATTTTGTTTGATTAATTTAATCAATTTTCTCTTACGTTCTACGTGAACTTCCCATAATTTGTCATTTGGGATATCATCAATTTTTTGCCAAGTTGAATCTAGGTGAATATTATCTTGCCAGTAAGGTGGCAAATATTCGTTGTATAATTCTTTTAATTTTGGTGCAAGCCATGAACAAGTATGAATACCATTGGTTACATATGTAATCGGTGATTCATCTTCTGCTATCTCTGGCCAAACTTCACTGAATAATTCTCTAGAAACTTCACCATGAAGCTTACTAACACCATTTTTCTTTCCTGCAATTTTTAAGGCTAAAATTCCCATGTTGAAACCTGGTTCTAAGTGATCACATTCTTTCATGCCTAGTTTTAGGAATTCATCTCTTGAAATACCTAGTTTTTCGCATAGATTTTTAAAATACCTGTCCACTAAGCTAATGTCAAATATATCGTTTCCAGCTGGAACTGGTGTGTGTGTAGTAAAAACAGTTTGTACACTTGTAATTTCTTTGGCTATTTCAAAAGAAACTTGTTTTTCTTTCATAATATTTTTGATTAATTCTAAAATTAAGAAAGATGAGTGACCTTCGTTCATGTGATATAAAGTAGGATTTAACCCTAATACTTTTAGGGCTTTGACACCAGCCATTCCTAATACGATTTCTTGACGGATTCTCATTTCTTTGTCGCCACCGTATAACGTTGCTGTTACGTTTCTTAAATCTTCGTCATTTTGTTCAATGTCAGAATCCATTAAATATAGTTTGATTCTTCCAACATTGATTTGCCATAGTTTTAGGAATATTTTTCGGTCTCCTAAATCAACATCTATCACAACATCTTCGTCTACGTCATTTTTTACGGGATTGACTGGCAAGTTATATAAATCAATGTTATGATATTCTGAACATTGCTCTCCATAGACATTGATTTTTTGGTGAAAATAGCCATTTTTATATAATAAACCTACTGCAACAAAAGGCAAGCCTAAGTCACTAGCTGACTTCAAATGGTCACCTGATAAAATACCTAAACCACCTGAATAAATTGGAATGGTTTCATCTAATCCATATTCCGCTGAAAAATAGGCAATTAAGTCATTTTTATTGTTTGGATGATTTTTGTTAAACCAAGTATCTTCACTTGTCATGTAATTATCAAAATTTTTAACAAGTTGATTGTATTGCTGTAAAAAATCATAATCTTTTGCTATTTTTTCGATTTTTTCTTGGCTAACTAATTTTAGAAATTTGATTGGATTTCTGGTTTGTTCCCACAAGTCACAATCAATGATTTTGAATAATCTTAAAAATTCCGTGTTCCAAGACCACCATAAATTGTTGGCGATTTCGTTTAAACGCTTAATGCTTTCTGGTAATTGTGGAACAACTGTAATTTTATTGAATATATACATGATATATTCCTCCTTTGTATTTTTTCTTAGAATTAAATCTTTTGTCTTAAATTAGTATTTTTATTATATTATTAAAACGATAGTTTTGTCAACAATATTTTCCTAGATTAGGAAATTTTTCTGCTTTAACCTTTTTTGTAGTTCAATAGATTACTCTATTTCTTTATACAATTTTCATCTTCTATATAATACTTTGTTCCTAGCATTTCATCTGGTAAATATTGTTGCTCACACCAATGACCTGGAAAATCATGCGGATATTTATATTCCTGACCATAGCCAAATTGCTGCATTCCCTCTGCAGGTGCATTTCTAATATGCATGGGAATACTTCCTGTATTTTTGGTTTTAACATCTTCTAAAGCTCGATTAATTCCCAAATAAGTTGCATTAGATTTCTTTGAAATTGCTACATAGGTAGCCGCTTGTGATAATATAATCTTAGCTTCTGGCATACCAATCATACGAACCGCCTCCATAGCTGAAGTTGCCACCACTAACGCATTTGGATTTGCCATCCCAACGTCTTCTGACGCACAAATTGTGATTCTTCTAGCAAGAAAAACTGGGTCTTCTCCTGCATTTAGAGCTCTTGCTAAATAGAAGATGGCAGCATCTGGGTCACTTCCTCTCATGGATTTAATCATTGCACTAATATTGTCGTAATGGCTATCTCCGCTTTTGTCAAACATGGCTTTTTTGGTATTCATGCTTTGGCTTGCAATTTCATTGGTAATTTCAATAACACCTTCACTATTCATTTTCGTTGTCAAAACAGCAATTTCTAAACCATTTAACGCAGTTCGAACATCGCCATTAGAGATTTCTGCAATGGTATCTATGGTATCTTCTTCTATTTTTATTTTATAGTTTCCTAAGCCATCTTTGCTGGAAATAGCATTTTTCAGAATTTTTATAATATCTCCTTTTTTAAGTGGCTCTAATTTTATTACCATAGATCGAGAGATTAAAGCTTTATTCACTTCAAAATAGGGATTTTCTGTGGTTGCTCCCATTAAAATAACGGTTCCATCCTCAACATAGGGCAAAAGAGCATCTTGTTGTAATTTATTAAATCTGTGAATTTCGTCTATGAATAAAATACACTTTCCACTTGGATTTAACAGTGGATTGTCTGCCTCTTCTACTGCTTTTTTGATATCAGAAACACCTGAGGTTACAGCATTAATTTTGGTAAATTTATATTTTGTTGTTTCACTAATTACCTTAGCAAGCGATGTTTTTCCACAGCCCGGCGGCCCCCATAAAATAATGCTTGACAATCTGTCTGCTTGTATGGTTCGATATAATAATTTATCTTGGCCTACAATATGTTCTTGACCTACAAATTCGTCTAAATTTTTAGGACGCATGCGATAAGCAAGTGGTTTATCTAAATCCATGATTGTTTCCTTCCTATTTTCTTTTCTTCTATTTTATATTAGGGAAGACAAAAAGTCAATAAATTTACTCATTTAGCAGCAATTTTCCCTGAACTTTCGTAATTCTTTATTTTCAACCACTTAAAGCTAAAA
>CAOJGX010000051.1 GCA_948435735.1 uncultured Clostridium sp.
TTTAGCTTTAAGTGGTTGAAAATAAAGAATTATGAAAGTTCAGGGAAAATTGCTGTTAGGTAAGATAAAAACTTGCAATTTATGGCAATTTATGGTATAATGAATAAAAGAAGAGAAAGGAGCCAATATGAATCGAACTGAGCGTAGAAAAAATGGGATAAAGACACCTAAATTTCCTAAGAGTAAATATACAAAAGAGGAATTAGAAAAAATCATAAAAAAAGAATTAACAGAATTACTAAATGAATCGTACACAGAAACTCTAAAAAGAGAAAGATATGAACGCCTACAACCTTTGATACAAGAATATCAAAGACAAAAACAAGAGGCACAAATGCAACAGACGAAATCAGCTAATAAGTCTGCTAATCATAGAAATCAGATGAAAAAAGCAATAACTGCTTATGAAACACAAATGGAGTTTGCTAGAAATCATGTGTCAAGAAAAAAAGTAGTAGTTGAAAAGGAAAAAGTAAAAAAAGAAATGCCAAAATCAAAAGTTGCTAAAAAGAGTTTTTTTAGTAAATTTCTTGATTTATTTAGAGTGTCTAAAAAAGCAAAAAAATCGCAAAATCTTGTTTCTATCCAGAAACCAAAAGTTGCAAGCCAAAAAGCAACTTATACAAAATCGAAAAAAAGGCAAGTAATCAAAGAAAAAATCTATCATGATTTTGAACGAGCTTTAAGAGATTTTCAAAATTATAGTACGGAAAATGCTTCATATCAATATGTAAGAAAAGGCCGCGTCGTAAAATATGAGCCACGTTGTTTATAGATTCTAAATACCTTGATTTAGTGAGTACAGAATAAATCAAGGTATTTTATTTGCAATCAATTATGCGTTACAAAGGTAATTAACAGTAGCAGACAATATGGCTTGTTTTTTGGGGGTTAAATATGTCGAAAAATGTCGTAAAACCACTAACGAAATCTAATTTTATTTTGAAAATGGCTTGCATATTTTATCAAAAAGTTATATACTTACATTCGTAATTTATTTTTAAATTACGAATTTTACAAAACGAAAAGTAAGGAGGGATTATTTTGAGCGAAAAAATCAAAATATTTGTAGCAGATGATAACACAGAATTTGTTTCAACATTAGTTACATATCTTGGTAACCAAGAAGACATGGAAGTAGTAGGCACAGCAAGAGATGGAATGGAGGCGACAGAAAAAATTGTAGAAAGTGATCCAGATGTATGTATTCTGGATGTTATTATGCCACAATTAGACGGTTTAGGTGTTTTAGAAGCCATTAATCAAAAACTTGATTTGTTACCAATTTGTATTATGCTTTCTGCTGTTGGCCAAGACAAAGTAACATCAAGAGCAATGTGTCTAGGGGCTCAATATTATGTAGTAAAACCCTTTGAGATGGATGTACTAGCGAAAAGAATTAGAGAATTAGTGAAGAATCAGGCAATTACGGGGGTAGCTGTTGGCGTGAAAGAGGTAAAAGGTGCTTATGTTAAATTAGACAACAGTAAATTGAATTTAGAAGTGGAAGTGACAAACATTATTCATGATGTTGGGGTACCTGCTCATATTAAGGGATATCAGTATTTGCGTGATGGGATTATTATGGCGGTGAAAAATTCGGATATTATCAATCAGATTACGAAGCAATTATATCCAGATTTAGCTAAAAAATATAAAACCACGCCATCTCGTGTAGAACGTGCGATTAGACATGCTATCGAAGTGGCTTGGAACAGAGGGCAAATTGAATCAATGCAAAGTATATTTGGTTATACGGTTAATTCAAACCGAGGAAAACCAACGAATTCAGAATTTATTGCTATGATTGCAGATAAACTAAGATTAGAGCTTAAAACAGCGTAAAGTTTGCAGGATGCTTAAAAGTTAAAAGATAAAAAATAAGAATCAAATAAGATAGACAAAACTTTCAAGATTTATTCGTTAATATGTCAAAGGATTAGAGGTATTAACGAATAGAAATTGGAGTTTTTTTATTTAAAAAATAGTTTTGTTTTTATAAATAGTTTGCTAGACAAATGAATAAAAATATAGTATACTAAATGAGAAAAATTAGTGATATTTTATGTCGCCATAAAATGCCAAGGAATAAAATGTATGAAATATAAGGAAATTATAGAATATAGAAAAAGAATCAAAGAAAATAAAGATGATTTAAAAATGGAAGAAATTTTGAAAGAAATGCAAGGAAAAGATATCATAGAATTGCTAAAATTTAGTGAAGTAGATTTGAGAAAAAAACAGAATCGAGACCAATATGAAAACATGATTGAACCAAAAGATAAACAGAGTCAAGAAGAATTTAAAAAGTATGAAATATCGAATGAAATTTATCATAATATTAACGAAATTCTACAAACAGAAAGTTTTTTTGTCCAAGAAATTGCTAGGAAAGATTCACTAGGTGGAATTATATTGATGATACATTTACATTTTATTTTTTCAGAATATTGTAAGCAAAATAGTGAAAATAATGCGAATATACGAGAACTTATTATAAATTATTTTAATCAAGCAATTCCATATTTTATTCATGGAAAAGGAAATATAAATTTAGTCAATAGAGCCAAAAGAGTTAATCTTAATACACAACTTTTGAATAATTTATATAAAAGGTTAGAGAGTTTTTTTTGCGTATGAAAAAGTAATGGAATTATTAGAAATGTATCGATATAATTTTGTTGATTTTGAAAAGGAAGATAAGCTTGTAAAATTAAAATTTAATAAAGAATATAGTGTTCTTAGTAGAGTGATAGCTTGTCAAGATTTTTTTTGCAAACATAATGTTAATAATTTAACTCTTACAGATGATTTTGATAAAGAAAACAATCACAGTTATAAAGATGAAGATGTGTATAGACAAAAAATGAAGAATTTTTTTTGGACCGATGATTTGTCTATCCGAATGGGCAATACTTTTTCGATAGATGAGTGGATAAAAATCTTCATAATAGTAGTGAAAGAAAATTTACAATATTGGATAAAAAATAGATATAGTTTATTGATAAGAACACAAAAAGAATGGATACAAATTTTTCAGGAAAATGGATTTGAAAAGGAAAAGGCGAAGAAAATTTTGATGGAACTGACCTTTTCTCAGGAGGATAAAGACATACGAGAAAAACCGTTTATTCAATATAAGAAATTGTATATAACAGTTCCAAGTTTTATTGCTACAATTGATATTTATGAAGTTTTAATACATGTATTTCATTCAAAAAGGTATCCATTAAATTTTAAAGGTTCATTTTTTGAACAAGAGACAAGAGAGGCATTTGAGCGTATTGGAATCCATAATTCTGGATGTAAAGTTAAACAAGTAGAGTGTGATATGGCTTTTATTTTTGATGATTGTTTATTTATTTGTGAATTGAAAAATGAACTTCAACCAATAGCACCTTTGGAATGGTATAGATTTTATAAAAAGATGGATGAACACATTGAACAAATCGAGAAAATTTATCAATTTTTTGCTCAAAATTTGCAATATCTAACCCCAAAATTAAATAAACCAGCTAACTGGAAACCGAAGAAAATCTATAAAATGATATTGTATTCTGGTTATTTAGGTGAAACAAGGATAAAAGATAATTTAATCATTAGTAATGTTAGAAATGTAACTAACTTTTTTGAAAAAACACAATTATTTGTTCATGTTAAAAGAGAAAACAATATTTATATGCTAAAAGCGTGCAATTATGAAAAATATCCCTATTTTAGGAAAAAAGAAACAGAACTAACCGTGGAAGATTTTATGAATTATATAAAATTGCCTCTGTCGATTTGGTTCTAAAAAGAACAATTTATAGAGGATAAACAATATATTGGAATTTTAGATCAATATTTAATAGAAATCAAAGGATATCTGTTTAAAGAAAAAATTGAAAATCTGTCTTTGAATTTTGAAGTAAACTAAAAAGATAGCGTAAAAAACATGTAAAAATCGTGATGGAAGAAAAGGAGGAAACGATGACCATTCATAATGAAGCCCAAAAAGGCCAAATCGCAAAAATTGTATTAATGCCAGGAGATCCTTTGCGAGCACAATATATAGCCGAGAATTTTTTAGAAGAATATCAATTAGTCAGCAAAACTAGAAATATATTTGCGTATACAGGAAGGTATAAAAACAAAGAAATTACCATTATGGCGTCTGGAATGGGTATGCCAAGTATGGGGATTTATAGTTATGAATTATACCAATTTTATGACGTGGATTACATTATTCGCATTGGGTCTTGTGGTTCGTATGTAGAGGAGTTGAATTTGTTAGATATTGTTTTGGTTGACCAAAGTTATACCAAAGGAAATTTCGCAGAGCACATGAGCGGAGAAACATGCGATACAGTCCAAGCATCTGATTTTCTCAATAGCAAAATTGAGGAAACAGCAAAAGAGCAAAAAATCCCATGCATGAAAACCAATGTTGCCTGTACAGAATGTTTTGATAGCTATATGGTAAAGCCCGAAGAATATGTAAAAAGTTTACCAAAAGAAAAAAATATTACATGCTCTGAAATGGAAGCTTTTGCTTTATTCTACACAGCCAAAAAACTTGGTAAAAAAGCTGCTTGTTTGCTAACTGTAGTTGATTCAAACTGCAAAAAAGAAAATTTAACAACAGAAGCAAGAGAGAAATCCCTACACAACATGATTCAATTAGCTTTAGAAACAGCAGTAAAAATTTAATATTTCACAAAAAGGTTACAAGAAAGACACACTTATCTTATAATAATAAAACCACAGGAGGTACAAAAATGGATACCACAATATTAGTCGTAGATGATGAACAAAGAATGAGAAAATTAGTCAAAGATTTTTTAAAACAAAAAAATTATCATATCATAGAAGCAGAAGATGGTGAAAAAGCTTTACACCTTTTTCAAGAAAACAAAAATAGAATTAGTTTAATTCTATTAGATGTCATGATGCCAAAACTGGACGGTTGGTCAGTTTTAAGGCAAATTAGGCAAATTAACAAAACCGTTCCAATTATTATGCTAACCGCCCGAGCCGAAGAACAAGACGAGCTTTTTGGCTTTGAACT
The DNA here is from genome assembly GCA_948435735.1 of uncultured Clostridium sp. Lineage (GTDB taxonomy): Bacteria > Bacillota > Clostridia > TANB77 > CAG-508 > Scatovivens. The sequence goes on from CAOJGX010000051.1 coordinate 5,048, forward strand.
CGGTGTCGATGAATACATTACCAAGCCATTTAGCCCCAAAATATTAGTCGCTAGAGTAGAAGTTATTTTAAAACGTGCCAATCCGACGAAAAAGGAACTAAAAAGTCATGATGGAATTGTCATTGATGATGATGCAAGAACTGTGACGGTAGATGGAAAAAATGTAGAATTAAGTTTTCGTGAATATGAACTTTTGAAATATTTAATTGAAAATGAAAACATTGCCTTATCACGTGACAAAATTTTAAACACGGTTTGGAATTACGATTATTATGGCGACTCGAGAACCATTGATAGTCACATCAAGAAAATTCGTCACAAGCTTGGGAAAAAAGGAAAATATATTCAAACCATTCGAGGAATTGGGTATAAATTTGAAATTAAATAGAGGTTTTTATGAAAAAAATGTTTCAATCTGTCAGAATTAAGTTATTTTTGACGTTGTGTATTGTAATTCTTATGATGATTGCATTTTTGGTTATTATCAACAGTTCTGTACTTGAAAGTTTTTACTATTACTCCAAAAAAAATGCTTCATTAGAAGCGTTTTACTATATCAATCAAACAATTGATAATAGTGAAGTAGAAGATTTTAGTTTAGAACTTGAAAAATTATCTTTGACCAATAATTTTGATATCATCATCAAAAAAGGCGAAGAACAACTCTATGCAACCAACAAGGATTTTTCCGAAAATTTTGGTCAAATACCAGAAGTTAAATACAACGTTGAATACAATGTTTTCAGTAAAGAAGATATCATGTATTCTGACCAAAACGTCAGCATTCGCAAAATTCAAGATAAGAAAAATGGCTTAAATTTTATTTTACTTTCTGGAACCTTGGATAATGGCGATGAAATTTTTATTCGTATGCCCATTACGCTCATTAAAGAAAGTGTCGAAATTTCCAATAAATTTTTGTATTTAATTGCAGTTATGGCAATGGTTCTAGGTGCAATTGCCATCACTTGGATTACCGAAAAATTTACTAAACCAATTGAAGAATTAAATGACATTGCCAACAAAATGGCAAAACTAGATTTTACGAAAAAATACAGAATTCACGATAACAATGACGAAATTGACGAACTTGGCAAAAGCATCAATACCATGTCAATTAAACTAGAAGACACCATCCAGCAATTGAAACGAAACAATTTAGAACTAGAGCGCGATATTGAAGAAAAATCCAAAATTGACGAGATGAGAAAACAATTTATTTCTGATGTTTCTCATGAATTAAAAACACCAATCGCTTTAATTCAAGGGTATTCAGAAGGGTTAATTGAAAATGTCAACTCAGACGAAGAAAGTCGAAAATTTTATGCAGATGTCATTTTAGATGAAGTGGGTAAAATGGACCAACTTGTTAAGAAATTGCTAGAACTCATGAAATTAGAGTATGGGGAAAGAGAATTTCATGATACAAAATTTGATATGGTTGAACTCATTCAAGAAATTATCAGAAATTCAAAAGTTGTTTTAGAAGAGCAAAATATCAAAGTGGAATTTAGAGAAAAAGAGCCGATTTATGTGTTGGCAGATGATTTTTATATGGAACAAGTGGTTCGTAATTATTTTACGAATGCGATTAAAAATGTCAAAACAGTAAAGGGGCAGAAAAAAATTAAATTTTCCATTACCAAAAAGAAAGAAAACGACACCATAAAAATTGCTGTATTTAATTCAGGAGAACCCATTTCAGAAGAAAATCTAAACAGAATTTGGACCCGATTTTACAAAGTAGACCAATCACGCAATCGACAAGAAGGAGGAACAGGAATTGGTTTAGCTTTAGTAAAAGCGATTATGAATCAGTATGGGAATGCGTTTGGGGTGCTCAATAAAAAAGATGGAGTGGAGTTTTATTTTGAGGTGAAAATGGCAGAGAAATGATAAAAATTCAATTTAAGCGATTTTTTTAAAAATTTTGACAAAAATGACCAAAAATTTCCCAAAACCGCAAAAAAGTACCTTTTTGGATTTTTTAGAGGTATAAAAAGGATAGGTATCAGAAAAATGACTTTTTAGATGAGGCGTTAGGAGGCAAAATAAGACGTTTTTTTAGGATGGATATACATAATACACCAGAAATAGGGTAAAGTGCCTTAAAATGCTTCTGGTGCGTTTTTAGGGCATAGCAGAAAAAATAGATTAAAAATAGTGTCTTCTCTTTTTTAAATTTAAATTGACAAAATCAACTGAGATTTATATAATAAAACCAAATAAATCAATAGGAAGTGCTAAAAAATGAAACTAATTATTACAGAAAAGCCATCAGTCGCAATGGAATTTGCGAAGGCGCTGAAAATTCATACAACGCGAAAAAATGGCTATTTAGAAAGTCCAGAATGGCTAATCACTTGGTGTGTCGGTCATTTGGTCACCATGTCGTATCCAGAAAAATATGATGAAAACTTAAAAAAATGGCGTTTAGAAACCCTGCCATTTTTGCCAGAAGAATATAAATATGAAGTCATTCCAGCAGTCGAAAATCAATTTAATATCGTCCAAAGTTTATTGCAAAGAGAAGACATTACCGAAATCTACAATGCAGGTGACTCTGGGCGTGAAGGAGAATACATCCAAAGGCTTGTTTTTATGCTAGCAAAACCAAACCCAAAAGCACAAATGAAGCGTGTTTGGATTGATTCACAAACCGAAGAAGAAATTTTGCGAGGCATTCAAGAAGCCAAAAGCATGGCCGAATACAATAGTTTGTCTGATTCTGCCTATTTAAGAGCAAAAGAAGATTATTTGATTGGGATTAATTTTTCCAGATTATTATCCATTATTTTTGGAAGACGAATTGCCAAAGAAATTGGAGAAGACCGCGTTTCTGTGTCAGTTGGCCGTGTCATGACCTGTGTGCTTGGGATGGTGGTATCACGTGAGCGAGAAATTCGTAATTTTGTGAAAACTAAGTATTATAAAGTGGTTGGTGAATTTGGGGAAGAAGAAAATTCGTTTAAAGCAGAATGGAAAGTAAATGAAAAGTCAGAATATTTTGAAAGTCATTTATTATATAATGATTCTGGTTTTAAAAAAGAAGACGATGCGAAGAATTTAATTCGTAGTTTAGAAGGCAAAAAAGCAATAGTGACCGAGTTAAAAAAATCTAAACAAAAGGAAAATGCGCCGTTGCTGTTTAATTTGGCGGAAATTCAGAATGAATGTACCAGAAATTTCAAAATTAAGCCAGATGAAACGTTAGAGATTATTCAAGAATTATACGAAAAAAAGCTTGTAACGTATCCAAGAACGGATGCAAGAGTTCTGTCGACTGCGGTTGCGAAAGAAATTGGTAAACATCTAAACGGTTTATATAAGAATTTTAAAGATGAAGAAGTAAGTGGTTTTATCAAAAAAATGATTGATGAAAAATATAGCACCAATTTAGTGAAAACCAAATATGTTAATGATAGCAAAATTACGGACCATTATGCGATTATTCCAACAGGTCAAGGATTGGAAAATTACGAGAAATTATCCGATTTAAAGAAAAATGTCTATCAACTCATTGTAAAGCGATTTATTGCCATTTTTTATCCGCCTGCGGAGTATTCTAAAGTTTCCGTGACACTTTCCATCAACAACGAAAACTTTACTACCAGTGGTAAAGTTTGTGTAAAACAGGGGTTTTTAGAAGTTTTGAAAAATAAAGCAAAACAGGAAGCCAAAAATGAAGATATTTCCAATCTAGAGGTTTTGGCTAATTTAAAAAAGAATACAGAAGTCAATGTTCTTAATTTTGAGACCAAAGAAGCAGAAACATCGCCACCAAGTCGCTATAATTCAGGTTCTATGATTTTAGCGATGGAAAATGCTGGAAAACTGATTGAAGATGAAGCTTTGCGCGAACAAATCAAAGGTGCAGGGATTGGTACAAGTGCGACAAGGGCAGCAATTATTGAAAAATTGGAGAGAATTCAGTATTTAGCGATTCATCCGAAAACGCAAATTATTACGCCAACTGTGAAAGGTGAGGCAATTTATGATGTGACGCAAAAAGCGATGCCAGATATGTTAAATCCAGAACTGACGGCAAGTTGGGAGAAAGGATTGGATATGGTGGCAAAAAAAGAGATTGAGCCTGAGGTTTTTATGGGGAAATTGGAGAAGTATATTAGAGGGAAGTTTGAGAGGATGGTTGTGAAGTATTAAAAAGGAAAACACCCAAGATACTTATTGTAGCATCTTGGGTGTAATATTTCTTGTGAAGTCTTATGAGGTGGCCCATTTTATGGGAATCAGTGCCTGAATACTATCTGATGAGCCTTTTCCAGTACGGGAAAATTTTATGTGTGAAGATAAAGAAGTTATCTCTTTACATAAGTCATCCACGTACTTATCCAGAGCATCAAGCTTAGATTGCCCGTTAAGACCGTGAATGTTGCATTCTGCATAAGTAAAAGGTACTTCAAAATTTTCAGTATCCGGATTACTTAAAGTGAGAATCCGTAAAATGTGATGTTTTTTTCTGTTATTTTCCCAAGTTTGTTCTACTACGTTAATGAGCAGTTTTGTTAAATCAAACATGATGATTCCTCCTAACACAAATGAGTTTTCTAAATGATTGTTACTAGTTTAGTATAGTATATTTTACATAAAATGTCAAGTAGCTAATTTTTTTGTGTAACTTGGTTGTCAGGTTTAAGGAATGAAAAAAGTAAAATAGTTGATGAAAGTATGTATAAATAAA
>CAOJGX010000052.1 GCA_948435735.1 uncultured Clostridium sp.
AGAGACAATGAAAATAAGACATTGTATGCTGTATGGAAAGACGAAACTAATCCAACAGTAAGTGTAACTCCGAGTACAACGACGTGGACGAATGGAAATGTAATACTAACAGCAAGAGCCCAAGATCAAGGAAGCGGAATCGTAGGTTATGCTTGGACAACAACAAATATAGCTCCAACTACATGGAGTACGATTGCAGCAACTACCAATCCAATCACCCCAGCAACAACAGTAACAGCTAATGGAACAAGATATTTTTGGGCAAAAGACCAAGCAGGAAATATCAATAGCATAGCAACAACCGTAAATAATATAGATGTAACCAAAGCAACCATAAGCATAACGCCAAGTACAACAAATTGGACAAGTGGAAATGTAACTTTAACAGCCAAAGCGCAAGACACAGCCAGTGGAATTATAGGATATGCATGGACAACAACAGCAACCCAACCAAGTAGTTTTACGGCAATTACAAGGACAACAGCACAAATAACGCAAACAACAACCCTAACAGGAAATGGAACAAGATATTTCTGGGTAAAAGATCAAGCAGGAAACATTAATAATGCAGGAAGAACGGTAAGCAATATTGATAAAACAAATCCAACGATAAGTGTAACACCAAGTACAACAGCATGGACAAGTGGAAATGTGACATTAACAGGAAGAGCGCAAGATACACAAAGTGGAATTGTGGGCTATGCATGGACAACAACTAATGCAACACCAACTAGTTGGACAAGTATAGCAGCAACGACAGCGCAAATAACTCAAACGACACTACTACAAGCTAATGGAACGATGTATTTCTGGGTAAAAGATGCAGTAGGTCATGTAGTAAGTGCAGGAAAGACAGTAAGCAATATCGATAAAACGAGAGCAACGGTAAGTATAACACCAAGCACAACAGCATGGACAAATGGAAATGTAGTATTAACAGCTAAAGCCCAAGATACAGCCAGTGGAATCGTAGGATATGCATGGACAACAACGGCCACAGCACCAAGCAGTTGGACGACCATTGCAAGAAACACAGGGCAAATAACTCAAACAACAACGCTAACAGGAAATGGAACAAGGTATTTCTGGGTAAAAGACCAAGCAGGAAATATCAATAATGCAGGAAGAACGGTAAGTAATATTGATAAAACAGCACCAGTAGCGGCAACAATTCAGCTAAGTAGTACGTATGCAACAGGAGCAATAACAGCAAGAGTGACGTATGCAGATAATGCAGGAGGAAGTGGAGTAAAAAGTTGCAAATATATGTTTAATACAACAGCAGGAGGAATCGGAACAAATGCAGGAAGCTATAATGGAACATTTAGTAGTAGTGGGCAAACGATTACATTAACGCCAAGTGCGAGTGCGAATTGGTATTTGCATGTATTGACAGTAGATAATGCAGGAAATGCAAGAGAGACAATATCGTCTGCAGCGAATTTGCATGTGCATGTGGCAAGTTGTTATTCGACTGCTTGTAGTGGCGGAACGTTTGTTAGGGTAAGTGAAGATACAGTTAATATACTGACATGTTCGCATACACATCAAAGAAAAGGAACGTATATTGAGGGATATGGATGTACCGCAAAATCAGATTGTTATCAAACTAGCTTTAAATGTTCAGGAAGTTGTTATTCGAAAAGTGATTCAGACTTAACATGGTGTATGGATGATTATGATCGCTATTGTAATATAGGATTAAATGGTGAAGGAGATACTACTACTGCGTGTCAATGGAAAACGAAAAAGAAAGGAACCGTACATAATTACGATTTTAAAAAATATTGTAACACATGTGGTCAGACAAAGACTGTTACAGGATTTAGATATTATTGTTCAAAGGCACATGCATTAGCAGATGCTAAGAAATATCCACATGCTTGCAATAAAACCCTTTATAAGTTTTCATGTGATTTAAAAACTGGCTCAACAACTTATAAAAGGCCTAGACAGCTTTATAGATGTAATAAGTGTTCTGCTTCAGTTTATTATTATCCAGGTTACAATACGGGAAGATGCAAACATTGTGGTTTGGAACATCTTTATACAGCTTCAGGAGCAACGTCTACTACACATAATTCAGTTCCTCAATATAAAAAATGTGGTAGATAATTTCAAATGGGATGGACTTTAGAAGTTCATCTCATTTTTTTTTGATATCCTCGTAAATACTCCTAAAATCCATTTTAAGAGGTTTTACCTGCTTCATAGTATATTTGGTATACCTTTCAAATAAAACACTCTTCTAAGGCTTTCTAACGCTTCATCAGAAAAAGTGTTTTTCTGATAGGTATACTTTTTATGCCCTTAAAAATTACAGAAAAATACTTTTTAGCCATTTTCTGGACTTTTTAGTTATTTATCTCTAAAATTCTAAAAAAATCGCTTAAAATTGATTTTTGCAAAATTCATAAAAATAACAAACTTAATACAAGAAATAGTTGAAACTTCAAAAAAGATATGATATAGTAAAAACCATAAGTGAAAAATAAAAACAAAAAGAGGAGAAAACTATGACCTATATAATAATTGCAATACTTGCCTATTTCATTGGCAGTATCAATTTTTCTGTTTTAATCAGTAAAAAAATGGCCGGTTTTGATGTTCGAGAAAAGGGGAGCGGAAACGGAGGTACAACGAATGTTTTGAGAACCGTTGGAAAAAAAGCAGCAATTTTGACTTTGCTTGCCGATGTTTTAAAAGGGGTAGTAGCCATTTTGCTTGCCTATCTGGTTGGAAAATTTATCCATTGTGATTTGGCTCTATTAGTTCAAGTGGCAGCAGTTGGTGTTGTTGTTCGGCCACACGTTTCCTATATTTTTTGGATTTCGAGGGGGAAAAGGAATTGCAACAAGTTTAGGAATTTTATTATTGTTAAATTGGCAAATTGGTTTGATTTGTTTCATTTTTGCCATAGCGTTAATGGCAATCACACGAATGGTATCACTTCGGTTCTATATCGGCAGCTGTTTTATTTCCGATTCTTACCATATTTATCCAAGAACACTATTTAGTAGATGGAAATTATTTGATTTTTGGAATGATTATGGCAGCCTTTATTATATTTAATCATAGAACAAATGTAAAAAGGATTTTAAGTGGAACAGAAAACAAGTTGAGTTTTAAGAAAAAACAAGAAAAAGTTGAAGAGTAAATAAAAAAGTAAAGGAGAGAAAATATGAATATTTCAGTGATAGGAAGTGGAAGCTGGGGAATTGCACTTAGTATATATTTAGCAAAACAAGGAAATACTATCAAGGTATGGTCTTTTGATGAAAAGGAAAAAAACAAAATCAATGAAGAAAAAAAATGTGTATTTTTACCTAGCATTGATTTACCAGAAGGGATTTGTTGCACAACTTCATATGAAGAAGCAGTAAAAGATACAGAAATGATTTTGCATGTGACACCATCGAAGTTTGTTAGAGATACCATCAAAGGATACCAAGCATTTATTCAGCCAAATCAAATCGTATTGATGTGTTCGAAAGGGTTTGAGGCAGAAAGTAATTTGACATTAGATGAAGTCATGAAAGAAGAATTGCCAAATGTAAAATACGGAATTTTGTCAGGGCCAAGTCATGCAGAAGAAGTTGCAATTGGTGTTCCGACTGCTTTGGTTGTAGCATCAGAGTGGGATGAGGTAATTGAAAAAGTTTCCAATGTTTTTAAAAGTAAGTTGTTAAGAATGTATCATACAAAAGATGTAAAAGGAGTTGAACTAGGTGGTGCTTTGAAAAATATCATTGCTTTTTGTGCAGGAGCGGCTGTTGGTTTAAACTTCGGAGATAACACATTTGCGATGCTTGCTACAAGAGGTTTAGTTGAAATCACAAGACTTGGTATGGCAATGGGAGGTCAATCTAAGACTTTTTATGGCTTAACAGGCCTTGGCGATTTAATTGTAACATGTGGAAGTCAGCATAGTAGAAATCGAAGAGCAGGGGAATTAATTAGCAAAGGATATTCCATAGAACAGGCCAAAAAAGAAATTGGTATGACGATTGAAAGCATTGACAATATTGATGTTGCCTATTGCTTAGCAAAAAAATACCAAGTTGAAATGCCAATTGTCGAAACCGTTTACAATGTATTATACAACAACCTAGACCCCAAAGAAGCAGTCAACCAATTAATGACACGAGAGTTAAAGGCAGAATAAAACCGTAGGGGCGATTATCAATCGCCCGCCCCTCATGGCACATATTACGCAAACCTATCAGTGCCATCTATGGCACACATTAGGTATAGATATCATACGTAAAAAATAATCAAAATTAAAAATCAATATCAAGGAGGATAAAAAATGGATTTTTTTAATAAATTAGGAAAAAAAGCAAGTGAAACCTATCAAGTGACAAAAGAGAAAACCGTAAAGTTTTCAGAAGAAATGAAATTAAAAAGCAAAATCAATGAGGCGAAAAATAAGATTACAGATTTGTATGAAGAAATTGGTCAATGCGTTTATAACCAATTTAAAACAAATTTAGAAGAAGGAAAACAAGAAATCGAAAACAAATGTGTAGAAATTGCCAAACAATTTGATGAGATTTCAAAATTAGAAGCACAAATTTTAGCATTGAAAGAAGAAAAAAAGTGTGTACAATGTGGAGAAGAAATCAATAAAAAAGATGTTTTTTGCTCAAGATGTGGAAAAGAACAACCACGAACAGAAAAAGTAGAAGTTCAAGAAGAACCACAAGAGGTAAAAGAAGCTGAAGTGACAGAAATTAAAGATGTATCAGAGGAAGAAAATTCGAGTAATTAAGGAGGAATAAAAATGGGAAAAATATTAATTTTTGGGCATAAAAATCCAGATACGGATTCCATCACATCAAGTTTAGTTTTGGCAAACTTGGAAAAAGCGTTAGGAAATGATGTGGAAGCATGTAGATTAGGAAAACTAAATAAAGAAACAGAATATATTTTAAATTATGTAGGAATCGAACCTCCACGTTTATTAGAAAGCGTGGAGGATGGAGCAGAGGTTATGTTGGTGGACCATGCAAGCAACAAAGAATCCATTGACAATTTAGATAATGTGACAATTCTAAAAATTGTTGATCATCACAAAGTTGCCTTAAATACAGCATATCCGCTTTATTATAGAGCCGAGCCAGTAGGCTGTACGGAAACGATTTTATATAAACTATATAAGGAAAATGGCGTAGAAATTGATAAAAAAATTGCTACTTTAATGGTATCAGCGATTATTTCAGATACCTTATTGTTCAAGTCGCCAACTTGCACAGAACAAGATAGACTAGCTGCTAAGGAATTGGCAAAAATCGCTGAAATTGATTGCGATACATACGGTTTAGAAATGTTAAAAGCAGGAACCGATTTAAGCGAATTTTCAATCCCAGAAATTTTGAAATTAGATGCGAAAGAAATTGATTTAAAAGAAGTGAAATCCATCATTAATCAAGTCAATACTGCCTCAATTGAAGATGTTATGACCATGCAAGCAGAGTTAGAAACTGAAATGCAAAAAGTCATTGATGAAAAAGGCTTGGATTTATTTATGTTGCTAATTACGGATATTGTTAATAGCAATTCACAAGTGATTGCTTTAGGAAAAAGAGCGGATTTGGTGGAAAAGGCGTATTCTGTTACGTTAGAAAATCATACAGCACTTTTACAAGGTGTTGTGTCACGTAAAAAACAAGTTGTACCAATTTTAACAGAACATGCGTAAAAAACAGAAATATGCTAGAAAATAACTATTTTCTAGTATTTTGTTATGTAGGAGATGAAGTAGTTTGAGTAGTAGAAATAATCGAGTTGTAAGAAATAGGGAAAGAAGTAGCAGTCATATAAATGGGAAGACAATAGGAAGTGTTCTTGCTATTATTCTAGTGATTGTGGTTGGAATTGTTTTTGTATGGAGTAAAGGGAAAAAGCAAAATAGTGACAGACAAATAGCAGAAGAAATAAACAATATTTCCTATGAATATTTTATGCTTTCTTCTAATGAAAATGTTGGTGTAATTGATAAACAAGGCAATCTATTAATTGACACGAAATATGCAAGAATTGATATTCCCAATCCATCCAAAGATGTGTTTTTTTGTTATGCAGAAGATGAAACAAAAAAGGTATTCAATCAAAAGGCAGAACAAATTTTATCGGAATACGAAGAAGTAGATGTCATCCGAGCCATAGCTACCGAGGAAATCGGCGAATTTGAACAAGATATGGAAAAACAGGTTTTAAAATATAAGAAAAATGACTTATATGGTTTACTTGATTTAGACGGAAAGGTGATAACAGAAGCAATTTACACCGAAATTTCTAGCGTAAAAGATAGACCTGGTAGAATATTAGTGAAAAAAGAGAACCAATATGGTATTTTAGATTCATCTGGAAATAGCATCATTGATACAAAATATGATTCTATTTCTGCGGATGGATATTGCTCTGATGAGGATTTATACCAAAAAACAGGCTATATCGTTTCTGAAAAAACAAAAGATGGCGTCAATTTTGGCTACATAGATGCACAAGGAAACATCGTATTAGATACCAAATACGAAACATTACAGCGAGCCTTAGAATATGAAGAAGACGATATTTACTTAATTGCCATGTACAAAGGCAAAAAAGGTGTTTTTAAAAACACAAAGAAAATGATTGATTTGAATTTTCAAGAAATTCATTATTCGGAACTTTCTAAGGTGTTTATTGTCAACAAAAATGGAAAATATGGTTTTTATAAACAAAATGGGAAAAACATTTTAAAGCCACAATATGAAACTTATTCTATTGCAGGCAATTATATTTCCGTTGAAAAAAATGGGCAAACTCAATTGTTTGACAGTAATGGAAATTTGGTCAATACAAGTTTCTACAAAAAAATGATTGAAACCAAAAATCCAGCGTATTTTATTGCTGAAGACGAAGAAGGATTTTACAGCATTATTAGCAAAGATGTAACACTCGATAAAAAATATGTGCAAGTAGAATATGCGTTTGACAACTATTTTATTGTAACAGATGAAACAGGCAAAACAGGAGTCATTAATGCCATCACGCAAGAACTTGAAATTGAACCCCATTATGATTTTATTATTCAAATAGACGGCACGAAAGTTTTGCAAGCAATCGATGGTATCAATCATGTGATGGATATTTATTCCAAGGATTTGACCAAGACGATTACGATGAAAGATGCTATTGTTGAAAATTTGGAAAATGGTTTTGGGGTTTGTTATTCAGAAACAGACATGAAATATTTTAACCAAGAGGGAGAAGTTACTCAAAATACAGAAGTGTATCCCAATAAAAAAATCTATGCCATCCGTCAAAATGACAAATGGGGATTTTGTGGTAACACGGGAAAAATCATAATAGAAGGTCAATATGATTTAGTGACAGAATGTAATGAATATGGTTTTGCAGGTATTAAAAAAGACAATAAATGGGGTGTTGTCAATGAAAAAGGTGACGTGCTTGTAGAGCCAACCTATGAATTAGATACCTATTATTTTCCACAGTTTGTGGGAAAATACCGATTAACACAATCGGAAATAACATATTGTGAAGAGGTTTTATAATGTATCAAGAATTTGGAATTAACGAAAAAATTGAAAATTTAGCAAACGAAGCAGAAGAAAACTTAAAAAAAGAATTTGCCAAAATTGATTTGGCCTGTACGAAAAACAGTTTGAAAGTCTTAACAGCCTTTCAAAAAAATAAAATAGCAGAAGTGCATTTTAATTCAACAACTGGCTATGGCTATGACGATATTGGTCGTGATACTATTGAAAAAGTATTTGCCGATGTTCTGCACGCCGAAGATAGCTTAGTTAGAACTCAATTTATTTCTGGCACACACGCCATCACGGTTGCTCTTTTTGCCTGCTTGCGCCCAGGTGACACGATGCTTAGCATTTGTGGTAAACCGTATGACACATTGGATTCCATTATTGGAATAGCAGAAAATCCTAGTTCACTAAAAGCCTATCAAATCAAGTATGAGCAAATTGATTTAAAAGAAAATAATTTTGATATTCCGAAAATTATCGAAAGGGTCCAAAAAAAGGATATCAAATTGATTGAAATTCAGCGTTCTCGAGGTTATGCTTTGCGTAACAGTTTGACGATTGATAAAATTGAGAATGTCATTGCTGAGATTCGAAAAGTAAATCAAGAAGTTATCATTATGGTAGATAATTGTTATGGTGAATTTGTGCAAGAAAAAGAACCAATTGAAGTCGGGGCGGATATTATGGTTGGTTCGCTCATAAAAAACTTGGGAGGTGGCTTGGCACCGAATGGTGCGTATATTGCTGGTAGAAAGGATTTGATAGCATTAGCAGCAGAACGTCTTACTGCACCAGGGCAAGGCAAAGAAGTTGGCCCAACGTTAGGCATTAATAAAGCAATTTTGCAAGGCTTATACATGGCCCCCCATGTGGTTGCAAGCAGTTTAAAAACAGCTATTTTTACAAGTTATATGATGGAACATTTGGGGTATAACGTACAACCTAAATTTAATGAAGTGCGAGCCGATATTGTTCAAACCATTGAATTGGGAAACGAAGAAAAATTGGTGAAATATTGCCAAGGCATTCAAGCAGGTTCTGCGATTGATTCTTCCTCTGTTCCAATGCCTTGGGATATGCCGGGGTATACCGATAAAGTCATCATGGCAGCAGGGGCGTTTACGATGGGGTCTTCGATTGAACTTTCTTGTGATGCACCAATTCGTGAGCCGTTTGTGGCATTTCAACAAGGTGGTCTAACCTATGAATATGGTAAATTGGGTGTTTTGAAGGCAATCCAAACTATGGAAAATTAACGTTAGGAGGAAAATGGAAAGATTTGAAATCGATGGTGAAAAAATTGAATATAGGCTTGAAAGAAAAAGAATAAAAAATTACTATATTTCGATTAAAGACGGCCTGGTAACCGTTAGAGTTCCAACAAAAACTACGCAAGAGAAGATTGAGGAGTTGCTTGGAAAAAGGGTAAAATGGATTGTAGAAAATGTGGAACAGCAACAGAAAAAAATCAAAAAACCATACGAATATTGTGAGGGTGAGATTTTTAAAGTATTGGGAAAAGAAGCTGTTTTACATATAGCGTATGAGAAAATTAAGAAGCCAAAGTTTAAGTTTTCACGAGGTAAATTTAGCGTGATTTTGCCAAGCGAAGAAAATGAAAATTCCAAAGAAGAAGTAAAAAAATTAATTGAGCAATTTTATACACAATTAGCCGAAAAAGAAGTGGAAAAAGCAATGCGCAAAATGACGATGAAGGTTGGAATTGGTCCAACTGGTTATAAGATTAAAAAGCTAAAAAGTACATGGGGAAATTGTGCGACAACGGGAAATATTAGTATTAATCGAAATGTAGTAAAGTATAGTAGACGTGCGATTGAGTATGTTTGTTTGCATGAAATTTGCCATTTGCAGAATATGAATCATTCAAAGAGTTTCTGGGATATGGTGGAGAAGTTTATGCCGAATTATAGGGAGGCAGAAGAGGAATTGAAGAATGGATGAAGAAACAAGGAGAAATAACAATGAATAGAACAAAAGAAAAGCTGAAAAGGCTTGAGGCTGTACACACACACA
>CAOJGX010000053.1 GCA_948435735.1 uncultured Clostridium sp.
TAGAAAATGGAAGAATTGAATGGTCAGAGGACGAAATAGAAGATGGAAAGCCAGAAAAACCTTCAATTGGAAAAGATGAAACCATAGAATTTTCATATGAAATTATTGCAAGAAATGGTGAGGATATAAAAATAGCAATAAAAATAAAGGATGAAATAAATGGAATAAAGAAGATAGAATTACCACAAAAAGCCCCATTTTTATATGATAATGTAAAAGAGGTTAATGCTTTGGAATACATGGTGAAAATAGGGGAAGAATATACAGTTCTAATAACAACTGGGAAAGGAGAAATACAAAAGGAAACCATTTTAATAGAACCTGAAATGAAAGTTTTGGGAGGAGTTGTTCAATATGATGCTGGGGAATGGACCAGTGAAGAAATTGCTGAATTGGAAAATAAAAAGCTGTATGATATAAATAAAAGTAAAGAAGGAGGCCATTCCTATGAATTTAAATTGAATGATGATAGCGGATTGGGTTTTACATTTGGAGGATTTACTTACAAAGGAGATACTGAAAATGAAAAAGATATACAAGATGGAGTAGTGATAACTAGCAGAAATCAAAGTGTCAGTAATTTTGATGGAACTGCAGAGCGAGTTGCCAATGATGAGGGATGGATTATTTTTCAGGTTTATCATAAAGATGAAAAAAATTATGTGACCTCTTTAATTCATGCAGGGTGTCCAGAAAATTTTGTTTTTATGAGCAAGGATAAAAGTAAAACTGGCTATCAAGCTGAATATTTATTGTCTAGTGGAAAAAGATGTATTTCCTATAATACATTGGATAATGGTACACCGATAAATCCGAGAGATTGGGATATGTACAAAGATGTAAAACTAAGCGAAAAAGGATATATTGAGAACATTCATTTGATGACTTATAGTGAGGCACAGTCTACCAATAGTAAAGAGTATGACGAGTCTAATTTGCGTAATATAGGATGTTGCTATACGTTAGCTTCGGCATATCAGTATAATAGTAGATCTTTAGTTTTACGAGCGGTGGCTTGGAATGGTATGTTAAGTCAGAATTTTGGGTACTCTTTAGGAATACGTCCAGTTGTTTCATTGACAGATGGAGTTTATATAGCAAGCGGTTCAGGAACGCAGCAAGATCCATATGTTCTTGCAAAAGATTAAAAAAGATTATGCTTAACCTTTTATTATATCATATTTTTAAGTAGTTGTCAAATTGACATAACCATAAAAATGTGCTATAATAAAAGGTTAGGCATTTTTTTAATTAGAAATGAAAAAAAGTAAATATAAATAGGTTATGTCATAATTTAAAAGTTTCCTCATATAATTTCACAGGGAGATTTGCTATGATTAATTTGGCGGTTATTAATTTAAAGACATTATTAAAAAGAATCATGAAAATTATTCTTGTAATCCTTGTGGTTGCAATGATGATAAAGTTTGCTAAAATGCTTTATGGTTTTGCTAAAAACTTTAATTTAGAAGAGATAAACCTAGATAGTAATATTAGCCTTATAAAAAATAATCTGGCGATAGCAAAGGGGTTTGAGGCAGAAGAAGGGAAAAAAGATAGCGAATTAAAGAAGATTTTGGTGGCACAGCTTGCTGTTTTTTCCGGTGCAGAAGAGGAAATTATGGAAAAGGAAAACCAAGAAGAAGTCGTAGAATTTGAGAAGATAGAAGAACAAAATTTAGCCACAGAAAGTGTACCAGAAGAAAAAGCAGAAGAGGCACCAAAACCACCCGAACAACCACAAGAAAGTACCGCGCTCCAAACGGCAGTGGTTGAAAATAATAATAAAAAAGATGTATATACAGATACCTACAAATCTGTACAAATCAAAAATGAATCAGGCTATTCGTTAACAGAAGCAATGGTAACGCCAGATGTGAAGTATAAAAATAATAAAGATATGATTATTTATCATACGCATACTTGTGAAAGTTACACACCAAGTGAAGGTTCCCAATATGAAGCAACCGGAAATTATAGGACAACAGATAGGAATTATTCGGTAGTAGGAGTAGGAAGCGAATTAGCAAATTGCTTGGCTGGGAAAGGATATACAGTGATTCATGATAAAACGTATCATGATTATCCAGCGTATACGGGTTCGTATACACGAGCGTTGTCAACGATTAAGAATTTGCTTAGTACGTATCAAACAGTGGAGGCTGTGTTTGATGTGCATAGAGATGCCCTTCGGAAGCAATAGTAATTATGCACCATGTGTCAAAATCGGAGACGAAACAGTGGCACAGTTGATGTTTGTAATTGGAACCGATGGTGGTGGATTAGAACATTCCAATTGGAACAATAATTTGAAATTAGCAATTAAAGTGCAAGAAAAAGCAAATGAAATGTATCCTGGGCTATTTAAACCAATTATTTTGAGAAATTCAAGATATAACCAACATGTAACAGGAGGGGCTGCGATTATTGAAGTGGGAGCCACTGGAAATACAATGGAACAATGTAAGGGGAGTATGAAATATTTAGCGAATGTTTTGGATTGTGTGATGAAGGATTCTGCACAATAAATTGGAGAATTTGAGGAAAAAGCCTTGTCAATTGATTTAAAAAATGATAGTATGGAGATAGAATTTTTTGTGGGAGTTATTGCAAATGATAAAAAATAAGAGAGGTATTACCTTGATGTCTTTAATGATTGTGGTAATTATTATATTTATTTTAGCGGGAGTTGGGTTAAATATAAGTTTTATGGCAATAAAAGATGTGAGAAATAATAAATTAAGTGGAGAATTGGGCATCTTAAGACAAGCGATTGTAGAGCGATATTCAATGGCTGCTGCTGTAAATCAGTTGAAAGTAGAAGCAGATGCACAGCAAGTTTCTTTTTGGGTAGGGGAGAGATTATTGCAAGCAAGTTTGGAAGTGGAATTGCCAGATGTTGCCAATCGAAATGAGGATATTAAAATTTTTATCAATAATTTGGATAAGGATACTGAATACCAAGAAGATTATTATTATCGCTTAAATCCTGATCAGTTAGATGAAATTGGAGTGCGTAATTCGGATTACACCTATATTGTGAATTATAAAACAGGTGAAGTGTATAATGAAACGAAGAAAGTAGATAGCAAAAATAATTTATTATATTTGCCACCAATCCAAAATACAGAAGATGAAAAAGAGGAAGATACAGCAAGTTTTAATGATTGGGAAAATAAAATATAGGGGTTTTGGCATGAGGAAAGAGATAACGGAAAAGTTAGAGAAAATTGTGAAAAAAGAAAATATTTATGAGAATGAGCCAATGAGCAAACATACGTCATTTAAGATAGGTGGCTTGGCAGATTATTTTGTGAAGGTTGAGACAATACAAGAGTTAAGCCTGCTATTAGCGTTAGCGAAGACAGAAAATATACCATATCAAATTATTGGGAATGGGACGAATTTGTTGGTTCGTGATGGTGGAATCCGTGGTTTGGTCATAAAATTGGAATTGAAGTCTTGGGTGGTAGGAAAACAACAAGAAGTTGCTTATATAACGGTTGGAGCAGGTTTGCCACTTGCTCAGTTGGCTTTGATTGCATTAGAGAATGGACTTTCTGGTTTAGAATGTATGGCGGGAATACCTGGTACAGTAGGCGGTGCAATTCGTATGAATGCAGGTGCTTTTGGGCAGGAAATGAAAGATGTTGTGGTATTTTCAAAATGTATGGATCAAAATGGAAAAATCGAAGAATTGAGTTTGCAGTTGCATGAATTTGATTATCGAAAAAGTGCTTTTGAAAAAAATGGTTTGATTCTTTTGGAAACAACAATAAAACTTCAATATGGCAAAAAAGACGAGATTCAAAGAAAGATGGAAGAATGTAAGAAATTGAGAATGAAAAATCAGCCTTTGGAATTTCCAAATGCAGGAAGTATATTTAAGAGAAATGTAGAAGTTCCCATTGCTAAGTTGATTGATGATTGTGGTCTAAAAGGATATCGAATTGGAGATGCGGAAGTTTCGACAAAGCATGCTGGATTTATTGTTAATAAAGGAAATGCGACAGCTAGTCAAGTTTTGCAACTTATTGAACAGGTAAAAAAAGAAGTGAAAAGAAAATTTGAAAAAGAGATTAAGCTAGAAATTATTGTAATTGGTGAGGAGTAAAAGGAGGAGAAAATGAAATCTTTTTTAGAATGGTTTAAATCAAGTGCGAAAGTAAAAAGATGGATGTTTTTAATTGTAGTTGGAATTGCGCTTGCGTGTTATGGTTTTATGAAGGTGTTAGTGGCAGAGGAAATGAGTTTTCAAGAATTAGGAAAAATCATTGCTGCTTTTGTGGTTGGTTTTGTATGTGTCATTATTGGGATTATTTTTATTCAAAAAAGGAATTTGGAAATTATTATTGAGGCAAATGACCAAGATTCCGCAAAAGGAAAAGAGGCGAAAGTCAATATTAAATCGTTGATTTTTAATCGAAAAGTCTATGATGAAGGACCTAAAATTGTTGTCATTGGTGGTGACCAAGGCTTGAATACAGTGATTGAGGGATTAAGAAAATATACGAATAATATTACAGCAATTGTGACGATGTCAGATTACGGAAATGTTCCAACAGAATCAAGAAAAGCTTTGGATACATTGCCTTTGGAAGACATCAAAAGCAGTATTATTGCGATGTCTGATAAAGAAGAATTGATGGGTCAGTTAATGAATTTGAATTTTCAAAATCCAAAATTGCAGGCTCTAAATTTTGGAGATATTTATTTAACAGCGATGAATGAATTGTATGGGAATATTTCAGAGGCAATTCAAAAAAGTACGGAAGTGTTAAATATAAATGGAAGAGTGTTGCCAGTAACATTAGATGAAATCATTATTTGTGCAGAGTTAACAGATGGAACCATTGTGGAGAAAAAAGATAAAATTCCAGAAATTGTTTCGGAAAAAGTGGAAGTGATTAACCGAATTTTTATCAATCCATCGAATTGTAAACCAGCGCCGGGTGTGATTGAAGCGATTGAAGAGGCAGAAGCGATTATTATTGGTCCAGGAAGTTTGTATACGAATGTGTTACCGAATTTGTTGGTGAAGAGAGTGTCTAAAGCAATGAAAGAAAGTAAAGCTGTGAAAATGTATATATCCAATATTATGACCGAATTTGGCCAAACGGATAATTATACGTTAGCAGAACATATTAAAGCCATTCAAGATCATGTAGGAAAAGGTGTTTTTGATTATTGTTTGGTGGATACAGGAGAAGTGGTTCCAGAATATGTTAGAAGATATAATAAAGAGGGTTCAGAAGTGGTTGAAGCCAATATCACACAAGCGGCTAGTTTGGGGGTAAAAATCATTCAAAAAGATATGTCTTGCATCAAAAATGACAAAATTAGACATAATCCGGCGATGATTGCTTCAACGATTATTGAATTAATTTGTAACGAATTAAGGTTTAAAGATGAGCAAAATGGTACCGAATTTTTATTGTTAAATTCTATTCTAAAAGAAGAAAATAAAGATATCAAGAAAACGCAAAAAGTCCAGAAACAGCATAAGGAACTTGTGAAAAAAGCAACGCAGAATGTGAAAAATAAAAATCATAATAGAAAAAGCAAATTTAGTGAAAAATATAAAGAAAGAGTAGAAGCAATTCAGAATACAGAAGCTAAAATTAAAGAAAACAGGGCAATTGCCAAAGAAATCGAAAGACTTGAAAAAGAGAAAAAGAAAACGGAAAAAAAAGAAAATAAAGAAATGCAAGCTACTAAAACGAAAAAAAAACCTAGTAAATAGGATATAGGAGAAATACAAATGAAACTCAGTAAAAAACAATTAGAAATGGATCAAGCAATCCACAAGGAATGGCTTATTACAAATGGAATCGGAGGATATGCTTCAAGTACGGTTCTTGGTGCTAATACAAGAAGATATCATGGTTTATTAATTGCACCATTAAAGCAGCCTGCAAGAAGACATTTGATTTTATCAAAGTTGGATGAGAGTATGTGGGTTGAAAATCAAAAATACGATTTATATACCAATGTATGTAAGAATTATATTTCGGAAGGATATAAAAACTTAGAGAGTTTTGAAAAAAATCCTTTGCCAGAGTTTGTTTATAAAGTGGGAAATGTTAAGATTGTCAAGAAGATTGGTTTGGTTTATGGGAAAAATGTGGTTGTTGTTAAATATGAAATAAAAAATAATAACACACAGCAGGCAAAATTTGTTATTGCACCTGTCATGAATTTTAGAGATTTTCATGGGATGACAACCAATCATGATTTTACCTTACAACAAAATACAAATCAACAAAAAACAGAAATTAAAATCGATGATAATCAGCCAATTTATATGACAATAAGCGAAGGAACTTATATTGAACATGAACACGATATTTTTAAGAATATGTATTATTGGAAGGAAGAAGAAAGAGGTTTTTTTCCAGAAGAAGATTTATGTGTTCCGGGAAGATATGAAGTTCACATAGAGCCAAAAGAGAAAAAGGAGATAACGGTTGTTGTTTCTTTAGATAGTGATATAGAAAAACTTGATGCAGATGCAGTACTAGAAGCTGAGATAGAAAGGTTGGAAGACTTAGTCGAACAGACAAAATTGATTTCGACTAAAGCCAATGCTACCAAAACAAAACAAGAAAAAGACGAAGAAGCCTTTTTAAGAGATTTAATCATAGCAACAGATAATTTTATTATAAATCGACCAGAATTTGGGACACATTCTATTTTAGCAGGTTTTCCATGGTTTTTAGATTGGGGACGCGATACTTGTATTGCATTTGAAGGATTGTTATTAATTACCAAACGATTTGATTTAGCAAAAGAAGTTTTGCTAACCTTAACACGTGATATCAAATGTGGTTTGGTACCAAATGGCTATTCGGAAAGTGACGGAATGCCACTTTATAATAGTGCAGATAGTTCACTTTTGCTGTTTGAACAAGTCAACAAATTTATGAAATATACAAAAGATTATGATTTTATCAGAGAAAATCTTTATGAAAAATTGAAAGATATTATTGAAAATTATAGAAATGGAATTGACTTAGATGGAAATAATATTGATATAGATGAAGATGGCCTTTTGGTTTCTGGTACGCCACAAACGCAGAATACATGGATGGATGCTAAAATTGGTGATTATGTGGTGACACCAAGAAATGGGAAAGTTGTTGAATTAAATAGTTTATGGTATAATGCTTTGAAAACGATGGAATATTTGGCTAAAAAGTTTGGTGAAAAAGAGTTGGCGGATCGTTATAAAAAGTTAGCCAAAGAGCATAAAAAAGTGTTTGAAGCAAAATTTTATAATCCGAATAAAAAGTCGCTGTTTGACGTTTTAGGAGATGATAAAATTAGACCCAATCAATTGTTTAGTTTGGCAACAACGTATCCTGTTATCAATCCAGCATCTGATTTAGGAAAGACAATTTTTGAAACAGCCAAAAAGAAATTGCTGACCAAATGTGGTCTGAGGACTTTGGCAAAAGAGGAAGAAGGCTATATTGCAGAATATCAAGGGGATAGCTTTAAGCGTGATAGCAGTTATCATCAAGGAGTTAGTTGGGTATGGCTTTTGGGGTTGTATGCAGATAGTTTGGAAAATATCATAGATAGTGAAAAAGATAGAATTGAAAAAGAGAAATTTATCATGGAGAAAGAAAAATTGGTGCAAGATGTTTATGAAACGTTTAAGAAGGAATTATATCAGAAAGAATGTGTAGGAAGTATATCAGAATTGTATGATTCGAAAGCACCGTATCAGCCGGGTGGAACTTGTGCACAGGCTTGGAGTGTTTCGGAAGTGTTGAAAATTGTGAATCGTTTGGAAAAATAAACGTTGTTTTGAGGGAAGTAAAAGATATGGAATTAAAGGGTCTAAAAACGGAATTTTTGGGTAGAAAGATGTTATTTTATCAATCGCTTGATTCTACCCAAACCAAAGTCAAAGCTTTGAGACAACCACTTGACGGAACGCTTGTGATAGCAGACAATCAAGTGGCTGGAGTTGGTACGCATGATAGAAAATGGTATACAGGAAATGGGAAGAATATTGCAATGTCTTTTGTGTTATTGCCGAATTGTAATATTAAAAAGTTTGAAAATATTACAATTTGTATTGCAAAATGTATGGTAAAAGTCATAAAAAAGTTATATGGAATAGAACTTGAGATAAAAAGACCGAATGATTTGTTTTTTAACAATAAAAAAATGGGTGGAATTTTGACAGAGACAGTTTGCAAAGGTGAGGAGGTAAAGAAAATCTATATTGGTATGGGAGTCAATGTGAACCAAGAGGAGTTTCCGGGAAATTTAGCAGAGATAGCGACTTCATTAAAGAAAGAATTTAAAAGAGAGTTTGATAGAGAAGAAATGATAGTGGCGTTTTTAAATAAGTTTGAGGAGGAGTATAGGAAAATGATAAAAAGTTGTATTTAGGTATTGACAACTTGGGTTAGATAGTTTATAATAAAACTTGCGTTAAGGAAACGCACCAAATGCACCATTAGCTCAGTTGGTCAGAGCAACCGGCTCATAACCGGTGGGTCCAAGGTTCGAATCCTTGATGGTGCACCATATAAAACATGGGTAGGTGGTCGAGTGGTTAATGGCACCAGACTGTAAATCTGGCGACGAGAGTCTACGTTGGTTCGAATCCAACCCTGCCCACCATTAGTATTATCAAGGCTTTGCAAGTTTTGATAATATTTTGCTTTTAGGATAGTATCTAACAAATATCTAACCAAATTGTAAAATATCTACTTCATCACAAGTAGATATATTTTTTTGATTTTTGGTTCAATGTCAATAGTTGGGGTAAAAAACTCTGGTTCAATGTCAATAGTTGGGGTAAAAAACTTGAAAAGCATATTCACTACAATA
>CAOJGX010000054.1 GCA_948435735.1 uncultured Clostridium sp.
AACGCAGCAAAGCATGGAAGAACAAGAACTAGAACAACTAACCAGTCTAAAAGTAGAATATATCTTTTTAGGTTTATTGCTAAACAATCCAAAAGCCATTTCAAGATATTATTTCTTATATGAAGACTGCCATTTTTCAGATAAAGATTTAGATAATATGTATCGTATTATTTTATTTCGTGAATCGGAGCAATATGCACCAGCCATTGCAAAAGAAGGCTTTAAACTTCCCATGGAAGCAGGAGATTCGTATGGCTTGAAAATGCAATTACAAGAAATGGCGAGCGAAAAAAATTATGATATTGAAATGGTTTATACAATTCTAAAAAAATTGTTTATTTTGAAAAAAAATTATTTATCTGCACCAACGAAAATTATTCGAGATAGTATTTTGGATATTGTAAATTATCAGTTGTACAACGAAATGACAGTCGAAGAAGTAGAAAATGCAATTGAACAAATTGGTGTCACAAGTGGCTTAAGCCAAGGAAGATTAAACAATGATACAACAAACTTTTTGCTAAATGACGAAAGCACTTTAGCAACGGGTCTTGATTTGCCTTTCCCCATTCTAACAAGTGTTTTTAAAGGGATTCGAAAAGGGGAAACATTTGTGTATGCGATGCCATCAAACTCAGGAAAAAGTAGATTTACCATTAATATGGCAAGTTACTTGGCATTTGTGGAAAAGAAAAAAGTGTTGATTGTTTCAAATGAAATGTCAGTAGAAAAAATGAAACTTTGCTTGATTACTACAATTTTGAATAATCAAGCTTACCAAAAGTTGCATGGTCAACCTTTGCATAAAACAGAAGGTGAATTGTTAGAATTAAAATTTCGACCAGACAAGAAAAAAGGCGTAAAACTTGATGAAAAAGGGTTTATCCTAAGAGAAGAAGACGAAACAATGGAGGCTTTTTCGCAAAGACTTTCTCAAATTTCGACTGAATTTAACCAAACCATTGCTGTTACAGAATGGTTAAATGAGCAATTAGATAATTCCATCTATTTTATTCATATCACAGAGCATACGAATGAGGATTTGCGAAAGATAATTATGAATTATTATTACAGAGAAAATATTGAATATATTTTTTATGATACCTTGAAAGCAGATACTGATAATATTGGAAATGGGGAAGAAATCAAGAAAACAGCTACCATTTTGTCAAATTTGGCACAAAAGTTTGAAATATTTATTGGTTCATCGATGCAGTTGCTAGAAAGTAGTACATTGCCAGTTAATTTGACAATTAATGATATGTCTGCGAGTAGAACCGTGAAAGAGGTTTTGGATACGTTATGTTTAATCAAACAAATTAATCCACAAACACTTTCTAAATATGAATATTCACCAATCGAAGAAGCCAAGGAATATCAAGAGTTACAGGCGTTTGATGACCCCGATGTGAGATATTATGCTTGTGTAGTTGATAAAAATAGGGCTGGGGCGAAACCAACGTTGTTATTCCGCTTGAATTTGGCATATAATTTTTGGGAAGAATTAGGGTATGTAAGATTGAAGCAGGAGTTTCAGACGATGGATTAGAGGAAAAGGAAAGGAATTACTTTGGTATAATTCCTTTCCTTATATTGTAAGAAGTAGCTTTTACAAAAACTTTTTCAAACGGTCAATACTGTTTTCCTGAAAAGCAATAAACCCATTCAAAATATCCTTTACTTCAGTTGACACTTCTGGATGTTGATTCAAAAGCTTTGTTCCTTTGATAATCCCCATATCATAACCTTGAATTAATAATTCGGAAAGCTGGGAATTGGTTTTGTTATTCATAGTATTCAAATGAATTCCGGTCCAACCCATGATTTTTTCACCCATTGGCGTATCGTCAGGAATTTCGCCAATTTCTTGAAATTTTTGGTTAATTCGATTTTCGGTTTCTTGATACATATTGTATTGATATGTGAGTTCATCACGAAAATTTTGGTCAGAACTTTTTTCAGAAACCATAGCAATCGAGTCTTTTCCCATACAAACGCCTTTGTGTATTTCATTTAAAATGGTTAAATCTGCCATAAAATCCTCCTTTGATATGGTATTATTATTTCAAAAAAATAGAAATTTATGCAAAATCAAAGAATGAGTAAAAATTCGATTTAAGCGACTTTTTTTAAAATTTAGACATAAATGACTAAAAAACGCTAAAAACGGCAAAAAAGTATTTTTCCTGATTTTTTAGAGGCATAAAAAGGATAGGTATCAGAAAAATGACTTTTTGGATGAAGTGCTAGGAGGCAAAATAAAGCGTTTTTATTCCATAAGTATACTCAATACACCAGAGAGGGGGCAAAGTCTCTTAAAATGCTTCTAAATCGTTTTTAAGGCATATGTCAAAATCTCTTCTATCCCTAAAAACACAAATACCAAAACTTAATAAAAGCTTGTATTGCAATCTTAAGCTTTGTTTGATATAATGATAAAAACTGAATAATGGCATAAACTTTGAAAAATAAGAGGTAATAAACATGAAATGGACCAACGAACAAACCAAAGCAATTTTTGAAAAAAATCAGAATATTTTAGTGGCAGCAGCAGCACGGAAGCGGAAAAACAGCAGTTTTAGTAGAAAGAATGATTCAGAAAATTTTAAAAGATCAGATTGATATTGACAAATTATTAGTGGTAACCTTTACCAATGCGGCAGCTTCTGAAATGCGTGAAAGAGTTTTGGATGCCATTTATCAAAAATTAGATGACAATCCAGAAGATGAAAAGTTGCAAAAGCAAATTGTTTTGCTTGGAAAATCGAATATTTGTACGATTCACTCGTTTTGTTTAGATGTTATCAAAAATAATTTCTTTGAAATCAACTTACCTGCTACGTTTCGTATTGCTTCTGGGGAAGAAATTGAATTGTTGAAAAGGGAGGTCTTAGAGGAAGTCTTTGAGGAATTATATGAAACAGAAAATGAGGAATTTGCTCGATTAATAGAGACCTATACTGGTTATCGAGGAGATGAACCAGTCAAAGAAATGATTTTTAATATGTATCGCTTGATACAAAGTACGCCGTTTCCAGAAAAATGGTTGCATGAAAAAGTCGAAATGTTTCACTGTGAAAATAAGCAAGGTCAAGACTTTTCCGAAAGTATTTGGGGCGAAATTTTATTAAAAGAATTGAAAGACGAAATGTTAGATTGTATCAATAACTTAAAAATCGTAAAAAATAAACTAGATCAATACGAAGAAATGCAAAAATTTGCCTTGACCATTCAAAATGATATGGATTTGTTACAACAATTGTATGACAACTGTGACTCTTGGGATGCTAGCTTTGAATATGCTAACACACTAAAATTTAAAACTTGGCCTTCCGATAAAAAAGCCAATCCAGAGGTAAAAGAAGAGGCGAAAAAGGCAAGAGATAGTGTCAAGAAGAAAGTTAGCAGTTTGCTTGAAAAGACGTTGTTATATAATTCGGAAGAGGCTTATCAAGATATTGGTTTGTTGTATCATCATTTGGTGGCTTTGAAAGATGTGATTTTAAAATTTGATGAAGCGTTTCAGACCAAAAAAAGAAGTAAAAATATCCTTGATTTTACGGATATTGAGCATTATGCATTGGAGATTTTGCTTGAGGAAAATGAGGAGGGAAAGTATATTCCGACTGAAGTTGCCAAGAAATATCAAGAAAAATTTGAAGAAATTGCGATTGATGAGTATCAAGATAGTAACCAAGTGCAAGAATTGATTTTGAAATCTGTGTCACGTGGAAATAATATTTTTATGGTAGGGGATGTTAAACAAAGTATTTATAAATTTAGACAAGCTTGCCCAGAATTGTTTTTAGAAAAATATGAAAAGTATGGTTTGGAGGAAAATGAAAACGGTTTAAAAATTCAGCTTTTTAAGAATTTTAGAAGCAATCAAAATATTTTGAATATTACAAATACTATTTTTGAAAGTATTATGAGCAAAGAATTGGGAGATATTGATTATACGCAAGAAGAATACTTGAATTTAGGTGCAGATTATCCACCAATTGAGAATGGAGTGGGGAAAAGTGAATTGCATATTATTGACATGAAAACAGAAAAGGAGGAATTGACTGAGTTAGACAAAGAAGCCGAAGAAGAACAAGAAGAAACTGAGAAAGAACTCGACAAAGTAGAAGTAGAGGCAAGATTTGTAGCTCAGAAAATACAAGAGCTTGTAACAAGTGGAAAATTAATTAAGTGTAAAAATGGAACCTATAAAAGCGTAGAATACCGAGATATTGTTATTTTGCTTCGTTCTACATCAAATGTGGCACCGATTTTTGAAAGAGAATTGGTCAAAAATAAAATTCCTGTTTTTTCGGATGCGACTTCTGAATATTTAGATACGATGGAAGTTCAGACGATTATGAATGTGCTAAAGATATTGGATAATCCATTGGATGATATCCATTTGGTATCTGTCATGAGGTCGCCAATCGGCGGATTTACGGATAATGAAATCGTGGAAATCCGCTTATTGAATCGAGAAGATACGGTGTATGCCAATTTGTTAAATGCTAGGAAGGAAAAATTGGCTTGTTGTGAAAAGTTGGAAAGCTTTGTCGGTCAGCTAGAGAGTTGGAAACAGCAAAGTGAAACCATGAGTTTGGCGGAATTAATTTGGAAAATTTATGGTGATACTGGATTTTTGCAATATGTTGGTTTGATGCCAAATGGGGTTTTAAGGCAAGCCAATTTAAGAAGGTTGTTTGAAAGAGCAAAAGAATATGAAAAAACCAGTTTTAGTGGCTTGTTTAATTTTATTCGATTTACAGAAAAACTGAAAATTGGAAATTCAGATATGGCTGCTGCTAAAGTGATTGGAGAATCTGAAAATGTGGTGCGAATGATGAGTATTCATAAAAGTAAGGGGTTGGAATTTCCGATTGTCTTTTTGAGTTGTGCGAATAAAAAAATTAATTTGCAGGATTTAAAAATGAATGTTTTGCTTCATAAAGATATTGGTTTTGGCCCACAATATGTGGATTATGAGAGAAAAATTCAATATCCAACAGCAGCGAAACAAGCCATTAAAATTGTGGGAAAAACAGAAGCAATGGCTGAAGAAATGAGAATTTTGTATGTTGCTTTAACACGTGCTAAGGAGAAATTGATTCTAACAGGAACGGTTAATAATATTCAAAAAGAGGCAAATAATAAGGAAGATCGATTAAATAGTTATGGAGAACAGGCGGGGAAATTAAATCCGATTTTGCTGAAAAACTATGAATCTTATTTAGACTGGATTTATTTGGTGTATTTGAGTGGTAAATTACAGGAGGATTTGGAAGTGACCATTCACGATAAACATGAAGTTGTAACAGAATATCAACAAGAAGAGGCGACACGAGAATTTGATTTTGGACAAACTGTGGATTTGGAAAAAATAGAAAAAGAATTTGCTTGGGAATATCCCGATCAAAAATTGATTTCTGTTCCGATGAAAACAACAGTTTCGCAAATGAAACAATTACAAAACGACGAACCGCAAGATAAAATTGGTTTAGAAGAAATTAGGCTTGAATTGGCACAAAATAATCATGAGATAACAGCTACGCGAAAAGGAACGTTAATCCATTTACTGCTACAAAAACTTGATTTTAGTAAAAATTATACATTGCTAGAATTGCAGCATTTTGTTGAGGAGTTAGTTGCTAAAAAGATTTTTTTAGAGGAAGAAGTTAAGTTTATTGATTTGCGACAGGTGAGTAATTTCTTAGAAACAGAAATTTGTGCTAGAATTCGAACAGCTAAGTGGGTTGAAAAGGAAAAAGCGTTTTGTATTCGTACAAAAATGGAGGAGTTTGAGGGGCAAGAAGTTTCAATACAAGGAATGATTGACTTATGTTTTGTGGATGAAACAGGTCGATTGGTTTTATTGGATTATAAAACGGATGTTGTAACCGATGAAAACAAATTGAGAAATCGATATGCGAGTTCTCTGAAAATATATCAGAAAGCTTTGGAAATTGGCTTAAATAGAAAGGTTGATGAAGTATATTTATATGCGACTTATTTGAATCAATTGATAAAATTATAAAAATGTGCAAAAAGTATTTGAAAAAATGTGAATTTATGTTTATAATAAGAAGTAATATTGAACAAAGGAGAAAAAGATATGTATTATAAAGTTTCGCCTATCATAATTGCAGTCTTAATTGTCGTAGTGTTATGTGTTGTAGGTTTGGGAGTTAAATTTTTGTTGGATAATCAAAATAATACAGGAGATGATCAAACAGAAGTTGTGCCCTCGGAAATTGTTCCTGTCTTAAAACTCACTTCTAATACAGACGAAGAAAACCAAGAATCTGTTACCCTTACTGCGATTGCAACAACAGATGATGAGGCTGGTATTCAAGCGATAACATTACCAGATGGCTCAGTCAATCGTTCGGATAATGCGACTTTTACTGTGACAGAAAATGGAAATTATACATTTCGAGCAAAAGGAAATAATGGTCAAACTACTTCCTTAGCGATTGAAGTAAATAACATTCGAGAAGCTTCAGCGAATAGTCCGTATATGCCAACAGGTTTTTCTCATAAAGGAGGAGAAGTTGATTCTGGTTATGTGATAGAAGATTCTTATGGAAATCAGTTTGTCTGGGTTCCTGTTCCATCGGGAAAACTGACTAGAAATACCATGCAAGATACAGATTATGAAGAATCGAATAGTACAGCATCAGCCTTAGTTAATAGTGTTGCACAAAATTATGGATTTTATATGGGGCGATATGAAGCATCAACATATGAGGTAAATGGTGAAATCGTAGCAGGCAGTATGGGAGGAAAACAACCGCGTGTTAATATAAGCTATATAGAAGCGGCTGCAGCAGCTTCTAAGGCAGCACAAGCGTTTGGCTATGAGGGTTATCAAACAGCCATCCTAAATAGTTATGCATGGGATACAACAACAACATGGTTAGATCAAACTTCTGAAAATTATTCGACTAGTACAAATTCAGGGAATTATTCAGGAAATATACGAGAAACAGGTCAGACAGAAGCCGATATCAAAAATAATATTTGTGATTTAGCAGGAAATGTAAGAGAATGGACAACTGAGATTTACAAATTTAAGCCTGCAACAACGAATACAAGTTCAAAAAATAAAAATAAAAACAAGAATAATACGAATACAGAAGTTGTTTCAGAGACTGTGAACTATAGAGTTGTCAGAGGCGGAAGCGCGAATTTAAGTAGAACGGCAAGTAGCCATACAGGTTATAAAGAAAATGCGTCTGATCCATCTTGGGGGTTTCGAATGATATTGTATAAATAAAATAAAAAATACCATCCTATTATGAGGGATGGTATTTATGTTTGGGAAGTTAAATAGAAATATAGATAAATTGAATCAATTTTTAGAGGAAAAAAATATACAGGAATTAATCTATATTTTAGGAAGTAGAAAAGAGATTATAAAACGAAATTTTTATGCTGGGATTGGTAGAGGAATTGGAATCGGAATCGGAGTGACCATGATAACAGCTATATTGATTCTTGTGTTACAGAGGATTGTGACTTTGAATATTCCGATTATTGGAAAATATATTGCGGAAATTGTTGAGATTGTGGAGAAGAATAATTTTTAAATATGACCTTTTGTTATATTGCAAAAAAGCTTGCCAAATTAAATTTTATAGAATATAATACCGGTAGAATAATCATAAATTGTTTGCTCATCTAAATAAAGGAGAAGAAAAAGATGAAAATAAAAATGGCTCAAACCATTGCAAGAGTACACACACACACACACATAGTTTTAAAGGGATAAAGGTAGATTATAATATTACAAACGTAAATAAAGAAGGAAGACAATTTATAATAGAGACGTGGAAAAACAACGTCTTTATATGAATTGTTTTTTTTATTCAAGTTGAAAGAAGGTGATTGAATAAAAAAATTAATCAAAAGAAAAAATAAGTAGAAAAAAGGAGAAATAAAAATTATGGAAAAAAATAAAGGGATAACATTAATAGCATTAGTGGTGACGATTATCGTATTATTAATCTTAGCAGGCGTGACCTTAAGTTTTGTGGCAGGAGAAAATGGAATATTGAAACGAGCTACAGAAGCAGTCGATATTAATGAAAAGGCGACAGCTGAAGAAGAAGCGAATTTAGTAGTAGTAGATTTAGCAAGTCAGTATTATGAGGAAAAGTATGTAAATCATAAGGAAGTAGAAGAATTAGACGAATACTTAAAAACAGAATTAAAAACAGGAAAAGAAACAGCAACAGGGAATTATATTGTAATAGCGGATACAGCTGGAAAGATAGAGGTTTTAAAGGTAGAGCAAGTAATTTCGACAGGAAAAATAGAAAATGGAAGAATTGAATGGTCAGAGGACGAAATAGAAGATGGAAAGCCAGA
>CAOJGX010000055.1 GCA_948435735.1 uncultured Clostridium sp.
GCGAGAAAAAAGAGTGATTCATCAAGATAAATGTATTAAATGCGGAACCTGTATTGCCAGTTGCCCATTTCATGCGATTAAGTAAAAGTGATACCGTATAAAGGAGGAAATAAATATGAAGGAAGAACAAATTACACTAACGATTGATGGAATAAAAGTAGGAGTAAAAAAAGGAACAACCATTTTAGAAGCTGCTAAGCAAACAGGAATTGACATTCCAACGTTATGTTTTCTAAAAGATATCAACGAAGTTGGCGATTGTAGAATGTGTATTGTTGAAGTAGAAGGAAGAAGAGGATTTGCAACTTCCTGTATTCAAAAAGCAGAAGAGGGGATGGTCGTACATACTCACACGCCAAGTGTCTTAGAAGCTAGACGTGTTATTTTAGATTTGATTATATCCAATCATGCCAAAGATTGTTTAACTTGTACGCGCTTAGGCAATTGTGAATTGCAAAAATTGGCTGAAAAATTCAATGTGCAAACCATAGAATTTCCGGGCGAAATGACCAA
The DNA here is from genome assembly GCA_948435735.1 of uncultured Clostridium sp. GTDB lineage: Bacteria > Bacillota > Clostridia > TANB77 > CAG-508 > Scatovivens. The sequence continues at coordinate 514 of CAOJGX010000055.1, forward strand.
ACACGAAATCGATGACAAATCTCCTGCTATTGTGAGAGATTTTAACAAATGTATTTTATGTAGAAGGTGTACAGCAACTTGCAAAAATGTACAACAAATTGGTGCGATTGACTGCATTGAACGTGGGTTTGAATCTTGTATTTCTACGACTTATGATAAAAGTTTGAATGATGTAGATTGTACGTTTTGTGGCCAATGTATTGAAAATTGCCCAACAGGTGCCTTGCATGAGAAAGAATCGATTAACGATGTTTGGGTTAAATTAAAAGACCCAGATACCTATGTGGTTGTGCAAACTGCTCCAGCAGTGAGAGTAGCACTGGGTGAAGAATTTGGTATGCCAATCGGAACAAACGTAAAAGGTAAAATGGTAACTGCTTTAAAACGTATTGGTTTTGATAAAGTTTTTGATACTAATACAGGGGCTGATTTAACGATTCTGGAAGAGGCTAATGAATTAATAGAACGTATACAAAATGGTGGTGTTTTCCCGATGATTACTTCTTGTAGTCCAGGTTGGGTGCGTTTTGCAGAAAAAAATTATGGGGATTTACTGGAGCATTTATCGAGTTGTAAGTCGCCACATCAGATGTTTGGCGCGATTGTAAAATCTTATTTTGCAGATAAGTATGGAATCGATAAAAATAAAATTTGTACGGTATCTGTTATGCCGTGTATAGCCAAAAAATATGAATGTAGTAGAGAAGAAATGGAAGTAGATGGCTTAAGAGATGTTGATTATGTGCTTACAACAAGAGAATTAGCACGTATGATTAAACAAGCCAATCTTGATTTTCGCGCGTTAGAGGAGAATGATTTTGACTTTCCAATGGGAGAAGCCAGTGGTGCAGGAGCGATTTTTGGAACGACAGGTGGTGTTATGGAAGCAGCTGTTAGAACAGCGGTTGATACATTGGAAGGAAAGAGTATTGACAAAATTGAATATACGGAAGTACGTGGTGAAAAAGGGATAAAAGAAGCTACTTTGCATGTTGCAGGAACAGAAGTAAAAATAGCAGTGGCAAGTGGTTTGGCCAATGCTAGAAAAATTATGGAACAAATAAAAGAAGGGAATTCACCTTATCATTTTGTGGAAATTATGGCTTGTCCCGGTGGTTGCGTGATGGGGGGCGGTCAGCCAATTAAAGATGCAAAAACAAGAGCGAGTGTTGATGTGAGAAAAATAAGAGCAGATGCATTATATTCAATTGATGAAAAAAGTGTGATTCGTAAATCTCATGAAAATCCAGTGATGAAAGAGTTGTATGCGGAATTTTTGGAGAAACCGGGAAGTCATGTGGCACATAAGTATTTGCATACGGAGTATGGGGCGAAAGAGAAATATAAAATAGATTGATTTGACAAAGTTATGTAAATATGGTATAATAGAAAGAAGTCATTTGTAGCAAAAAATAAATCTTTTTATTTTAAGGAGGGCATTTTATGTTTGGAAATTGTGTTTTAGTACCAGCAACTTATTATCGGATTAAAGAAAAATATGGAGACAGTCCGTGCAACCATTGTATCAATAAAAAATTTGGTTGTCCGGATAAAAAGCCTATTCAGGTTGACTTTAATAGCTTTATTCCGATAGAAAATGATGCAAAAGAACTGCCCAAATGTAAGATATGGTGCAGAGATTGCAAAGCCGAAAATGGAGAAATTTGGCACGAAGTTTTCTGGAATGGGCGCCAAGCTTATGCAATTAAGTGTCCAATTTGCGGCTCGGAATTTTTGCTTTACAAGGATAAGGTAAGGGCAGAATATACCGGATACACAAATTTTAAAGGAGAGTTTGTGCCTGCAGATCGTTATGGTACGAGGATTACAAAAATGCTAAATGAATATAGCCGTACCCATAATGAAGGAGAGGATTCTGTTCTTGTGGCAACATTTGGTGAAAATATCTCTGTATCACCGATGATGGAAGCATTGAAGAAGGCTGGTTTGACCTAACACAGTTGTAAGAAAGCCACTAACAAGTGGCTTTCTTGTGTTTATATGGATTTTGATTTGACGTTTTTTTGAAAATATGTTATACTATTTTTAAGTAAATTGAATAGTCGCTTCTGGCTTTCGAAAGAAACCAGGGGAGGAAAGTCCGGGCTCCGAAAGAGCGAGGATGCTTGATAACGTCAAGCGAGGGTGACCTTAGGGAAAGTGCAACAGAAAATAACAGCCAGACTTTTTTAAATCAAAGAATCATGGAAATTTTTGAAGAGAATTTGCAGGATTTGTTCAATGCGTGTAAAATTATGGAAAATTCTTTGATTTAAAAAAGTCTGGTTAAGGTGAAAAGGCGAGGTAAGAGCTCACCGGTGCTATAGTGATATAGTGCGTCAGTGTAAACCCCATCTGGAGCAACACCTTTTAGAAGAAAAAGCTTGCTCTTTAGCTTTTTTGAAGATTTCTAATTGAGTGGCTTGAGGTATATAGCAATATATATCCTAGATAAATGACTATTCTAGACAGAACCCGGCTTACAGATTTACTTACTATAAAAAATGACAAGATTAGCTTGTCATTTTTTATTAAGGGAAAAACCAACCGCTAGGCAAATTTAATAGCCTAGCGGTTGTTAACATGTTTATTGGTAACGTGCTGTGTGAATCGCCTCTTGAACTGCTGACGAGTCTAAGTTAATACCCTGATTAACCAAATCGTTGATGGTCTTTTCGAACTGATCATCAACAACATAGCTAGGGCAGCTGGCTTGACTCCAGAAAACTGGTTTAAATGCCATGATAAAGGTTATCAGGGCTTCTTCAAAAAAATCTGCTGTTTCAGGTCGTTTCAATACCTCACTAGCCTGATGACTAGAGATGGTATGTGACAGGAAGTCCAAAATCAGTGGTTTTGGAATCCGGATGTCTTTGTTTTTCATGATTAACTCTGCAGAAGCGTGATACAACATTGTAATTTGTTGTGGGTTTAAATCTTTTTGATGAAAAAGATTTGGGGTTAACATGTTATTTGTTTTTTGTTTCATAATTTTTCCTCCTTTAATAAAATGAAACAATTACATAAATAAATACAATAAAATTATAATACAAGTTACATAAAATGTCAATACAATTTTTAAAAAAATAAAATTATATGGTAAAAAATAGAAAAAAATTAATTGTGATAAATCCATTATAAAATTTTTATAAATTACTTGACAAATTTTATGTAAATATGATATATTTTATGAGTAATTAATAGAATTGCCTGAAAAGGTTCATAGAAATCTTGGAGGGTAGCACCCTCTAAGATAATTTAAGGAGGCCAAAATATGGGTAAAATAACTAATGTACAGCAAATTGGAAATTATTTTCAAAAGGATAACATTTTTTTGGCAACAATTTCTGATGTAAAACAAGAAGAAACAAAAGATATGTTGGGATCATGTGTTTGTGTTTCTAAGGAGTTATTAGAAATATTAATGACGAAAACACTTATTTCATCGGAGCAAATTGACATTTTCTACAAAGATGAAAATGGATATACGCGGTTTTTAGATGATGGCCCAGAGGTTTTTGCTGGAGATAATTCTGACGGAAAAGGTTTCATTAAAAATGTAGTTTCAATTTGGAAATACTATAAGGAAGACCAAGTTGAAGAGGGTAAAATCAACGATAGCTTTATGGCAATTTTGCCCAAAGTGATTGAACCTCTGTATGACTATAACAAAGATTTCAACTTATGAAATTCTGATGGGGGGCATTGCCCTCCTGATTTTTTTGTCTAACTTTTGGGATTAGGGCAACTAAAGTAAAAGAATTGACAAAATTGACCAACTTTTTTATCAGAGGATTTAATATGCCTTTGGAAGGAAGATTTCTTTGGAGAAAGCTTGACTTTCTGAAAAACAGCGATAAATGGATTTTATTAGCACTTTATTAAAGGCAAAAAAAGAGGCTTTCTTTGTTGTGGAAAGCCTTTTTTGTATATCCTATTTCTTCAATCGAATCAATATTGCAATGGCTAATAAAATAATCAAAACAGCAAGGGCAATCAAAATAATACATAGCACATTATTTAGCCCCAAATTAGCTTCTGGAATCGAAGACATGGTATTAATTCGTGCATTTGAATTAAGCATAGAAGTTGAAGATGCTGTGGCAGAAGTGTTGGTAGTATCCTCATTTTCTTCTGATAAATCGTCTTCAAATGGGGAAGTATTGGTTTGATTTTCTGTTTCGTTTCCGTTGTTATCGTTGTCATTTTCTTGTGGTGTATTGGTAGAAGTGTTTGACGTATTGCTGGTATTCTCGTTTTCTACATCATTGTATAAATTAGTTGTCTCTGCTCTGGTTATTGTTCCATAAATTGAAATTATAAAAATAAATAAAATAGCGATTTTTAATATTTTTTGCATGTCGCTTCATCCTCCCTTAAAAAAATCATTATTTTTATCATACACAAAAAAATTAAAAAAGTCTATAGTTTTTTCAAAAAAATAACCGTTTCTTTTGCAGAAACGATTATTTAATGTTTATCGAAATAGATTTACCCAAAATTCAGTTATCATACCAAATAAATTCATAACGGTAATTTTATCTACTGAATTCTCAGCCACCAAATTAACAGAAGCAATTTGCTCGTCATTCAAATAAAAATCCACTTTTCCTAAGACATCACCTGTCTGGACAGGAGCTGCAATAGTTTCATTTAAACTTACTTGTGAAGTAATATTTCCATTTTCGGAATTTTTGACCAAAGCACCAGAATCACTCTCATAACATAAATTTACAGAATTAGCAGTTCCTTTTTGAACCTCAGCTGTTTGCAAAAATTCTCCAGCAGTAGAAGTTTTGGTATAACTAAAATTGGCAAACCCATAATCAAGCAATTTTTTTGCTTCTGAAAATCGAATTTGGGAAGTTGGCCCTTTCAAAACAACGGCAATCAAGGATAAATCATTACGCGTTGCAGAAGCTGACAAATTGTATAAAGCCAAGCTAGTAGAACCTGTTTTTAAACCAGTGCAACCTTCATATGTTCTGACTAATTTATTGGTATTGGTTAACTCTGATTGACCATCACGAAGCGAATCCATCCAAATGGTTGTGTACTTTGTAATACTTGGATATTTCGTCAAAAGTTCACGTGACATAACAGAAATATCATAACTTGAAGTCACATGACCATCTTCATCAATGCCGTGACAATTGACAAAATGAGTATCATTCATTCCCAGTTGTTTGGCTTTGTCATTCATTTGTTGTACAAAAATTTCCTCCGAACCAGCAATAAATTCTGCCATTGCTACAACACAATCATTGGCTGAAACAACACAAATAGCTTTTAACATTTCATCGACTGTCAAAGTTTCTGTTTCATTTAGCCAAATTTGTGACCCACCCATATTTCTTGCATTTTCTGAACAGGGAACTGTGCTGTCAAGAGAAATTTTTCCACTATCTAAAGCTTCCATAATCAAAAGAATGCTCATAACTTTGGTAACACTAGCAGGACGTAGCTGTTCGTGAATGTTGTGTTCATATAAGATTTTGCCAGAATTTTGCTCAATCAAAATGGCACTACCAGATTCCAAATTTAAGAAATTTCCAGTTGCCTCTTCGCCACTTGTTTCTAAAGTCGAAGGGTCCCATATATAACTTTCTGTGCAAAATGAAACTTGCACAAAACTAAACATCATAATGAAAAATAGGGCTATTATTTTTTTTAATTGTTGCATACGAATTCCTCCTCTTAAGTTTTATTTCGTATTCCATTATACGCAAGTTATTTTGATTTCATACCAGAATTTGAAAAGTTTGTAAGGAGCAAAATTTGACAAATTTATGTAAATATAGTATAATAAAAATAGGAAGATATTGTATTTTTGCAACGCCACTTAGGAAAGGAGAAGACGAATATGGCATTATTCATTGACATCCAAGAAATTCCCCAAAAAGGTGGGGTTATTCGGTATATTTTTTTAAGCAACCGATATACAAAAGAGGAACTGGCTGAAGAGCTGGAACCATTTGTAGGAACAATGGATTGTTCAAAAAAATATTTGGATGATATTTTAGAAAAAGGTAAGTATCTGAAAAAGAAAACATGTATCAAATTGAAACATCAAACTGTAGTTACCACACAGATAAATGGTTTTAAAACTTTTTATTTGCCTAAGAAGAAAAACTTAACCATTTATCCAGATGGAACATGGTCGGAAGAGCCGTATCTCAATTTCTTTGCTAGGGTAAGGAAAATTTGGGATACTTGGTGCGAAGACTGGGCAAAACCAAGATGAAAAATAAAGCAGGCGAACAGGCAGACTTGTCAAGTTTGCCTGCTTTGTTGTTTTTAGGAAAAACTTGACAAATTCTTATATAATCATCTATAATTAAGAAAAAATAGGGGAGTAAATCATGTTAACGATTAATCTTATCTGTGTTGGAAAAATCAAAGAAAAGTATTTGTGTGATGCAGCTTTGGAATATGAAAAACGATTATCGAAATATTGTCATCTAAAAATCATAGAATTGCCAGATGAGAAGTTGCCAAGTAAGTTGTATCCTAGTTCGATTTTGGAAATCAAAGAAAAAGAAAGTAGAAAGATTCTTGAGGCAATCAAAAAAGATTCCTATGTGATTTGTTTAGACTTAAAAGGTACGCAAATGACATCTGAGCAATTTTCAAAAAAAATACAAGATATTTCATTAAATTTTAATAGCAATATCACATTTATCATAGGCGGAACACTAGGCATGACGGAAGAACTCTTAAAAACAGCACACCAAACCATCTGTTTTTCAAAAATGACATTTCCCCATCAACTCATTCGTGTTTTTTTACTAGAACAGCTTTTTAGAGCCTTTAAAATAGCGAAAAATGAAACTTATCATTGGTAAAAGGAGAAATACTACTAGGGACTTTTTGTGCTTTTTTTGATGAAAATTGAGATATGTGAGAAAAAAATATGATTTTTAACTTTAAGTGATTGAAAATAAAGAATTACAAAAGTTCAGGGATGGCAGTGATTTCATTTGATTTGCTATCCACTTTGACTTGCCAATGGAAATTCCTAAATCAGATAAAAAAGCAGAAACAACATAAGGAATATTTCCACCGTTAATCTTGTCAGTAGCAGACTTGATGGCTTTTCTATCAATGGGAACAACTTTTATAGAGTTGTTGGTAGTGTTTTCGGATTTTTGTTTGACAATATCAGAAATCCATTGAGAAAAAATGTTCATAAAATTTTCAGGATTAATGAGAGCAAAAACACGCAGAAGAGTGTCTGCAGAGGGCGTTCCGTATTCAAGAGAGAGCAAAGTTTGAAAATAGGTCTGTTTTAGTTTGAGAAAAAAAGCAATGCTTTCGGCATCGTCATAGCCGCATAAAATAGCGTAAATAGTCATGACAATAATGTTGGTAAGTTCGTGTCTTAAGCCTCTGGGATCTCTAGAATCCTCAAGTTCGTTGAAGTACATAATTAGATTTTTCATTTGTTAAACCTCGTTTTTATTTAATTATATACTATTTTTTTGCAGCAATTTTCCCTGAAAAAATCTAAAGGAAATAAATAAAAGGAAAAACGGATT
>CAOJGX010000056.1 GCA_948435735.1 uncultured Clostridium sp.
ACTCCTGCAAGGCTTTTAGCCATTTTGCAAATTTCATCTTTGTTTTTCTCCTTTTTTCTATACATCATTCTGTACACAATTTTCTAGTTAGCAAGCAATTGATAATGCCCCAATCGATATTTTTATTATATTTTAACTTTTTTGTTTTTGCAATAGATTTTACAAAATGTAACAAAAATGTTATATTATTTTTTGATATGCCCCAAAAAACGATTTAGAAGCCTTTTAAGAGGCCTCTATCTCTATCTAGTATGTTATGTATACTTCAGGGTCGTCTAATTTTTATACCTATTATAGCAGGCCCTTTTTCTTCAACTTTTCTAGCACAATAATATACATCGCATGACTCCACGTAAGACCTATAATCCACGCTGGCTTTCTTGCTTCATTGTTGACCTGTTCCCCTAAAAATCCATGTTCAGAACACGAATTTGTAACAAATTCAAAATTTTCCAAAGCTTTTTTATCTTCTCCTACTTCTAAATTGTAACAAGCCATCCATAAATTCGCAATTGGCCATGGGTTATAGCCTCCCATGTAGCGGTCTTCTTCATAACGTACATAACCACCTGTATAGGTACGTAATGTCATATGAATTCTTTCAATGGTATTTTGGATATTCTTTTCTTGTGGTGAAAACATTTCAAATGGCGTGATAGCACCTAAAATACTAATATCCATTTTTTTATCATCCGCATTTCTGACAAATGTCTTTTTGGTTTCATCATAAAAATGATTGAAACAGTATTCTTTAATCTCTATCATCCCTTGCTCTAAAGCTTTTATTTTCTTATGAACCGCCTCAACTTTCAAACGATTATTCTCAAAAACAGACTTCAAACTCTTATAAATTTTCACCATAGCCTGATAACTAGAATAAATACTTGCCATAGAATACATCGAAACACCTTCATATTCTTCCCATAAATCATAACTTGGCAAGAATTTGCCTTTTTCGTGAATCACATCTTCTACATATTTTTGTAAATAACTCATCGCATTTTCGCACATTTTTAGATTATTTTTCAAAAATGCCTTATCTTTATATTTTTTGTAATGTTCATAAATACCAAACACAACACTGGCTGTTTCGTCAATCTGATAGCCCCAGCAGGGTGCTAATCTTCCATCTGTGTAAAAACGTTGTTGCCATTCACCTGTTTTACTTTGGGTTTTTTGGCAAAAGATATTGTAAAATTTCTCTACTTCTGTTTTCATGCCTAAAATATCCATGGCACGTGTCACAAAAACGGCATCTCTTGGCCAGCAATAGGAATATCTGCCACATTTGGTTTTATCTTCATCGACTTCCATTCCTGCGGAAATCCCTCCTGTTTCTTGATTGGTCAGTAAGGAAAATAGTAAGATACTTCTTTTATAAATTTTTGTGATTCTATCATCTGTTTGACTTTTTTCAAGGGCTAATTTGTCAAAATCTTTACTGTATTTTCGCCAATATTTTTTGGTTTCTTCGTATTCTTTTACAATGTCAATTTTACGGATACGACTAATTTCGCTGTCTAATTCATGTGAGCTTTTTTCTTTGTTATCATTAATATAGACATATATATTAAGATTGACTTCTTCCCCCGGTTTCATTGTTTTTAAATCATAACTAATGGCAGAATCTGGTGACATTCCGATATAATCTTTTCCTCCAATCTTACCTTCCATCATGTTAGCACTCGCATTATTGATTTGATACGAAAGCGGTTTTTCTTTAGCAAATAGGCACAAAGAATAATCATGATTGTATTGAATTAAGCAATCTTCTTTGAAAAATCCACAAGTGTCATTATTAATATTGGTTAAAACTTTGGAATACGCTAATAAATTCACTTTTAAATCAATATTATTTTGATTAATAAAACGATAATTTTTGACTAAAATATTTTCTGACATGGGTACAAAATCGGTTTGAATGACTTGTAAATTAAAATAGGTATTTAAGATTTCTGTTTGCAAAATATTGGTGTCTTTGATATATTTTTGGTCATATAAATTATTGATATCATTATGTAGATAAATCATGGCAGAGTCATTTACTTTGACACCTACATCAAATTGTTCTATGAATTGTTTATAATCAATGGAGCCATAAAAAAGCCTTAGCAATTCTCCCGTTTTGCTAAAACTGGCTGTTAATTTTCCATTGCCTACAATTGCATCATTAAAATACTTTTGTTTCATTGAAATTTCTCCTTTTTCTTTTGAATTCTTAACTTTTTATATTGTATAATAAATCCAAAAAAATAACAAGAAAATTCTTGTTATTTTTTGCTATTTATTTCTTCTTTTTGTCTTTTATTACTTGACGCTCTCTTGCAATCACTAATTTATCTTCTGGTACGTCTTCTGTGATAGTCGAACCTGCTGCAACAATTACATCATCACCAATCTTGACTGGTGCCACAAAATTAACATTCGAACCAATGAATGCATGATCTCCAATTTTGGTTTTGTGCTTATTTTTGCCATCATAATTGCAGGTAATCGTTCCACAACCTACGTTGACATGACTTCCTACTTCACAATCACCTAAATAAGTCAAATGTGGCACTTTGGATTGGTCTGCAATTTTCACTTTTTTCAGTTCCACGCAATTACCAATTTTCACTTGATTGCCAATTTTGCATCCTTCTCGAATATATGCATTGGGCCCAATTTCACAATTTTCGCCAATGGTTACACCGCTTTTGATAATAGTATTGGGATGAATCACTGTATCCATACCGATTTTTACATCATCATAAATATATGTTGTGCTAGCATCCTCGATTGTTACACCTTTTTTCATGTGATAACTATTAATTCTCATACGCAAAACACGTGTTAATAACTCCAATTGTGCACGGTCATTCACACCTAGAATTTCGGTATTATCTTCCACAATGACAGCACCTGTTTTTAACCCTTCGTCATTCATGATTTTGATAACATCGGTTAAATAATATTCTCCTTGTGCATTGTTTGGCTTAATTTTATCAATTGCATTCAATAATTCTTCAATATCAAAACAATAAATTCCAGAATTGATTTCTTTGATGTGCTTCTTTTGCAATGGGTCTGCATCTTTTTCTTCGACAATGCCTTTAATATTGCCACCTTCGTCACGAATAATTCTACCATAGCCTGTTGGATTTTCATAAATGGCAGTTAGCAAAGTAGCGTATTCTTTGTTTTTGATACTTTTGGAAATTAGATTTTTCAAGGTTTCTGGTCGAATAATCGGAACATCGCCATACAAAATGACAACTTTTCCTCTTTTGCCTTTCAAAAATGGCTTTGCCTGCATTACTGCATGACCTGTTCCTAATAATTCATCTTGGAACGCATAATTTACTTCATCACCAAGTACTTCTTGCACTTGTTCTTTTAAATGCCCAACGACTGCAACAATTTCATCAGAACCAATTTTCTTGGCTAAATCAACTACTCTTCGCACTAATTCTTTATCATAGATTTTATGTATTAATTTTGACTTGTTGCTATTCATTCTTGTTCCTTTTCCAGCCGCCATAATAAGGGTCATAACATATTCATCCGAATTATCTATTTTCATAATTTTCCATCCTTTACTTTTACTTTTTTATTATAGTATATTTGTACCAATTTTCTATTGTGACGATATTTTATTACAGATTTTTTGTTTCGTCAATTATTTTTTACGCGACTAACTGCTAAACCGTCTCCTACTTCTAAAATCTCTGTTTCAAGATGCTCATTTTCCACAGCCATTTGGATATATTCACGTAAATGTTTGACAGCTGTTCGTTGCTTATGTTTCTTATAATCCCCCATAACATACCCTTTGTACAAAATATTGTCTGCTAAAATCCATCCTCCATTTTTGGCAAGACGTATTGATTCTTGTAAAAAAAACGGATATTTTCCTTTGTTGGCATCAATAAATAGAATGTCGTATTTTCCTTCTGTGTCTAATGTTGGCAAAATTTCGACTGCATTACCAACTAAAATGTTAATTTTATCCGCAATTCCAATTTTCTCAATATTTTCTCTTGCTTCGTTCGCTTTGACTTCATCTAACTCAATTGTATCTACTATTGCATTTGGTGCAAAACGAATGAATTGACTGGCAGAATAGCCTACTGCTGTTCCAATTTCTAGAATGTGAGTGGGATTTTCTTGCTCTAGAATTTGTTTTATCACGGCTAACGTATCATCCATAATAATCGGAATGTGCTCCTCAAGTGCTTTTTTCTTTATTTTTTCTAATTCTTGTAGGTTAAACATTATTTCCTCCGCATTTTTATTTGCTTGTCTTAAATATTATTAGTATAGCACATTCTAAGTTAGACTTCAACTGTTTTTGTGGAAATTCAAATGTTTTTCATGGAATTATAGAAGAAAAATTGTTTTCTAGCCTGCAATGGGAAACGGGCGATTGATAATCGCCCCTACGGTTTATGTTCTGCTGGCACGTAGGATTAATCTTTTACCGTTTGTGTTGTCACAGGTTAAGAGGGTTAAATCGTATTTTTTGATTGGTTTTAGGCATTCAAAATCGTTGGATTCTACTTTATATTTGTCATATACGATATATTGATAATTTTGACCATTTAAATCACCTAAATAGATGCTGTCTCCTTTGTTTAATTTTTCTAATTTGCTGAAAAATCGTGTGTCATTATAATTATGACCTGCAATGCAAATATTGCCTTTTTCGTTGAAATCAACACCATAAAACTTGCAGGGAAGAATTTTTAGTAATTCATCATTACATTCATTGAATATACTATATTCTAATTCTATTTTAGGAATCGTAATTTTTCCAAAATATTTGTTTTGGGTAAGCTTTTCCTCTATCACTGCTTTTTGGGCTTGATATACTGTTTCCAACTCAAACGCTTGATTGACAACTTGCGATACTTTTTGCATCTCTTGTTCCTGTTTCCACTTTTGTGCACTATAAAATCCAAGAAAAATTAGCACCAAAACGGATAAAACAAATTGGAGTTTAAAAAACTTTTTATGTAATTTATTTTCTGGCTTCACTAATAAAATTTGATTCATATTTTTATTATTTTCTACATTTTATTTTTTATTCTTCCGACAAAAAAACTCTACTGACTTTTCCTTCAATAGAGTTTTTACCTATTTATTTGCTAATAATTTCTTTGGTATCACGTGCAATCATTAATTCTTCGTCTGTTGGAATGACAAAAACTTTTATGTTTGAATTTGGTGTTGAAATCTCAACTTCTTCTCCTCTACAATTATTCGCCTTTTCATCAATTTCAACGCCCATAAATTTCAATTTCTCGCAAATTCCCTTTCGGATATTAATCTGATTTTCACCAATTCCTGCAGTAAACACAATCACATCAATTCCTTGCATCGAAACCGCATAGCGTGCAATGTATTCTGCCACGGTATGATTATAAAAATCAATTGCCAAAGTAGCTCTCTCATTTCCTTCTGCTTTAGCAGCTTCTACATCCCTAAAATCCGGACTAATGCCAGAAATACCAAGTACACCAGATTCTTTATTTAAAATGGTATTAATTTCTTCTTTTGTTTTGCCTAAGGTATCCATCAAATAGCCCACAATAGAAGGGTCCATATCGCCACATCTAGCACACATGGCAATTCCTCCTAGCGGTGTCAAACCCATACTCGTATTTACCGATTTTCCGCCATCAACGGCACATAAAGACGCGCCTTGCCCTAAATGACACGTTACGATTTTTAAATTTTCTATGTTTTTTCCCATCACTTCCGCCACTCTTTTGGATACAAATTTATGGCTCGTTCCATGAAATCCATATTTACGAATTTTGTATTTTTCATAATATTCATAAGGTAGCGGATAAATATAATTTTCTTTTGGCATAGTTTGATGAAAAGCGGTATCGAACACAGCCACCATTGGCGTATCTTTCATTTGTTTTTGACAAGCTTCAATTCCCAACAAACACGCTGGATTATGAAGTGGTGCAAGTGGAATACATTCTTTAATTTGTTCTACTACTTCATCCGTAATGAGTACAGAACTACTGAACTTTTCTCCTCCATGAACCAATCTGTGACCAACTGCATCAATTTCATTTAAGTCTTTAATCACACCATATTTTTCGCCTGTTAGCAATTCTTCCATGACAAACTTAAGTGCCAAATCGTGATTTTCTACAGGATGCTCAATTCTTATCTTTTCTCCCTTTTGCTTAATGGTTACAAAAGAGTTATTTTGCCCAATTCTTTCATACGTTCCTTTTGTAATGACTTCCTCTTTTTCCATATCCATTAATTGATATTTTAATGAACTACTTCCACAGTTTAAAACTAAAATTTTCATATTTTTGTTCCTTACCTTTTAATATTTAGGTTTTTGTTAAGGATTTACCTATAAACCTATGGATTAATTAATTGATTGGTTGATTAAGCGGGCGATTAATAATCGCCCCTACGGTTTATTTTTGAGCCTGTACACAAGTTATGGCTATCACACCTGCTACATCTTGTGCAGAACAGCCTCTTGATAAATCATTAACTGGCTTTGCAATTCCTTGACAAAGCGGGCCATACGCCTCCGCTTTAGCAAATCTTTGCGTTAATTTGTAGCCAATATTTCCAGAATCCAAATCTGGAAATATTAAAGTATTACAGGTTCCAGCTACTTCACTATTGGGTGCTTTGGATTTGGCAACTTCTGGCACAATGGCACTGTCTAGCTGCAATTCTCCATCTACTTGTAATTCGGGATATTTTTCTTTTACAATATGGGTTGCTTCAATCACTTTTTGTGTCATTTCTGATTTTGCACTTCCATAAGTCGAATAGGAGAGCATGCCAATTTTAGATTTTTTGCCTACTAATTGTTCAAAACTTTCACTTGAAGCTTTTGCAATTTCTGCTAATTGCTCACTATCTGGATTTTCATTTAAACCACAGTCTCCAAACACAAACGTTCCATTTTCGCCAAATTCACAATTTGGCACTACCATCACAAAAAAGGCTGAAACTAATTTGGTATCTGGCGCTGTTTTCAAAATTTGAAGGGCTGGGCGTAAGGTGTCAGAAGTGGAGTGAATGGCTCCGGAAACAAGGCCATCTGCTTCGTTTTGTTTGACCATCATCATACCAAAATACACTTCATCTAACATGAATTCTTCTGCTTTTTCTGGTGTCATGCCTTTGTTTTTTCTAAGTTCGTATAGCAGATTAGCATATTCTTTTTGTTTGTTCGAAGTTTTGGGATTAATGATAATTGCTTTGGAAATATCAAAGTTATTTTCTTGCGCAATTTGATTGATTTTGTTCTCGGCCCCTAACAAAATAATGTTAGCATAAGCTTCGTTTAACGCAATCGCTGCTGCTTCAATGATTCTTTTGTCAGAAGCTTCGGGTAATACGATTGTTTTTAGTTGGTTTTTCGCTCTATTTTTTATTTCATCAATAAAACTCATTTTTTCCTCCTATGTTTTAACTTTTCTTTTGGTATTATATAAAAATTGGAGAATAAAGTCAAGGAATAAATAAAAATCCCCCAGTATAACTGGGGGATTTACATATCGGCCTATAAGGCCTTGT
>CAOJGX010000057.1 GCA_948435735.1 uncultured Clostridium sp.
CTTTATTTATACATACTTTCATCAACTATTTTACTTTTTTCATTCCTTAAACCTGCTCAAAAAACTTGCTCTCTTATGAAATCACACACCTGCAAAAAACACTATAGCACATAGACTCCATGTACTATAGCATTTATGGGAAAGCAAAATATATTTTTAAACTCGACATTTTTCGCCCATTCAACTTTACTTCAAATTAACCCCCAAAACTCCACCAATTGCACCTCCAAGCACACCAAGTACAATCATAATAATCGCATTGACATTCAATGAAAAATCGAAACTCATAATGCTTGAAATTAAATATAAAATCAACATATAACTTAATCCCAAAACACTTCCATAAACAATTCCCTTTTCATCCATTTTTTTCGCAACTAAAAATCCGCCCATTAAAATACTAAAAGATGATATAAAAATAACAGTTGGCATAATGACATTTTCTTTTATATTTGAAAAACTAAGCACAATTGACAATATCAAAATCATAAACAACGTCATGACAATTGAAAAAACAATCCCTTTTAACATTAATAAAAATTTATTCACTCCCACATTTTCTTTTAACTCTTCCATCATTTCCTCCTAAATAAAAAAATCTCTTTAGAAAATTATATTTCCAAAAAGATTTTTTTATTCCTTTAATTTGATTTTATTCTTGATTTATTTCTTCATCCTCTTCTATTTCGGTCGAACTTACACTTTTTAATTGATTCATCTCTAAATAACTTTCTAATTCTATCTCTTCTTCATTATATTCTAAGTAATATGTCGTAACACCTGATTTTGTTTTAGAATATATTTTGGTGCAAGCACATGGAATAATCAAACGTTTTACTTGTGCATCATAAATTCCATAATATCCATTTAGATTAACTACAATTCCTTTGATCCCTAAGCTTTCTGGAATTGTCAATACACTATCGTGTTCATTGACAGGCGTTGTTTTATTGTTTGTTGTTGTATTTTCTGTGGCAGAATTGGTGTTGCTGTCTTCGTCATCAATTTCATCCTCTTCTTCCGTAGAAGTTGTATCGGTTCGATTGGTATTGGCTGTTGTGACATTTGCAACATAACCTAAAGAATCATATACACATCTTAATTTCTCATTTCCTTCTATATCAATGATTCCAACTTTTCCATCATTATTTACTGGGATACATTCCTCAAATAACAAACTATAGTTTCTTATATTTTCGTCTTTAAATTCTTCTTTATTGGTGATTCCAATTGAGTCATATTCTGCATATACAACAGTTTGGCCCATTTCATTTAAAACACCATATTTGCCATTTTTTTCAACTAAATATAATTTATTTAACTCATCTAAAATAGAAATATCATCATACTCGGTTGGCTTAATAATCGTGGTACCATCTTTGGCAATAATCCCAACTGAATTTTCTGCTGTCACCAAAAATTCCTGCGTATTTTGCATATATACCATTTTCTCATATTTTAAACTGATAATTTCTTCTCCATTTGCTAAAGACACCACACCAAAATTCGTTCCATCTCCTACAACAAGCATATTATCAATCATCGCTGTTAAGTTCTCATACGAATTACTCACTTCCGAATACCCCAAATTCGTTGCTGTTTTTACTGCTAAAGGAAGCAATGCTTGCAGACTATACACACGAATTCTATTTTGCTCCGCTAAATTTAATTGAACATTAAATAACCTTGGTAACTCGGAAAATGGCACATATAACTCGTTATTAATATATTTAATTGGTTCTGCAACAGCAAACGTTTCTGGTGTTTCATTTTCTGATTCCACTCTAATATTAACGGTTTGTTCCCCTGTTGTATTATCGGTTGTGATTAATTGTGTATTGGTATTATTAACCGCATTTTCTGACTCATCTTCGTCAACAGAAACCCTGTTTTCATTAAGAATATATTTCGTAACTGTATCTGAATCAGCTGTCATAGAGACAATTTCATAGGAACTACTTAAATAACAGCTATTCGCATCTTCTGTATAATTTTTATATTCTCCTTTTTGATAAGAATAGCCCAACAAATTGGCTAATTCTCTAATATTCATATAATTTTTCCCATTCTCTTGTAACAACAAAGTCGAAGAAATTGGAACTTGTTTATCATTCACAAACATTTTTAGCTGTAAAGAGTCTTGGTACTTAAAATAACTAATCATACCAATTAGAATGACAATCAAAATGGCACAAATAATCAACACAGTCAAAACAGTTTTCTTGTTTTTATTATTTTTCTCCATTCGTTCCACAAACGAATTACTTTCTTCTAAATTCATAGTTTCCTCCTATTTAACTTAAAATTTTAAACATTAAATATCTCTAACTTGTATATCCATACATTTTATAAAATTCATCTCTAAACTTCAATAAATTATCTTTCTCTATTTCTATTCTAACTCTTTCCATCAAATTAGTCAAGAACCTTAAATTATGAATTGACAAAAGTTGTACACCCAATATTTCTTTTGTATTAATCAAATGTCTGATATAGGCTCTAGTAAAGTTTTTGCAGGCATAGCAATCACATTCGTTGTCAATTGGCGAAAAATCTTTCTCATAAGCTGCATTTCTCACCACCAATTTTCCATGAGATGTCATCGCTGTTCCATGTCTTGCAATTCTAGTTGGTAAAACACAGTCGCACATATCAATTCCAGCAAGTGCTGCTTCGATTAAATAATCTGGTGTTCCTACTCCCATCAAATATCTTGGTTTATTTTCTGGTAATAATGGTGTAGTGAAATTTAATATATCCAAAAATTCCTCTTTCGGCTCTCCCACACTAATTCCGCCAATTGCATAACCCGGCAAGTCCAATGCTATTAAATCTTGTACACTTTTTTCTCGCAACTCCTTAAAAAATCCGCCCTGCACAATCCCAAACAAGCCTTGTTTTTCCACTGTTTTATGTGCTTTTTTACAACGAACAGCCCACCTCGTTGTTCTTTCCATTGATTTTTTCGTATATTCGTAGCTTGACGGATACGGACAACACTCATCAAAAGCCATCATAATATCAGACCCCAAAGCTTCCTGAATTTCTACTGCAATTTCTGGACTAATAAACTTTTTACTTCCATCTAAATGTGACCTAAAATCAACACCTTCCTCACGAATTTTTCGTAAATCCCCCAAACTAAACACTTGAAATCCGCCACTATCGGTCAAAATTGGCCTATCCCATTGCATAAACTGATGCAATCCGCCAGCTTCTCTGATGAGTTCATGACCAGGACGTAAAAATAAATGATACGTATTAGACAAAATAATTTGTGCCTTAACTTCCTCTTTTAACTCTTTTGGACTGACTCCTTTCACAGTTGCCTGTGTTCCAACTGGCATAAAAATCGGTGTCTGAATATCACCATGTGGCGTATGAATCACGCCACGTCTGGCACCTGAATTTTTATCAATATGTAATAATTCATATGTAATTGCTTGTTTCATTTTTCCTCCTACAAAATCATCATCGCATCACCAAAGCTGAAAAACTGATATTTTTCTTTGACCGCTTCTTGATATGCTTCCATCACAAAATCTTTTCCCGCCAAGCTTGATACTAACATAATCAACGTTGATTCTGGCAAATGAAAATTCGTAATCAAGCGGTCTATACACTTAAATTCATAGCCTGGATAAATAAAAATATTCGTATCGCCTTCTACTTCTTTTACCAAACCGTTCTCATCTGCCACCGATTCTAAGACACGACAAGAGGTTGTCCCAACAGCGATTACTTTATGACCTGTTTGCTTAGCTTGGTTAATTTTATCTGCCTCTTGTTGTTGAATAAAATAATGTTCTGAATGCATCGCATGTTCTTCCACATTTTCGACTTTTACTGGTCGAAATGTCCCAATCCCAACATGCAAAGTAACTTTTGCAATTTCGACACCCTTTTGTTTAATTTTTTCTAATAATTCTTCTGTAAAATGCAAACCTGCTGTTGGTGCAGCACTTGAACCCTCATGTTGAGCATATACTGTTTGATAGTTATCATTTTCTTTTAGCTTTTCTTTTATGTAAGGTGGCAAAGGCATTAGACCTATTTTATCTAAAATTTCATTAAAAATACCTTCATATTCAAATTTTACTTTTCGATTTCCGCCTTCTAATATATCTAAAATTTCAGCCTCTAGCAAACCTTTTCCAAATTTTACTTTGGTACCGGGTTTTAATTTGTTGCCTGGACGAACCATCACTTCCCAAAAGTCACCTTCGATTCTTTTCAAAAGCAAGAATTCTATTTTAGCACCCGTTTCTTTTTCTCCATATAAACGTGCTGGTAATACTTTTGTATTGTTGATAACTAAGCAATCACCTGGTTCTAAATAGTCAATGATATGATTAAAAAATTTATGTTCCATTGTATGTGTATTTTTATCGATTACCATAAGACGTGCCTCATCACGTTTGTCGTATGGATGTTGGGCAATGAGTTCTTCTGGTAATTCGTAATTAAAATCTGATACTTTCATGGAAAGTGCTCCTTTTAGTTTAATTGTATATTTTTTATATCACATCCTGCTTAAAATTTCAACTAAATTAAAGAATTAATTTTTAAACCCCAACCCATACACCTCACGTGCATCAGTTATAATAATAAACGCATCTTCATCAATCTTTTTCGAAATTTCCTTTATTCTAACAATATGTTTTCTCTTTGCTACACACATCACAATCATCTTTTCTTGATTGGTATACAAACCTTTTCCATAAATCCCAGTTGCCCCTCTCTTAATTTCTTGGTGAATCATTGTCGAAATTTCCTCATAGTGATCCGAAATAATATAAATCATTTTACTAAAATTAATACCTTCAAACACCAAATCCAACATTTTATTAATAATATAAATCGCAATCGCAGAATACAAACCAATTTCAATTTGCCCTAAAAATATAATATTTAAAAGCACAACAAAAATATCTAACCCCTGAAGTACTTTCCCAAGGCTAATCTCATTATTATATGTCACAATAATATTCGCCAGCAAATCTGTTCCACCAGTCGAACTCTTGCCTTTAAACACAAGCGCTAAGCCCAAACCAATAATAATACCACCATACACACTTGCCAAAATTTTATCCGTAGTAAATGGCTCAATTCTCTCAAAACGATTAATCGCTTCCGAAAAAACAACAGTTGACACAATCGTTTTAAACACAAATCCCTTTCCTCCTCGAATATAAGCAAAAATAAAAACTGGAATATTCAAAACCATAATCGTAGTTCCCATTTTTATATCAAATAAATAATAGATAATTGTCGCAATTCCAGAAAATCCGCCACTCGACAATTGATTCGGAAGCAAAAATAAACTTGTCCCAAAAGCTGCTAAAATACTTCCAAAAATAAATAAAGTATATTCTTTTATGATATTTTTTATTGTTTGCATTGTTCTTCTTTCCTTTTTTAAGATAAAAGAACACGGCAAGCCGTGCCCATACGTGTATTGTACCTCAATTGGGAAATTTTATTCTATTTACGTTTGCTATAATGTTCATCATCGTCAGCAAATTCTTTGTATGTTTTGGTGATTTTGACCTCTATTTTCTTCGTAGAAAATTTTTCGTTTTGTTTGACTACAACATCTAAATTGTAAATTTCTTTGATTTTTTGCAGATTTTCTCTTTTATAACCTACGATTTCGTTAATTATCTGCGGATTAATGGTAACTTCAATTTCTTTTGCCTTGGTATTAATTTCTTTAATTTTCTTGACTAACAACTCATAATAATAAGCAGAATCCACAAGTTGCCTCATATTTTCATGATATGGACCAGCCACAACTTGGCTACCAACTTCTTCTGGATTTCGAATCGTATCTGTATTTTGTAAGCCAATGCGAATGACTTTAATTCTTTTTTTCTGGAAAAACTGTGTCAATTCTTTACAAATTTCAACTGCTTGAAAAAGTTCTAATGGCTCAAATTGCCCATTTAAATATTCCCTTTCTAACTCTGTATCTTTGATGACTAAAACCGGATAAATACGAACTATTTTAGGTTTTAACTTAGCCAACTCCCTTGCCGTATTCAATTCATCTAAGCGTGTGCTTTCTGGAAGACCAACCATCATTTGATGCCCTAAAGTGAAACCAAATAATCGAATCAAACGTGAAGCACGTTTGACATGTTCGTAAGTATGACCTCTTTTACAACGTTTTAAAATATAATCATTGGTCGATTGTACGCCTAACTCAATTGTCTTAACTTTAAATTTTTTCAGACGTTTCAAGGTTTCTTTATCAATATAATCTGGTCTTGTTGAAATTCGTATGCCATCAATTTTCTTGGATTTTATGTATTCGTAGGCAACGCCTAACAATTGATTTTGTATTTCCACCTCAAGCCCTGTAAAACTTCCGCCAAAAAAAGCGACTTCTTTATACGCCTTTTTTTCTTTAAACAACTCCAAATAATACTCGATTGTATTTCTTACTTCCTGCTCTGTTACATTTTCTAGTTGCCCACTGATTTTTCTCTGGTTGCAAAAAGTACATTCATTTGGGCAACCCGCATGTGGAACAAAAATAGGAATGATATATTGTTTTTTCATCTTAATTTCCCTTCTTTAACTCTTCTAAAGCGATTCTTGCTGCTTCCATTTCCGCTTTCTTTTTACTTTTTCCTACACCGACAGCTAACTTTTTACCATCACACTCTACATTAACAGTAAACGTTTTCGCATGATCTGGTCCTTCTTCTTTTATCAAATTATATTTTATCATTACCTCACCATTTTTTTGTAATTCTTCTTGTAACACAGTTTTATAGTCCTTCATTCCAACATTTTGGCTAGCAAATTCAACTTGTTCTTTTATATTTTCCAAAATAAACTTCTGTGCAGCCTCTAAACCACCATCTAAATAAATAGCTGCCATGACAGCTTCTACACTATCTGCAATTAACGCCTTTTTGACGGAATTGGACATCTTTTCACTTCTTCCTAAATACAAGAAATCACTAAAATTATGCTTTTGTGCAATTTTATAAAGACTATCTTCACATACACTATAGGCTCTAACTTTAGTCATTTCTCCTTCCGATAAATGCTCAAAATTCTCAAATAGATATTGGCTACTCACAAATTCTAATATACTATCTCCTAAATATTCCAATCTTTCATTGCTTTCTACCTTATTTTCATACGCATACGATGTATGGGTAAGTGCTGTTTTTAGCAATTCTTTATTACTAAATTGATACCCAATTTTTTCTTCTAACTCGTTTATTTTCTCCACCTCCTTAAAATATAGTTATATTGTATACTATTTTTAGAAAAAAAACAAGCTTTTTGGTAAAGCCTTATAAAAAATGTCAAGGTATTTTAAACTTTACAGTTTCAATAGAAACACAAATTTAACATAAAACTGTTGTATTTTCAAAACTTTGCAAACTTTTATGCGGTTGCCCTAATTTTTTTCTTTTTGTATAAGCAATTTGATAAAAATCCCCCAGTATAACTGGGGGATTTACATATCGGCCTATAAGGCCTTGT
>CAOJGX010000058.1 GCA_948435735.1 uncultured Clostridium sp.
ACTATAAGTTTTTTGTACCCCCGGTATAACCGGGGGTTTCTTTTTAAATTAAAAACAAAGCAGACACTAGGTCTGCTTTATTTCTGTATGATTTTATTAGACTTCTTCTTCTGGCTCTAAAGTCGTAATACTTACTACTTTTCCATCGTTTGTTCTCATCAAAGTTACACCTTGTGTTGTTCTTCCAAGAACACTGATGTCAGCAACTTTTAGACGGATAACCGTACCTGTATCAGTAATTAGCATCACATCTTCATCACCATTAACAATACGTATGCCTACAATATCTCCTGTTTTTGGCGTTATTTTATAAGTACTCATGCCTTTTCCGCCTCTTGCATGAACTGTATACTCATCTAAATCTGTTCTCTTTCCGAAACCATTTTCCGTGATAGCAAGCAAGGTTGCTTTTCCATCTCTAACAATTGGTTCCATTCCAATCACTTCATCTCCATCATTCAAACGCATACCTTTGACACCTTGCGAACCTCGACCTGTAGGACGTACATCTTTTTCATAAAATGTATGTGCTAAGCCTTTCTTCGTAACAAGGACAACTTTATCTTCTCCATCTGTTAAACGAACATCAATTAGTCTATCTTCTTCTTTTAAATTAATGCCGACTAAACCAATTTTTCGATTAGTGTTATATTCTTTTAATGCTGTTTTCTTAATCATTCCACTCTTGGTTGCCATTAAAATATATTTTCCATCTGCAAAATTCTGAATTGGAATCACGGCAGATACTTTTTCATCTGGTTCTAAATCTAATAAGTTTACAATGGCTGTTCCTTTTGCTGTTCTTCCGGCTTCTGGCACCTCGTATCCACGTAGTCTGTACATTTTACCTTTATTGGTAA
Source organism: uncultured Clostridium sp. (assembly GCA_948435735.1). GTDB lineage: Bacteria > Bacillota > Clostridia > TANB77 > CAG-508 > Scatovivens. Next base: position 861 of record CAOJGX010000058.1, read on the forward strand.
AGAATAAAATCGTATCATGTGTCGAAGTGGTGAAAATTTCTTTGACAAAATCTTCTTCTCTTGTGGTCATGCCCATAACACCTCTACCACCACGTTTTTGGCTTTTATAGGTGTCCACTGGCACTCTTTTAATATAGCCAAAATTGGTTAATGCAACTACCATTTGTTCTTCTTTGATTAAATCTTCTACCTCAATTTCGCCTTCAGCAGAAATAATTTTTGTTAATCTTTCATCACCAAATTTTTGTTTAATCGCAAGAAGTTCCTCTTTTATTATGTTAAAGACTAAGGTTTCACTTGCTAAAATTTCTTTTAAATGGGCAATTAATTTCATCAATTCTGCATATTCTTCTTCTATTTTTTCGCGTTGCAAACCAGATAATCTTTTTAATTGCATATCCAAAATTGCTTGAGCTTGAACGTCAGAAAGGCCAAATCTTTCGATTAATTTTTCTTTGGCATCATCATAAGCAGAACGAATGATGTTGATTACTTCGTCAATGTTATCAATGGCAATGCGTAAGCCTTCTAAAATATGTGCTCTTGCTTCTGCTTTATCAAGTTCAAATTGCGTTCTACGCAAAATAACACCTTTTCTGTGTTTGATAAATTCATCTAAACATTGTCTTAAAGTTAAAATTTTAGGTTCACCATCCACTAGGGCTAACATAATAATTCCAAAAGATTCCTGCATAGCAGTATGCTTGTACAATTGATTTAAGGTGAGCTGTGGTTTGGCATCTCTTTTTAGTTCAATGACAATTCTTACTTTTTCTTGTCTGTCTGATTCATCTCGTATGTCAGAAATTCCATCTATTTTCTTATCACGTGATAAGGCTGCAATATTTTCAATCAATTTTGCTTTATTGACTTGATATGGTAATGAAGTGACAATGATTCTTTGTCTGTTTCCTGCCATTTCCTCAATTTCAGTTTCGGCTCTTAACGTAATTTTTCCTCGACCTGTTGCATAGGCTTCTTTGATACCTTCTCTTCCTAAAATTGTTGCTCCTGTTGGGAAATCTGGGCCTTTTATGACTTGCATTAAATCTTCATCTGTTACATTGTCTTCATCAATGATTTTGATAATTCCATCTACGATTTCATTTAAGTTATGTGGTGGAATGTTGGTTGCCATACCAACAGCAATTCCTGAGGAACCATTGATTAATAAGGTTGGAACTTTGGTTGGTAGAACGGTTGGTTCTTGTAATCTTTCATCATAGTTTGGCATGAAATCAACGGTGTTTTTTTCGATGTCGGCTAACATTTGCTCGGAAATTTTTGCCATTCTTGCTTCTGTATACCTCATTGCTGCGGCTGTATCGCCATCGACTGAACCAAAGTTTCCGTGACCATCAATTAGCATATAACGCATTGAAAAATCTTGTGCAAGTCTAACCATGGCATCATAAACGGAACTATCACCATGTGGATGGTATCTTCCTAAAACAGAACCTACGGTATTGGCACATTTTCTGTATGGCTTGTCTGAGGTAATACCATCTTCGTGCATGGAATATAGAATTCTTCTATGTACTGGTTTTAAACCATCTCTTACGTCTGGCAAAGCACGAGAAACGATAACACTCATCGCATAATCAATATATGCTGTTTTCATCTCTTCTTCGATATTTCTCTCAACTATATTTTCTTCTTGTCTATCCATTTTTTTCCTCTTTTCCATTTAATTTATAGTGTTATTATATATAAATATTTTGCAAAATGCAAGGAATTTTGGAAAAATTCTTTTCTTAATTTATTATAATTTACGGTTTGAATTCATCTAATCATAACTTCTCAATTTTATCGACATCTGGAAATATCAAATTGATACCGCTTTTCCTTTAACTTAAATATTTATTTTAAATTATAAATCCTCCTATAAATCTTCTCATACTCCCTTCTTATCTCCCTTTTATCCACACTTTTATTAATCATGAGATTATAACTATCCATATATCTCATTTTTCCAACCAATTCTATTTCTGGAAATAATTCCTGCAAAATCGCATCTGATATTTGATACATATTGCTTTTGTTAAGCACCATATTTATTTTTGAATTATCTATTTTCCAATCATTTTCTATTACTTCTAACATGTTTTTGGATTTTTTTACTCCTAAGATATTAGGCTCTAGAAGAAAAATCACTTTATCACTATTATAAAAGATTCTTTTTGTATATTCATTTTCTAACTTTGATGATGTATCAATCAAAATCAAATCATACTCTTCTTTTAATTGATTGATTATTTCTTGAATTTCAAAATAATTCATTTCATCTTTCTTGGAAAAAACACAATCCAAATGACATAAAACATCAAAATTTTTTGCAACATTTATAATTAGTTCTTTTATATTTCCTGCATATTGTGGCTGTTTCTTTATTTTGAGTAAGGTTCTGATTTGATTTTCCTCTAAATCAAAATCAATTAATAAAGTTTTTATATTTCTATCTTCCACATTTTTAGCAAGAAACGTGGAAAACGTACTTTTCCCTACACCACTTGCACCAGAAATTGCAATTACTTTTGAATTGCAAGTTTGAATACTTTTTCGCATTGCTTTTTGGAATATCTCTTCTAAAAATTTCCAATCTAGTTGAAAACTTGTGTATATTTTCAAATTATCATCTTCTTTTAAACTGCTTTCAACATTTTCTCCTTGGAAGAAAATAATGTTAATATCCACCTGCAATTTTCGGATTATTTTTATGAATTCGTCCACTTTATAATGTGTAATAATACCACTACATAAAAATAAAAACTCAACATTTTCTTCTCTTTCTAAAATTTCAATTAATTCTTCATCCTTTGTTATATCGTCCCCTAACACTTGATAATCTTCCATTTCCTTCAGTTTTTTATGAAACCTTGGATTTCCAATTGCTGTTAAAATTTTTCTCACAAATTACCTCCTAAATAATTAAATTTTTTTCATATTCAGATGCCTCAACTTTTGCTAAAATATGATTATCTCCTATAAACATTAAACTTTCGCCTCTTTTTAAAGATTTTATCTCAATTCTTTCCTTTTCCGAAATATTTGCATATTTTTCCAAAACTAAAATATTCTCCTCTTCCAACGAGAAAAATGATTTGATACTACAATTATTCAAAATTGCTTTTCCATAAGTTCCATCTTCTAAACTAAATAAATCGGAAACATCCTGTGTTATCGCAACTGCACTTCCGCCAAATTTACGAATTGTTTTAAAAATCTTATAAATAAAACTTGCCACAAATCCACTTGCTGTAACCCCAATTAAGCGCCAAATCTCGTCTAAATAAATCGCTTTATTTTCTAAACGATTTTTCTTGATTTTGTCCCAAAAAATATCAGTAAACATATACATTCCATATTTCAAATTTTCTTCACCCAAATCATAGATATCACCAATAATTAACTTATTGGCCAATTTAATGTTAGTATGATGATTGAAAAAACGAAGTGAACCTTTAACAAATGGATATAATTTTCGTTTAAAAAATTGGTCTTTTTCGTCATCCAAAATATCGTATAAATCTTGTAAAATTGGCATTTCGTCTGCTGTCTTAAATTGTGGAATAATTGCAATTTTGCCTTCTTCTGGAGTTTGGTACAAAGTTTCATCCTCAAAAGTAATTCCTTTTAGAGCATATGTTTCTATTAATTTTTCTTCTAAAATAGCAACTTTTTCTTCATCCATTTGCCCAAAAATTAAACTAAAAAATCCTCTTAATTTTAGTAATTTACTACTTAAATAGCCTTGACCATCTTCAATACTTTCTTCACGAATGTCGAAAATATTTAGATAGGTATCTGAATTGGTCCCCAATTTTATCAAAGTTCCATCTAGACTTTCTGCAATTTTATTGTATTCTCTTTCTGGATCAATCACGTATTGCTCAATTCCAAGCAAACGATAACGCAAAATTAGCAACTTAATATAAAACGATTTTCCTGCACCACTTGTACCAAATACGCACATATTCGCATTTTTATATTTATCTTTATTGAATCTGTCTACTAAAATCATGGAATTATTGTAAATATTACTTCCTAAAAATATGCCATTTTCATCGCACAAAGTAGACGAAATAAATGGATACGTTCCCACTAAACCCTGTGTCAAAACATTTCTTCCTGCTACTTCTTTCAAATCTTTACTATTTTCCATGATTGGCAAACAGGCTCGAAACGTTTGCTCTTGCCTAAAATTTGCTTTTTTCGTAACAAAACCAGACGACTGCAAAATGCCATCCATTTTTGCCAAACTTCTCTGCAATTCTTTTTCATCATCTGCTATTACAACACAATAGGTATATAAATAATACAACTCTTCATTGTTGACTTGCATTTCTTTTCTTATGTATTTCGCATCATTATAGGAAAATGTTGCTAAATCAATATCTTCTTTATTCGTATTACCAAATTTTAAATCAACACCAGTATTGCCAATCGCATAGGTTAAATCTTTGATGGCTTGGTATGAATCCTGTTTTTCATAAAAAATTGAAATATTCGCATTGACATTACTATTGATTAAATTTCTAAAAATAATTTCACTATATTCTCGATAATAATCTATAATAAGCAATCCTGCACAATATTTTCCATCGATTTCAACATATTTTGGATTCGCAAAATCTATATAACTTGGAGCTAATTTATCTTTTAACTTTAGTGTACCACCTAAAAAACTTTTTATTTTTTCCACCTCAATTCGATTTTTATTTTGGGATTTTTCTTTATAAAAAATATTTTTTATAAAAAAGACTGAAAAATATTCATGATATTTTGTTTAGAATTAACTTCCTCAACTGCGTTTCCGCATCTGGTTAAGGTCTCTTTTACTTTGAAATAACATTCGTTTAAATATTCGTAAGCTTTCTTTTCTTCTTGGATAAAATCGTCTGCCTTTGCGTTCAAAATATTTACTTTTTTTTGAATCATCATATAAAAATTCTTGGAAGATGAATTTTTTTCTTGGTTCATCTGGGTCATAAAATCAATATAATTTTGCTGAATTTCTTGAATTTTTTGATTTGGTTCTTGTTTATTTTTTATTTGGGAAATGGTTTTAGAAATGTCTTCTTTTTTACTTTGAATCAGTATTTGAATATTAAAATCACATGTTTTTAAAAAATTTTTGAAAGAATTTAAAATGGCTTCTTTTTCTAAATTAGATTTTAGATCATAATTAATTGGATAAATTTTTAAAATTTTAATAAAATTATTCTTATAAAAGATTAACCCACTATCGTAAATATTCTCAAAAGGCAACCATTCTTGGACAGTTTGCTCTTTTTTGAATTTCAAAAATCTGCTCTCCTTTCTATTAGTTTTTCTAATCATACAACATATATTTACATTTGTCAATAATTTTTTACAAATTTTTTGAAATTTTTCTAAATTTAAAGAAAAGCAACGAACCAAAACAGTTCGTCACTTTCCCGATAATACTTTTAATCGCAGCAAATAATACCTGCTCCATTTTTGCTTAACACTTCATAATATTCCTCTGGAAAGTTTCTTGTGAGAGGACTTTTGGGATAGTAAATTCCATTCCAGCAACGCACATTATCTCTGATATGTAAAAAGTCCAAATTACTCTCCACTTTCTCCTCAATTAAGTCAATATCATCATGAAAACGAGAACCTTTCAGCCAATAATTGACTATTTCAACAATTTCTTTACTTTCATAAGGTTGATTCATCCGAAAAATGATACCAATCACCAAATTTTGGAGATCTTGTTCATTCTTTACATCTTCGTTGTGTGTTACATACATTACCTTTTCCATTTTGTTGCCTCCTTTAGTCATCTTATTTGAAACTGCAAAAGTATTTTTCACCTCCAATAAATAATATTTTTTTGGAACTCTACCTTTCATACATGAAAATTATATCACATTTTTTAACTTTTTTCAATTTAAAAATTATTTTTTTGAATATTTTTTCAAAATTCGACCATACTATGATTATAAGGTTTATATTAACCTAACTTAGAGTAATACGAGGTCAATTTTTGGCTTTTTATTATTCGAGCTAAGATGTAATATAGCTGAAGCAATCCTTTGGTTATCTTATGTCGGCCGCTGAAGAGTATATTATTTGTTTGTAAGCTATTTATCTTTTCGTTTTTTCGATACCATTAAATGGTTAAATAATAGGTAATATATTCGAAGTCATGATGATACTTGTATTTAATCGTGGTTGTTACTAGTCTCTATTTCGAGATGAATATGGCTATGATGAGTGCATTTATTGTCTAGCAACTGATTAATATGAGTGGTATATAGGTTATTCTTATAGTGATATAAGTTAGCTTAGACTATTATTTATATTAGTTTTAGCTGAAAGCTAATATAAGCTTTATCGATGAACCTAGTTTATGTGTATTCATAAACTAGGTTTCATATTTTACCCCAACTATTGACATCGAACCGAAAAACTAACCGTTTAACTGCTTTTATCATTAACCAATTAAAGCAAAAGCAATCAATGACTGATATTGCAAGAATTTCTAATGTTTCTACTACAACTGTTTCAAAATTATTACCTTATCTTTCAGTAAGTGCTACCCATCTTCCAGA
>CAOJGX010000059.1 GCA_948435735.1 uncultured Clostridium sp.
GTTTGATTAGGTTTTTCATTCGATTTTTTATTAAATTTTTTATGCGGGTGCCCTACCAAAAAATTCCACAAAAAAACTAATTGCCGGAAACCCGACAATTAGCCCTCGAACTATTTTGTAATGATACCTTTTTCCATATCTACAAAATAGCCATTTTTTCGCAGAACCTCTACGGCATTTTTTAGCATTTTTGCCGTAAACCCCGCTTCTTGTGCCTGCGAAATTTGGGAATACTGACGTCTCAAACTTAACAAAATAGAACGTTTATACTCCACTTTGTCATCCAAAAGCCTCCGCTTCCATTCTTCACGCAATGCGTCTCCAAAATCATTTCCAAATTCTGAAAACGCTTTTTCAATGCCTAAATTATTATTCATTAAATTCCCTCCTATTCACTATCTTATCTTTATTATAGCACATTTTACACATTATGTCAAATTTCACTATCTCTTTTTCCCATACTCATCCAAAAAATGAACCACCTTTCCCCCTTTTCGATACGAAATCAACGTATCCAAATTCACATTTTGACTACTCCTAAAAATATTAATATCAATATTCTCATACTTTTTCCTAAGCTCCCTAATCAACGCCTTCACTTCCTCCCTTTTCGAACTTCCATCCGAATTACTACAACTCGTATAATGCTCCGTAAATCGGCACGCACATCGAATAAACTCCAACGCATTACGCTTTGCCCAACGAATAATATTCTCCTCCTTCACATAATAAAGCGGGCGAATCAGTTCCATTCCCGGATGAGACGTACTACAAACCTTTGGCATCATTGTCTGCATTTGTGCACCATAAAGCATTCCCATCAAAGTCGTTTCAATCACATCGTCAAAATGGTGACCCAAAGCAATTTTGTTACATCCCAACTCCTGTGCTTTTTCATATAAAAATCCCCTTCTCATTCTTGCACAAATATAGCACGGATGATCCTCAATATTCACCACACGATTAAAAATATCGGTTTCAAACATTATAATCGGCAAATTCAAAATCTGTGCATTTTCCATAATCTTTCGCGTATTTTCTTCATTATATCCCGGATTCATCACCAGAAAAACCAACTCAAAATTCATCTTTCGATGTTTCTTCAACTCCTGAAAACACTTTGCCATCAACATCGAATCTTTCCCACCAGAAATACAAACCGCAATTTTATCACCATCTGCAATCATCTCAAATTCCTTAACGCCCTTCACAAATTTGGTCCATATTTTATTTCGATACGTAGTTACAATACTTTTTTCTATTTCTTCATATCTTTCCATAAAAATCCTCTATTTATTAAATCTTTAACAACTTCTCCAGCCATCATCAACCCCGCCACAGACGGCACAAATGACACACTCCCCATCACTTGATTTCCTTCCTTTTGTGTTGACTTGACTGGTTCTTCCTTGGAATACACAACCTTCAAGCTTGGAATATTTCTTGCTTTCAATTCTTTTCTCATAACTTTAGCAAGTGGACACACACTTGTTTTATAAATATCCGTAATTTCAAATTTCGTTGGCTCTAATTTATTTCCTGTTCCCATACTCGAAATAATTGGAATCTGTAATTTCTTTGCTCTTACCACCAATTCAATTTTAGCTGTTACTGTATCCACACAATCCACGATATAATCAATTGTTTCATCAAAAATTTCTCCACTTTCTGGCATAAAAAATTCCTGCAAAATTTCCACCTTAGCTTTGGGATTAATTGCTAGAATACGATTTTTTGCAACTTCTACTTTGGGTTCTCCAATTGTTTCTTGCGTGGCAAGAATTTGTCGATTTAGATTAGTGATATCAACTTCATCTTTGTCAACTAATAAAAAATTGCCAACTCCAGCTCTTACCAAGCCTTCTACAACGTAAGAACCAACTCCGCCAAGACCAACTATAGCAACTTTTGAATGGTGTAATTTCTCAACGCAATTCTTTCCAATTAACAGTTCTGTTCTTGAAAATTGATTTTGCATGTTTTTCTCCTTTTGATTGATTATAGCATAAATTACCGATTTAATCAATTCTAAAATTAGAAAAAGCACGATTTCTCGTGCCCTACATTATTTTACCGTAAATCCAGCTTCTTCGATTGCTGCATTAATTTTACCATCTTCAATTTCCTTTGTTGCTTCTATTACTGCTTTTTTCTCTTCCAAACTAACTTCTACTTTTGTCACACCATCTAACATGCTTAATGCCTTTTCTACACTCATTTTGCAATGATTGCATTGCATACCTTCGATAAAAATTGTTTTGGTCATTGTTTTTTCCTCCTTGTTTGGTTTGTTTTTGGATTGGTCAAGACCAACCCCTACGGGTTTGAATTTTCGTAATGTTAGGGCGTTTGTTACAACGCATACAGAACTTAGACTCATGGCTGCTGCACCAATCATTGGATTTAAGGTTAAACCAGATGTTAAATAAAATACGCCTGCAGCAATGGGAATTCCAATGCAATTATAGAAAAATGCCCAAAATAAATTTATTTTTATGTTTCGCATAACTGCTTTACTTAATTGGAAGGCTGTTACAACATCTAGCAGACTATTTTTCATTAGCACAACATCAGCTGAATCAATCGCTATATCGGTTCCAGAGCCAATTGCTAAGCCAACATCTGCTTTGACTAAAGCTGGGCTATCATTAATGCCGTCTCCAACAAAAACCACCTTTTTACCTTGTTCTTGCAATCTTGCTACTTCCCTTTCTTTATCTTGTGGTAATACTTCAGAAATCACTTTGTCAAGACCTAATTTTTGACCGATTGTGTCAGCAACTACACGATTATCACCTGTTAGCATGATGACTTCTATATTTTCTTTTCTCAAGTTCTGAATTGCCTCAAAACTGGTTTTCTTTATTGTATCTGCCACACAAATCGCACCAAGAATCTTGCTTTCATCTGCAAAATAAAGAACTGTTTTTCCTTCCTCAAGAAATTTTTCCACTTCTTTGTGTATATTTTGTACATTTATCTTATTTTCTTGCATAAAAGCTATATTTCCAGCAAAATAATTATTTCCTTCTAGACTGGCTTTTACACCTCGACCAGAAATACTGGTAAAATTCTCTGTTTTTAACAAATCGATTCGCTGCCCTTTTACTTTCTCCATAATCGCTTCTGCCAGTGGATGTTCCGAGTTTTGTTCCAAACTTCCTGCAATTTGTAATAACTCATTTTCATCTATTTTAGAAAGTATATCCGTAACTTTCGGTTTTCCTTCTGTGATGGTACCTGTTTTGTCAAGTACAACTGAATCAACCAAATGCAGTAACTCTAGGCTTTCTGCCGATTTTATCAAAATTCCACTTTGAGCCGCTTTGCCAGTTCCCACCATAATCGCAACTGGTGTTGCCAAGCCCAACGCACAGGGACACGAAATGACTAACACAGCAATTCCAATGCTTAATGCAAATTCAAAACTTTGCCCTTGTAATATCCAGAAAATTGTTGCTAATGCTGCAATTGTTATGACACAAGGCACAAAAACACCACTTACTTTGTCGGCTAAGCGCGCAATTGGGGCTTTCGAATTCCCTGCCTCTTCAACCAATTGAATGATTTGTGAAAGGGTTGTGTCGGCTCCAACTTTGGTTGCTTTCATTTTGAAAGAGCCATTTTTATTGATGGTTCCTGAAACAACACTATCTCCAACTTCTTTCTGAACAGGCATACTTTCTCCTGTTATACTAGCTTGGTCAACGCTTGAACTTCCTTCTACAATCACACCATCAACAGGTATACCCCCTCCCGGTCTAAGAATAAGGATATCTCCTATCAAAATTTCCTCTACCATAATTTCAACTTCTTGATTATTTCGCAAAACAGTCGCTGTTTTTGGTGCTAAATTGATTAATTTGCTAATCGCATCACTGGTTTTGGCTTTTGATTTAGTTTCTAAATATTTTCCAACGGTTATTAAGGTCAAAATTGTTCCTGCTGACTCAAAATATAAATCTTGGGAAAATCTTTCTACAAACTGAATTTGATGATGCCCTAGACCATAGCCAATCATAAATATCGCATAGATACCATACACAATCGCTGCCGTGCTACCAATAGCAATTAGGGAATCCATGTTGGGTGCCCTTTTCCATAATGTTTTGAAGCCAACCCTAAAATAATTGCGGTTGACATAGACAATTGGTAACAATAGCAAAAATTGAGTAAGTCCAAAAGTAATGGCATTTTCTGTTCCATGAAATAGGTTTGTTATGAGATCCGGAATCGGCAGACCAAACCACTCGTAAAACATGTGATACATCGCAATATACATGAGCGGAAACCAAAAAATAAGCGAAATGATGAGCCTTTTTTTCATGGATTTGATAATATCTTGAGAATCTATTTTTTTGTCATTTTGCGGTTGTTTTTTATTTTCTATGTCTGCAATACTTGCTCCGTATCCAGCATCTACGACTGCTTTTATGATGTTGTCATGATTTTGGATAGTTTCGTCATATTCTAGCATCATATGATTAGAAAGTAGATTGACATTGACATTTCGCACCCCTTCTAACTTTTCAACTGCTTTTTGTACGTGTGCTTGACAACTGCTACATGTCATGCCTTGGATATTAAATTTTGCTTTTTGCATACTTCCCCCCTAATTATTTGCATCACATCATCTAATATATCCGTTTTTCTATTTTGTATGTCTTGGGTTATATCGGTTTTTAGATGCATTCCTAATCCTTTTGTTTTATTATATACCCCTTACTAAATATAGGTCAAGAGAAAAACCTAAATTTTAGGTCTTTCTCTCTTACTATTATTATTTGTTTTTCCTACAAATTAGAACTGTTTCCAATAACAACGTAACTATCATTGTTATAATTATTCCGAAAGAAACCATCGACTCAAGAAAAATGCTTCCTAATAAAGCAAAACCAAATATTACAAATGTATATCCTAAAATTCTTGTCATTTTCCTATACATTTTTTCATCTTTGGGCATGGGATGTATTTTTCCTTTCATTTGCTCATAACTCATTTTAGGAAAATAATTTCCCATTACGATATACATAATTCCTAAAACAAGTATTATACTTTTTCGTACATCAACATCGCTTCCTAACGCTATTTCAATCATTATGACCGATATTACTACACTTAAAATTGGAATAATCCATTTTACAACAGTAATAAATTTAGGTTTTGTATCGTTCTGATTTCCTTTCCAATCACTCAGTATATAACAAAATATTTGGAGCATTGTCATCAAAATTGGTATTCCAAATAAAGCAAAGTTCTTTGGTGCATATCTGTCAACCTCATTATTGATATTAAAATGGATTGGCATCATTTCTGGCATCTTTTCATAAAAAAATATCCCAAACAAAACTGGCAGTAAGCAAACTGCAATTGTTAGACTTAACATTTTCCAATCAATTCTTTTCATTTTTTATCCCTCCTAATCCATAAATCCAAGTTAATACATCTTCAAATACTGATGTATTAATTTCATAATAAATAAAATTTTTGTATTTATTTTCATTGATTAAATTTGCTTTTTTCAGCTGTGACAAATGATATGACACAGTTGCATTGGTTAAATTAAACTTTTCTGCAATTTCCCCAGCCGATTTTTTCCCTTGTTTTAGCATTTCTAGGATATCTCTTCTGGCTGGGTCAGAGATTGCTTTTAAGGTTTCTGACATTCCCATTTTATCACCTCTTTTTCATTATTTAGAAATATTTCTAAATAGATTATAACATATTTGATTTGGATTGTCAACAACTATTTAGAAAAACATCTAAATAGTTGTTGACAATAACACGAAACCTTTAAAATATCTAAATCGAAAACGGTGCCACGCAGTTGTACGCGGCACCTAAATATCATTTATTTCAATTTAAAAGAAAAATATGACAGCGCTCCTTTATAGCTTATTTCTGCTAGATAGAGCTTTTTTGAATTTATACATTCTTTAGTATTTAAAATACAATAGTCAGATTTCATACTAACTATTGGTTTTTCTATGGATTTTCTTATAGAATCACAATCCATTTTCTCTAAGGCATATATTTTCAGTCCAATCTCCGCATCATCGCCTTCCTTTGCTTCTGTTTTGCAATGAATGAAAAAGAATATCTCATCACCTTTTACAGAAAAGTTATATGAATTCATTAATGCCTGACCACAGTTTTTATACTCTACCTGCCCCCCCAATGACTCATACTCGTTACTACTGCTCAATACTATATTGGTTATGATGTCTGTTTCAATCTCCATCTGCTCCAGTTCAACTCCTAATGTTTCAGAAACAATTTCATTAATTTTCTGAATCTCTGTTTTAACTCTTTGGCAGTGTATATAATATATAACACTTCCAATCATAGAAAAAATAGATAATACTCCTCCTATTAAAACAGCTTTCTTCAATAACCTCCGTCTTCTCTCTTTGTCTTTCATGTTTCTTTCTCCTTTCATTGAAATAATTTTTTCTGCTTATCGCAGTTTATATTTATATTATACCATATTTTTACTGAAAGGTCAAGTTATGTAAATTTTTTATATCAATTACAAAAGAAAAACTTTTTAAGTCCCTAAAAAACTAAAAAATAACACGAAATCTTTGTAATTTCGTGTTATTTTTTCTTTATTTTGAACCCATTTTCTTATCAATTATTTTCATTTTAATATAGAAAATTGCTGTTAAGATAAGGGCTCCACCTAGTACTATCAATATGATATTGGTAGCTCCTGCTTTTGGCAAGATTCCTTTTTTCATGGAATTATTTTCGTTATTGTTTGTTGTACTTGCAACAATGCTTGGGTTACCACTTGGGTTTGAGCTAGGTGGTGGTGTTTGATTTGAATTTGTATTGCCATTTGTATTATTGTTTGAATTTTGATTAGAATTATTGTTGTTGCTATTGTTGTTATTACTGTTATTATTCTTATTGCTGCTATTATCGTTATTGCTGTTATTATCCGTCGTCGTAGTCTTCTTCGGCTTCACATACTCAGTCTGCCGCTCCTGCTCCCGATCCTCTTTTGTAGGAGTATACGTCTGCTGTTTCAGCGTAGAATCATCGGTTGCAGTTCTCTGTCCCACACGGCTTACAATTGCACTGTTCAGATTTGCCACCGTAGTAGACACATTATAATCCTTCCTGTCAAACAAAAATTCATGCAGCTTCACTACATTTGTATCCAGCGTGACCGGAATAACAATACTTCCAAGACCAGAAATCGTATCCGTCGTCTTATCAAACGGAAATCCTGAATTCTCCGTCAGCTTGTATTCCGTAAAGCTCTTGGCATAATATATGATATCTTTTACCGAGAAACTTGTCTTAATCGTTGGGAACACCTTATCTATTATTTTGTTGATCGTCGAAAGATCAGCCTTCTGCGCCTGCTCCACAATCTTTTCAATTACAAGCCGCTGACGTTCCGTCCG
>CAOJGX010000060.1 GCA_948435735.1 uncultured Clostridium sp.
TATGAAATTCAAACCAGAATTAAAAAATCAGTCGAAGCCATGACAGATTTAAAAGTGCTTGAGGTAAATGTTCATGTGCAAGGCGTTCATAAGATGACAGAGAAAGAATTAGAAGAAAAAGAAAACGCAAATGAGAACGTAAATGAAAATTCAAATGGAAATGTAGAAGAATAAACGGAGGAAAAATCAATGAAATTTTTAGAAAAGTTAGCTTTGATATTATTTTCAATCATGATTAGTATATTGTCAATCGTATGTATTTTAGTTGCTTTAGGGCTTATAGAAATAAGAACTGTAGTAAGCATGATGGGATTTTTACTATATAATGTAAGAATTACGTTGGGTGTGGCAATTGTTGCCTTATTACTTGCAATGAAATGTATCTTTTTTAGTTCAAAACCACAAGATGATGGTCGAAATGGTGTGACTTTAGAAAATAATTCAGGGAAATTGGTGATTTCCAAAGAAAGTTTAGAAACTTTAATTGCTAATGTTGTAAAAGACGTGCAAGGAATTGAAGCAATTTCGAGTAGAACAATTTTAGATAGAGATAATAATGTAATTGTTTATGTAACAACGTTAGTATCCAAAGATATGATGATAAAAGATGTATCCACACAAATTCAAGATAAAATTAAAGATGCCTTAAGTAAAACAGCAGATTTGCAAGTAAAACAAGTGAATATAAAAGTAAAAAATATTACCAATAAAAAAATCAAAGGATTACCAGCTGCAGAAGAAACAGAATCTACGAATGAAAACGAAACAGAAGTAGAAGAATAAACACAAAACTTAAGAAAGGAAGAGAGAAATGGATAATTCTAATAATTTTAAAGATTTCTGGGATAAATATAAAGGAGCCATCATTGGTGCGCTAATTGCGATTGTATTATTGAGCACAGCATTATATAAATTGTTAATTGCTTTTATTGTGGTAGTAGGTGGAATCTATTTAGGAAATTACATTCAAAAAAATAAAGAAGATGTAAAAGAAAATTTGAAAAATTTTATCGACAAGTTTTAGGAGGAAATGATGCAAAGGTCAGCGATGAGAGAGCTCGCTTTTAAATTAGTTTATGGACTAGAAATGCAAAAAGAAGAGAGTTTAGAGCAAGTAGATATTTTTGTTGAAAGTAATGAAATAACAGATGAAAAAGTAATCCAATATTTAAAAGATATACAAAAAGGTTTGGCAAGCAATAGCAAAGAAATTAATGCTTTAATTGAAGAAAATTTAAAAGAAAATTGGAGTTTAAATCGTGTTTCCAAAATTAATTTAAGTTTAATGAAAATCGCGATTTATGAAATGCTTTATAAGGAACTACCTTATAAGGTTGCTATTAATGAAGTAGTTGAGCTTGCTAAGAAATATTCAGATGAATCAGCCCCTGTATTCATTAATGGAATTTTAGCAAGTGTTGTAAAGGATAAAAACTTAAATAAAAAAGAAAATGAAAAGGGAAATTAAATGAAAATTAAGCCAATTTCTGTAACTGAATTAAATCAGTATGTCAAAAATAAAGTAGCGAGTGATGAGTTTTTGAACAGTGTGTATGTGGCGGGAGAAATCTCAAATTTTAAGCATCACTACACAGGTCACATGTATTTTACATTAAAAGATGAAAATGCTTTAATTAAATGTGTCATGTTTAAAAATGCTACCACGCATTTGACGTTTCTTCCAAAAGATGGCATGAAAGTTAATGTTTTAGGCAGTGTTGGCGTATTTGAACGAGATGGTGTATACCAAATATATGTGCAAGCTATGCAAGAAGATGGCATTGGAAATTTATATGCTAAATATGAGCAATTAAAAGAAAAACTCGAACAAGAGGGGTTATTTGACGAAGCACACAAAAAGAAAATACCCTTTATGCCAAACATAATTGGTGTTTTAACTTCCAATACAGGAGCCGTTATTCGCGATATCATCAATGTTTCAACAAGAAGAAATCCGAATGTATATATTCGTTTATTGCCAATACCAGTGCAAGGAGAGGGTGCTGCTGTGAAAATTGTAAAAGCCATTCAACTAATGAATGAGAAAAAATTGGCAGATGTGATTATTTTAGCAAGAGGTGGTGGTTCATTGGAGGATTTGTGGCCATTTAATGAAGAAATTGTTGCACGAGCCATTTATGCTTCTGAACTTCCAGTTGTATCAAGTGTTGGGCATGAGACCGATTTTACCATTGCTGATTTTGTGGCTGATTTACGAGCACCAACACCGTCAGCAGCAGCAGAATTAGTGGTTGCTGATAGGGAAGATTTGAAAAATACAATGGATAGCTATGAAAACAGACTAAAACTTTCTTTAAGAAGAAAAACGCAGTTAATGCGATTACAATTAGAAAAGTGTATGAATTCTATTGTATATAAAGAACCTTTCCAAAAAATCAATCAGTATTACTTGCAAGTAGATAGATTAAATCAACAAATAGAAGAAGCAATGAACAAAAAAATCAAAGAATTAAAAATGGATTTTTCACAAAAAATAACAAAGTTAGATGCATTAAGTCCCCTTAAAACCCTGTCTAGAGGCTATTGTATCGCAGAAATCAATGGAGAAATAGTGGCACGAGCAGAGAAGCTGAAAAGTGATATGGAAGTTGATTTGAAGTTTCAAGACGGAGAAGTCAAGGCAAAGATAATCTAGAATTTTGAAGGAGTGAATTTTATGAGTAGAGCAAGAAGAGAGAAAAAAAGTAAAGTAAATTTGAAAGTTTGGATTCCAATTATTTGTATCATTGTGATTGGAGTTACTTTCTATATGCTTCATGATATCCAAAATAAAATTGAAAAAAATGGTACACAAAATACGATAAATGTACCACAAAATCAAACAGAAAATGTTATTAATGAGGAAAATAATACAGAACAAAATATTGTACCAGAAAATCAAACAGAAAATGAAACTACCAATACGGCAGAAAACACAAATGTTTCCAATTCTGCCAATACTACTAATCCAGCTTCAGCACCAGCAAAACCAGCAGTCACAGATCAAAAACAAAAAGCAATCGAATTAGTCAAAAAGAAATGGGGAAAAGATGATACAGTCGATTACGTTTTTGATTATATCAATGAAAATGGAGAATATGTTGTTGCAGTAAAAGATAGAGCAACTGCTACTGTAAAATATTATTTTAGAGTAAATTTAGAAACTGGAGCCGTTGAATTAGATTAAACGAAGAAAAGAGGGGGAAAAATTCGTGAGCAAACAAGAAACCTTTGAAGAATTATTAAATAAATTAGATATGATTACATCACAGTTAGAAAAGGAAGAAACTATTTCGTTGGAAGAGGCCATGAAATTATTTGAAGAGGGAATTAACATTTCCAAAAAATGCAACCAACAAATTGATGAGGCAGAGAAGAAAATAGCAATATTAATTCGAGAAAATGATGAAATAAAGGAGGAAAACTTCATCCAAAATGACGAAGATGAAGGATAAATGATATGCAAATCTTTAACGAAATAATACATAATAAATGCGTGTATATTCCGTTTTTATTGTGGTTTTTAATCCAGACTTTTAAAGTATTAACAGAATTGATTATTAATAAAAGGTTAGATGTCAAAAGAATTGTAGGCGCGGGTGGAATGCCGAGTTCCCACTCAGCAGTCGTATGTTCACTGGCTACTTGTGTTGGGAGAGAATATGGGTTTGATAGTGGAATTTTTGCGATATCTATGGTTATGGCATTTGTTGTTATGTATGATGCGGCAGGAGTTAGAAGAGCCGCAGGCAAACAAGCAAGAATATTAAACAAAATATTAGACACGCCAGGTCTTACTACTTTAGAGGTTCAAGAAAAGTTAGTCGAAGTTTTAGGTCACACACCAATTCAGGTGTTTGTAGGTGCTATATTAGGTATAGTAATAGGAGCAATTATATAAAAAGGAGGAAAAAATAATGAATGATATTGAAATTGCAAAAAGTGTAAAATTGGACAAGATAAACGAGGTAGCACAAAAATTTGGAATACCAGACGAGGATTTAATTCCATATGGAAAATACAAAGCCAAAGTAGACAACCAATTAATGAAAACATTACAAAATCGTGATAATGGAAAACTAATTTTAGTGACTTCTATCAATCCAACGCCACTTGGAGAAGGAAAAACCACGATTTCGATTGGGTTATCGGATGGTTTAAATCGAATTGGTAAAAATTCGATATTAGCCTTACGAGAACCATCATTAGGACCTGTTTTCGGTATGAAAGGTGGTGCAACAGGTGGTGGATATGCCCAAGTTGCACCAATGGCCGAGATTAACTTGCATTTTACAGGGGATATACATAGCATTACAGCTGCCAACAATTTAATTTCAGCTATGATAGATAACCATTTATATTTTGGTAATAAATTAAAATTCAAAAAAGTCATTTGGAAAAGATGTATGGATTTGAACGATCGTTCTTTGCGTGAAATTCAAGTTGGTCTTTCTGGCGAAAAGAGTATGGTTCCAAGAAATGATGGATTTGATATCACAGTTGCTTCAGAAATTATGGCAATTTTATGTTTGTCAAATGATTTGAAAGATTTTGAACGAAGAGTTGGTAATATAACCATTGGTTTTAATGAAGAAAACGAACCAATCAAAGTAAGTGATTTAAAAGCACAAGGAGCTGTTACAGCCTTGATGAAAGATGCGATTAATCCAAATATTGTACAAACGTTAGAGCATAATTTAGCATTCATTCATGGTGGGCCGTTTGCGAATATTGCACATGGTTGCAATAGTGTATTAGCGACTAAAATGGCATTAAAATTGGGTGATTATGTTGTCACAGAAGCAGGATTTGGAGCAGATTTAGGGGCAGAGAAATTTGTTGATATTAAGTGTAGAAAATCTGGTTTAAGACCATCTGCGGCAGTTTGTGTAGCAACTTTGAAAGCTTTGAAATATCATGGCGGATTGGATGTGAAAGAGTGTACTTCAGAGAATATAGAAGCTTTGGAAAATGGTATTGAAAACTTATTAAAACATGTGGATAATATCAAAAATCAGTATGGAATTAATGTGGTTGTTGCGATTAATAAATTTGCTTCTGATACGGATAGAGAAATTGAATTTTTGACCCAGAAATTGAGAGAAGCAGGTGTTGAGTTAAGTTTAGCAGAAGTTTGGGCAAAAGGTGGTGCAGGTGCGATTGACTTGGCTCAAAAAGTTATGAAAATAGCAGAAAAAGAAAATATTAGATTTGTGTATGAGGAGCAAGATTCGATTAAAACAAAAATCGAAAAAATTGCAACAAAAGTTTATGGTGCAGAAGGCGTAGAATATACAGAAGAGGCGTTAAAAGAGATTGAAAATATTGAAAAATTGGGATATCAAGAGTTTCCAGTTTGCCTTGCAAAAACACAATATTCTTTCTCAGATGATGCAAAAAATTTGCAATGTAGTTCACCATTTAAAATTCATGTCAGTGAAGTTATTTTAAAAACAGGTGCTGAATTTGTGGTTGTAAAAACTGGTAAAATATTTACCATGCCAGGTCTTCCACGAGTTCCCGCAGCAGAAGCGATTTATGTGGATGATAATGGGGAGATTGTTGGAATATTCTAAGTCGAAATAAGAAAGGGCTTTACAAATGGGAAAAGAAAATGGACTTGCGTATCAAGTTTTAGTATTAGTTATCATTTTTGTGATTGCAGTTGCGGGTGTTTTGATTAATAAGATTGTAGGCAAAAATGGCGTTTTAGATAGAGTCGCAGAAGTGGAAACAGAATATAGCAAAGAAGATGTTTTAGAGAAAATTAATTATGTTGTTACACAAAAGTTTATTGAACTGAATAACGAGGCAAAAGCGAGTAATCGCAATATTTCGGAATTGTATAATAGTGAAGTGGTGATTGAATTTTTGAAGCAAAACTTGATGATTGAAGAAACTTATGATGCTGCTGGAAATTTCCAAAAGGATGTTTATGTAATTAATGTGGAGAAATTAAAAGGTGAGGAAGAAAGTGGTAAAACAGTTGGAGAGTTTAAGCTTGAGAAAATTGAGAATAAATATATGGTAGTCTATTATGATGAGGCCAATCGTGCCAAGGAGATTGGAGAGTTACAGATTCAGCAGACAATTTAAACCATATAAGAAAAGGAAAGGTTGCAGGCCTTTCCTTTTCAAATTTAATGTTATAAATTATATAAATTTTGTTCTTTGCAAAGCTTTGCTCTTTTTGCTGTTTTAGCATCACTTGAGTTAAGTGCGTTTTCTAAGAATTCTGGATGTTCGATTAAAAATTCTCGCATGCAGTTGTCTGGATTTTTAGCATATTTATTTAACATGTCAAATTGTGTATCATTGATAATCTTTAATTCTTTTGCTTTTTGGAATAATGTATCGTTTACCTGTAATAAAGTTAAAGAACGTATGCCTAAATTATTTAAAGTTTGAGAGCCACCCTGCATTCTATCTACAACAGCTACGCTTGTTACAAGATTTGCATCTAAGGCTTTGATGGCTGGAATCCATGCTCTAAGATAACTTGAAACGATGTTTATTAAATCTGTAATATGTAAAACACGTTTTCCAGTTAGTTTTGTGACTGGGGTTGCTTCTTCGAAATCGCAAGTACTAACAACTGTAGATAAATCTTTATAAATAGTAATATGAGGCTTTCCCAAAAGATAAGCTAGCATAATTGAAAAAAACCAATCACGTCTTTCACCACCAGATATATAATCAACGATTGACAAATCAATTTTTGAAGTTATAAAATCTTTTAAAGTGTCTATTACAGTTTTGTATATTTTGTTATTTTCGTATTGCTTTAAGACTTTTTCAAAAAGGTTAGCTGGGATTAAATCTTTTGGTACAGTTTCTAATTGCAAGTCAATAAAATCAAGAAATTCTTGCGCGTCTTCTGTACTTCCGTAAAGAAAATGGGTATTAATAAAGTAAGGTCCGATTTTTCCTGAGGTATACCAAAACGGTTTATTCTCTTCACATATTTTAAATGCATTTGTTTCAAAAAGTAATGACATTAAATCATTCATAATTTTTCCCCCTCAAATTAAGATACTTTAAATATACTAAAAAAGTTTGAAAAAGTCAATCTTTTGCTAAAAATATCAGCAATTTTCCCTGAAAAAATTGAGATATGTGAGAAAAAATATGATTTTTAGCT
>CAOJGX010000061.1 GCA_948435735.1 uncultured Clostridium sp.
GGTTGGGTTTATGGTTTCCCCCAACAGACAAATCGCTAGCCAAATTATTATCATGCTCACTCATTCAATCCCACCACGTTTCTTCGAAATTTATTACTATCTATGTTTGTAGATTATAGGATGATCAACAAAATATCAAGTAATAATGTGGTTTGGCAAGCGTTGTATATTCTAGCCACTTCATTCTGAATATACCGGCTTGATGGGATTATATCCCATACCCTTTATGTTTTTGCTAACGCAAAAAATAAGTGGCTAATTGCTAGCCACCAAAAATCATTCATCGTGTTTGTTTTTTAAATTAACAGTTCCCAACATTAAAGCTGTAAATACAACAGAAAATATTAATGATTCGACTATGTCTATTGAATCGTTATTAAAAATATATTTAACTAAAATTGTTATTCCAAAAACAGCGAAGAAATAACTTAATAGTTCAATAATTTTTTTAATCTTATTATTAATTTTTAATACCACCTTTATTTCTCACAATTTGTTTGTTAAGTTAAATTTATTACATTACATATTTTAATATAAAAGAAAGGGAGTTTCACATGCAAAAAATAAAAAAGAAAACTGTTTTAATAAGTATTGTAACTTTTCTATTCTTAGTCAGTACATCACTTACATTTTTACCACAAAATGCTAGCGCAAATACAAAAACAAATAATATAGCTGACCAAGATATTAGTCAGCTAAATGAAGAAGAAATTCAAACAGAATTAGATTATATTTATAATAATATTATTGTATTAGACGATAATGGTGCGGCAGTGGAAGTCAACGAAGAAAAAGCAAAAGAACGCTATGGCTATGTACCAGAAGCTTTTCAAACTCTACAAAGTGAGATAGATAGAAATGATGCAAACAATACTTCTACTCGAGCAGTAGGTGACAATTATGATAACTTAACTGACTGCTTCTACTCAGAAATGACTAAAGATTATGGAGAACTACTTTCAACTAATACATTAGCTACACTTATGAATTTGGTAAAGGAAAAAAATGTTCCAGGAATTACTAAAAAACTTCTTGGAATTGGAGTTAAAGGTAATTTGGCTGGAATAGCAGCTACTATGGTAGCTAAAGACACTCAATGCACAGCAAAATATGGGCAATTATAAAATAAAAAAGCCATCATTATGATGGTTTTTTTATTTTTTCTTCCAAAATCTAAAATCTTGCTGCCAAAAGTCAATCTGTTTTTGCAATTGTTTTTCGTTCGCTTTTAAAGTCGATTTCATTAAATCAGTTAAATCAATTGGAGAAATTTCAGTCATCAATTTTTTCATTCTATATTTCTTTTTACGTTCTAATTTTCCCCATTCACTCTCATCAAATAACAAAGCCATAATTGTATGACGGTCTGGAGCTTTTTCAATTATCGAATAGTCTGGTTTTAAAATATGTAAATCATTAAAACAATCATTCCAGTAATCAACCATATCTCTTTTCAATTCAATTTCTACACGCCATAAATGTTCTGAAATAATTTCAATGTCTGCGTTATCCTTACGTTCCTGTTTTTTATTATAAATTCTAATAAATCTATCACTGTCACGAACACCGAAATATTTCGTTTCTGATTTACCGTTACGACCATAAAAAATAGTTTTCTTAACTGCTTTATCAGTCATTGCATAGTAATCGCTCAAATCATCTTCAAAATCAAAAGCTAAATCTAAACGTGTAAATCCGTCATCTTCCATGTAATCGATAATGTTTTGTTTTAACCAAAGCATTTCTTTATGTGTAAGTTTATTAGGATTAAATTCAACACGCATATTACGCCTATCCCAACTATCTGCTTTTATTTTGTCATATTCAATATAGACTTTTTCTTCAAGTGCTTTAGCTTTAAATTTTGTTTGAAGCATATCCCATAGTCTTATTTGGGTCTCTACACTCATAAAATCAGCTAGTTTTTGAGCATTGTTTTTATTAAGATTTCCAACAATTGTCATAGCATCAAAACTTAATTTTGGTTGAGGGGTGTCCCAAATCGGAACACTTAACCGGCTATTAGAGAGGCCGGTTTTAGAAAAAATTGTATTTTCGTGTTCTGTGCTTTGATTTAAAAAGATTTCTCGCTCTTTTTTACTCATAAAAAATCGACTCCTTAATTTTGTTTAAGAAGTCGCTCACCCAAATATATATCTTGAAGAATAAACTTAAATCGTTTAATATCTAGATATACAAATTAATAAAACATAATTCTTATATTTTATTACGATTTTGTCGTTCACAAACTTTGGTCAGGGCGTGAGCGACTTCTTTTTTTATTTTGTTATTAATATAACACTAACAAAAGGCTTGGTCTAATTAGTTCCTAATTAGATCAAGTCTTTTTTTATGCCTTAAATATTTTATCTTCGCTTTGATACTTACTTAAATACTCGTTATTAATCAACATAGAAATAGCCTGGGACTTACTTAAGCCCATTTGTTCTGCAATTTCTTCAAGTCTTTTCAAAGTATCTTCAGTTAAAGTTATACCTACTTTTGTACGAACCATTTTTACTCCCCATTTCTAACTATTAATAAGTTTATTTTATTCCATTTATACATACATGTCTAGAGATTTCTATACAATAACTCAAAATGTCCCTAAAATGTCCCTAAAATGTCCCTTAGATTTAACAAGGCTTAATCCCTTGTGAGAGTAAGAACAAAGACATGTTATAAAGCAATTTGGCACTCGGCACTTAAAAGGGGGGTCGTAGTAACCCCCCTTTTTTTCACATTTCCTAATATTAACAAAATCACATATTCTTTATTGACCTTTTTTAATATATACTAAAACCATACTTACCTATGAGGTGAAATTATGAAAGATTTAAAAGAATATATCACTCTAGCTATCCCTTTCTTCATCATCGGGTTAATCTTATTAATTCTTCTCCCGAATGAACTTAAATTCTTAGCTATACTTGTAGCAGTAATTTTTCAAATTGTTTATAAATATAAACAAAGAAATAAAAAAAACAAAAAGCCCCTAGCAAAAAGAAAAAATCACAATTAGAACTCTTATTAAGTTTGATAAAAACAATCACAATACCCATAATTCTAATAATCATATTCACAGAAAAGAAAAAACTATAAAAGACTATATACTTAATATTTATTCCAATTTCCTTTTTGGCTTGAACCTACAATTCCATGTGATGTTGAGTTGGTACTTTCTTGGGATTAATCCCAATTCAAGTCCAACCAACTCGCTAACAAGTTAGCTATCACATTTCATTTTTCAAACCAAAAAGTTTTCTCGGCATAAAAGATCAGATATCTTATATTCATCTCTTTATCTTTCAAAACCTCGGTCCAAACCTTTATTTTTATCCATTGCCTGCATTTGTTTAAGTTCTTGTTGGAATAACTTTCGTTCTAGCTTTTTATCCTTTTCTTCAAAGAAATTTTTATCATTTTCATCTGTCGTCATTAGTGTTCTTGCAACTTCCTTGTTTTCCATGTTGTTGTTTTGTAAGTAACTATCAATTTTATCTATCGCTTTATGATAAACCTCTTGACCTACAACCGTTTTAACAAAACCAAACAATTCTTTCGCAAGTCCAAGTACATGTCTGTTAGTACTTAACTTTCGTTTTGTTTCTTCATGCGCTTCACGTTCTGCTTTTATAATTTCATTTTGCTTATTAATCACTCTAGCCTTTTTATTAATTTCTGCTTGCTGCTGTTGTATCTTTTCTTGATATTGTGGCACTTTTAAATCATTTTTCAATTCGTAATATGCTTTACCAATCTTCTGACCAACTTTAGCTTGCTTATCAATTTTATCTAACAACTCTTTTGAAACAATCACATTATCCGTTGTATAGCGTTCTTCACTAAAAAGACTAGGCTTTTTATATTCATACTCATATTCAACGTTTATAGGCGTTTTAAGGACATCTATAAGTTTTTGGTACTCTCGTTCTTGTTTTTCCTGTTTCGCTCTTATTTCGTCCAATTTTGCCCGTTCTACGTCCCTTTCTTCTTCCAACTCACGCATTTGATCCAGTAATCTTTGATTATCTCTTTCTGCTTTCTTTTTCTGTTCTAAGACCCTATCAGTGTTACTAACAAGCTTTTTGTAATTTTCCAAAACATGTTCATAGCTTCTTTCATAGACTTTTGTTTTTTCTTTGTAGCGCTGTACTTCAACATGTTTTCTTTGTGTTTTATGTTTCGGCTCTCCACGTTCCAAGTCATAACCCTTATCATTCACATGCTCATTGAATCTATCTTGAAATTCAGTTAAAGCCTTTTTATTACCTATCACTTCTTTAGCACTTAATCTTCCGTCCTGCGTTATCGGTACAATACCAAAATGCATATGTGGTGTTTTCTCGTCCAAATGAACGGTCGCATAAAGCAAATTATCTTTTCCGTACTCATTCTCTATAAATTCTTTAGAATGCTCAAAAAAGGCCCTTATTTCGTCTTGTGACTTATCTTTAAAAAATTCATTGTCTGATGTTATCAAACCGTCAACATGTTTTATCGCGTCTGTTCTAATTTTTCGTTTTCCTTGATAATTTTCTGCAATCTTCTTTTCAATCTCGTCATTCAAGTTTATTTTATCGTCATTAACCAAATCATAATTCATGTGTGTTTTTTCTAAATCTATATCTACATTTTCATAATTTTCATTTTCTCTTTGTATATGTTTTTGTATACCTGTTGAATTAACTTTTGATTTCACTTTAGCAATTCTAATAATCGAATGTGACATATGTTTTTCACTCCTTAATTATTGTTTAGTTGCCATCTTTATTTATTAAAGTATAACACACTAGACTTATTTTCAATAAGTCGTTAAACCGTATGCTCTGCGAGGCTAAATTTTGCATGCAAAATTGGACTTCTGAAAATCAGAAGTCCAAAACCAAAGCAATCAAAAATGGTGATTGCTAAACATAGAAAGTATTATTTAATTTTTAATACTTTCTACTCACTATACTTAATTTTATTCGCTAATTTAGCTACTTGTTTATTGTCGTTAGGTTTAATGTAAATTTTTTCAACGTTATCCTCAATTGCTTTTTCCGTTATTTTATCCATCTGACTATAATCACTATTTTGTGGACTCTCCCATTTATAAGGAACATTATTATAAACATTAATTGTACCATTACCATTACTACTATATGTTATTGACCCGCCAGCTTTCATAGGAGCTTCTAATTTCACAACATCTGTTTTATAAACTGCACTATTTTCAGCTTGCGGATTTACTTTTGATCCTTTTGGTATTTTTGTAACATATACATTTTTAATTCCTTTTAAATCATTTCTAGTAGATATTAATTGGTACCAGACACGTGCATATTCAATTTCTTCCGAGTTGAAATTATCTAAATAACTTTTATTCTTATCAGTAGTTTGCTGACTCTCATTATTACTATTACTTTCTTTCTCGCGTTTTTTATTATTACTTTGTTCATTATCTTGTTTATTGCTATTTTCTAAATCATTATCACTATTCGATTTATTACTTTCCTCTTCACTACTACTTTGTTTTTTGCTGTCTTTATTTTCTAGTTTGCTATTATCGCCAGAACTATCCTCATCTTGATCTTCTGAGCCATTACTACAACCTGCTAAAAACACTAACAAACCAAAGACTGATAGAGCTAATATAATTTTTTTCACATTATATCATCCTTTCAACTATGTATATAAAATATAATTCAATCCCAAAATTTAAATTTACGCTGCCAAAAATCAATCTGTTTTTGTAACTGTTTTTCATTCTCTTTTAAAGTCGACTTCATTAATTCAGTTAAGTCAATTGGAGAAATTTCAGACATAAGTTTACGCATTCTATATTTCTTTTTACGTTCTAACTTCCCCCATTCACTTTCATCAAATAATAAAGCCATAATTGTATGACGGTCTGAAGTTTTTTCAATCGTTGAATAATCTGGTTTCAAGATATGTAAATCGTTAAAACAATCATTCCAGTAATCTACCATATCTCTTTTCAATTCAATTTCTATACGCCATAAATGTTCAGAAATAATTTCAACATCTGCGTTATCTTTACGTTCTTGTTTTTTATTATAAATTCTAATAAATCTATCACTATCTCTTACACCAAAATATTTCGTTTCTGGTTTACCACTACGACCATAAAATATTGTTTTTTTAAGTGACTTATCTGACATAGCATAGTAGTCACTTAGATCATCTTCAAAATCAAAAGCTAAATCTAATCTTGTAAAACCGTCATCTTCCATGTAATCAATAATGTTTTGTTTTAACCATAACATCTCATCATATGAAAGTTTATTAGGATTAAATTCAACACGCATATTACGTCTATCCCAACTATCTGCTTTTATTTTGTCATATTCAATATAAACTTTTTCTCGAAGTGCCTTAGCTTTGAATTTTGTTTGAAGGATATCCCAAAGTCGTATTTGTGGTTCCAAACTCATAAATTCAGATAGCTTTTGTGCATTATTTTTGTTTAGATTTCCAACTATTGTCATAGCATCAAAGCTTAAATTTGGATGGGGGGTGTCCCAAATATGTACACTTAACCGGCTATTAGAGTATCCGGTTAAGGAGTAATTTTGCACTTCCCCTGATGTAGCTTGTTTTGAATAGATTTCTTGTTCTTTTTTACTCATAAAAAATCGACTCCTTAATTTTGTTTAAGAAGTCGCTCACC
>CAOJGX010000062.1 GCA_948435735.1 uncultured Clostridium sp.
TCATAAGACTTGCGAATTAATTGTAGCACCCAATGTAGAATTTATTATGAAGGCACAAAAGGATGCAGAATTTTTTCACATTCTAAATTCTGCCCAATTAGCAACACCAGATAGTATAGGAGTTGAAATTGCAGCGAAACTGCAGAAAAATCCTTTAAAACAAAGAATTCCGGGGCAAGCATATTTCCGAAAAGTATTAGAAATCGGTCAAAAGAAAGGTTGGACATTCTATTTTCTTGGTGGTAAAAAAAATACTGCTGAAAGAGCAATGGAAAACGTAAAAAAAATGTATCCAGAGGTTAATATAGTAGGGTGTCACCAAGGCTATTTTGAGGATAAATCACAAGAAGAAAAAGTAATAGAGGAAATTAATTTTCTAAAACCCAATGTATTATTTGTAGCAATGGGAGCACCAGCACAAGAAAAATGGATTGATCAACACAAGCACGAATTACAAGTGGATGTAGCAGCTGGCCAAGGTGGAACGTTTGATTACGAAGCGGGAAACGTCAAAAGAGCACCAAAATGGATACAAAAGTGTGGGATGGAATGGCTATGGAGACTTATTCTGCAACCAACTAGAATCCGAAGAATGATTGTTTTGCCAATTTATTTATTAAAAATACTGTTTACAAAAGATAATACAAAAGGAAAATGGGATGAAAAGGAATAAAAAATGAAGGTCAAAAAATATTTAATTAATTCAGAATTAACAGGAATGCGACTTGACAAAGCCATTTCGCAAAAGGAACCCCAATTATCTAGGGTGACAATTCAGAGATTAATAGAACAAGAAAAGATTTTAGTCAAGGGAAAAACTGTCAAACCATCTTACAAAACAGAACTCAATGACGAGATTACGATTTTTGAAGAGGAACCAAAGGAAATTGAATTAAAGGCAGAAAATATTCCACTTGATATTGTATACGAAGATAACGATATTTTAGTCGTAAATAAACAAAAAGGTTTGGTGGTCCATCCGGGAAATGGCAATCCGAATGGTACGCTTGTCAATGCTGTAATGGCACATTGCAAAGACAGTCTTTCTGGAATTGGAGGAGAAATTAGACCAGGCATTGTGCATAGGCTTGATAAAGATACATCAGGTTTATTGATTGTTGCCAAAAATGATAAAGCGCATGTGAATATGAGTGAACAAATTAAAAATCATGAAGTAAAGAAAACATATATTGCGTTAGTACGAGGAAGAATTAAGGAAAATAAGGCAACGATTGATATGCCAATTGCTCGTAGTGATAAAGAAAGAACGAAAATGGCAGTTTCCAAAAGGGGAAAAAGGGCTGTAACGCATATTACAGTAAAGGACAAATTTGAGAATTTTACATTGCTAGAAGTTGTCATAGAAACAGGAAGGACTCATCAAATTAGAGTGCATTTAGCAGAAATTGGTTATCCAGTTGTGGGGGATTATGTGTATTCCAATGGAAAAAATCCATTTGGAGTTGAGGGGCAGATGTTGCACAGTAGTAAATTAGAATTTGCTCATCCAGTAAGTGGAAAGTGGATGACGTTAGAAGCTCCTTTGCCAGCTTATTTTGAAGATGTGTTACACAAGTTGCAGGAAGAAAATTAGAAATCTCACAAAATAGTTGAATTTAGAAAAACGATATGATAATATAATAAAAAGTACAATACAAAGGTACAAAGAAAGGGACAAAATGGAACCAATCAGACTACAAAAGTTTCTTGCCACAAATGGAATTGCTTCAAGACGCAAGTGTGAGGAATTAATTTTGCAAGGTAAAGTAAGTGTAAATGGCAAAATTGTAACAGAACTTGGTGTCAAAATCAATCCAGAAGTAGATGAAATTGCATATAATGGAAAAAAAATAAAAAACACTTCAAAGAAATTGGTTTATATATTGCTGAACAAACCAATTGGAGTGGTAACAACGGTGAAAGATCAGTTTGGCAGGGAAAGTGTTTTAGATTTAGTCAAAATTCCAGAAAGAATCGTTCCAGTTGGTCGTTTGGATATGTATACTTCAGGTGCTTTAATTCTGACAAATGACGGCGATTTTGTGTACCAGTTAACTCATCCGAAACATGAAATTACCAAAACGTATCATGTCACAGTGATTGGAAAAGTCACACAAGAAGAGGTAGAAAAATTAAGAAAAGGTGTGAAAATTGAAGATTATGTGACAAGACCAGCGAAAGTAAAAATTCTTAAAATAGATGAAGAAAAAAATATAGCAAGACTAGAGATTGTTATTCATGAAGGGAAAAATAGGCAGATTAGAAAAATGTGTGAAGCAATTGGAAAAAAAGTAGTTGCTTTACATCGTAGTAAAATCGAAGATTTGCACGTCAAAGATTTAAAAATAGGAACTTGGCGATATCTTAAAGAATCCGAAATTCAAAAATTTAAACTGTAGGAATACACAAGAAAAAACAAAACCAAAAACACAAACGAGGAGAAAAAAATGGAATATCAAAAATTCATTCCAGAGGGTTGGAAGAATACAAAAGAAGAGTTTAATCTAATGGAGTTGCAGACAGCCAAACAAAGTGGAACCATTCTACAAGGATTGGTAGAAAAATGTGATGAAAATTATAATTTGCAAATTCAATTAGGAAAAAATATCATTGGTGTCATTCCAAGAAATGAAATGGATATTTTAAATAAAGATGATTTTGGTCTAACAAAACAAAGCATTTGCAAAAATAAAGTAGGTCAATTTGTGCAATTTAAAGTAAAAGAAATATTTGACGAAAACCGATTATTATTATCACGAAAAGAAGTCCGGAAAAGAAGCCTTAAATTGGGTAAAAAATGATTTAGAGCCAGGGATGATTGTGAATCGGCATGGTAAAAAATATCCGAAGATTTGGTGCTTTTATTGACATTGGAAGCGGTATTACGGGCCTTTTACATATTGAAGATATTTCTGTTTCAAGAATAAAATCGCCAGAAGAACGTTTTTTTGTTGGCCAAAAAATAAAAGTTATGATAAAATCAATTGATAAAGAAAATAATAGAATTGTATTATCCTACAAGGAACTTTTGGGAAATTGGGAAGATAATATACAAGATTTTCAAGAAAAAATGATTGTGGCTGGCACAGTAAAAGAAGCCGACCAATACAAAAATGGTCTTTTTATCGAGTTAAAACCAAATCTGGTTGGGCTCGCTGAATATAAAGATGGTTTTCGATATGGACAAAAAGTAAAAGTCTATATTAAGAAAATCATCAAAGATAAAAAGAAAATAAAATTATTAATAGTCTAAAGGAGGCGTGTTTTTATGGTAGATGATGAAAATATTAAAACTACCATTTCTCCATTCGCAATTAGAGAAGGAGAAATCAAAAAATTTGATGGAAAAGATGGTTATGTTTCCATAAGTCAAATTATACACAAGATTAATTTGGGTCACATTAACGACATTCATTTTGAAATTCTTGACTTAGTCAATGAATTTGAATTTATGACATCAAGGCAAATTTACTTCATGTTATTACAAAAAGGTGTTGAGATAAAATCTCAAGACAAGTTAAACATTAAATTAGAGCAAATGATAAAATCCAAAATATTAACCAGATATTTCTTTATATCAGAAGAAGGAAAAGGAATTTATCGTGTGTATTGCCTAGAAAAAATGGGAAAATATTTACTAAATTCCAAAGAAGCCGAATGCAAATGGCAACCAACAGACAACACAAAACCAGTACCAATGTTCAAAAAGAGATTGGCACGGAAATCAGGTGATTATTGCCTACATGAGAAAAGCCAAAAATTTTGATACGTACAAAGTAAAACCACAAATCACCGCAAAAATGGCTGGAAAAACAATTAAAACACATGCAGAAGTTAAAATTACTAAGGCAAGTAAATCGATTAGTTTGCTTTTTGAAGTCGTAAGAAGAGAATTAGGATGGGAAGAAAAATTTGTAGATAGAATGCGATTATTCAAAGATTTCTATGACAATTTTGTACCATTTGATTCAGGATTTGAAATCATGCCACAATTAATCTTAGTCTGCGAAGATGATAAACACATGGTTGAAACCTTAAAGCAAATTGTAGCCAATAATCTAATGCTTGATAAAGTAAAAATTTATTTCACAACAGACCTAAAGCAAAATTCAACAACATTAGATAAATCCTTTATTGAATTTGTAAAAGATAAAGAAACAGGTAAGTTTAAGGCAAATAATGTTGAAATTAAGTTGTTGGGATAAGTGTTTGCTATTGAGACAGATGAGATTGTAGAAAAGAAGAGTGGTAAAGGAATGATAGAAAGAATGGAAAAGCCCCCGCGAAACAAGTTGCGTTTTGCGGGGGAAAATTCGCTTGGAGATTATTTTTTAAGAATCACCTGGCCATTTTTTTTAGAAAAGGTGATTTTTTTGGCACCTTTGACGACATGAGCCTTTTTCGGATTAGAAATTTTAGCTTCTTGAATCTTACCATTCTTTGCATAATAAAGATTCTTGCCTTTAAATCCGAAGGCATTACTACCTTTGCTAATTCCTCTAGCAATCAGCTTTTTACCAAGATACAGGCTTGAGCCTTTTCGCTTAAGTGTGTATGACTTGGTTGTTTTGGCAATATAATAAGTACAGTAATTTGCCTTATTAATTGCATAGCTGATTGGTGGTTTCCAAGTGGCTGGTTTAGTAAGTTCTTTAATGCTAAAAGTGCCACTTGTTGTTACAATTTTCTTCAGAAAACCATTACTATCATTTATGACGGATAGCAGTTTTCCCTTTTTAGGAAAACTAATTTTTTTGGGAACAAAAATGTTCTTCGGAGAAAATTGGTAATAACTGTCTGAAGCGTCCTCATACAGATAAACGTAATAGGAACTGTCAATTCCAATGAATTTCACACCAGAGTTACAAAGCTCTGAGATTTTGAAATTATTGAAAAAGATATTTTTCCCATCGACAATCAGTTCATTTTTCCCAAACTTAAAATGCTCACGCCCCAGACTGTCAGTCCATTCCTTAATTTTTTTATTTGTTTTAGGAACAGATGAAGGAGTAGATGGTGTCTGGGTCGGTTTTTGGGGTGTTGAAGTTGATTCGGAAATCAATGTGCTAATTTTGACGGATTTTCCATCAGCCAAGGTCACAGTTTCTGCCATACTGTCGGAATTGATACCAATGGCTAATATTTTATCAGCTAATTTGATATTTTCTCCAGTAGCATACTTATGGGCATGAAAACTTTCATCCGTTTCCTGCCAGACTAAGTAACTTCCATCTAAAATCCAAGCTGGATTTGTGCCAGCCTTATGTTTAGAAGTTACAACAGTATTACTTGTACCAAGCAATATTTTTCCGTCATAAAACTTTATTAGCCGGCTAGCGTCATAGCGAGCAACGCCACTTTTGTCGTAGGCATAATACTTCACGGTATTACAACCTAGACTGCTGTCATAACTTATCCGGCAATATGGCGGATTTGCTGCGGCTTTAGCAACAGCAGGGGTGAGGTTTACGAGTGTCATAATTGCCATAAGGATGGCAATAAGCTTTGTTGTCTTTTTCATAAAAAGACCTCCTTTTCTAGTTTTGCCCCAAGAGGGGAATGGTAAGTTTCTGATTTTCATATTATATCTCCAAGCCAGTTCTAGCAAGCCAGAACATTAAAATAAATATAAAAATCCTAATTTTATTATATCATATTTACATAAAATTGTCAAGAAGCTAGAAGCGTTGGTTAGGGCGGCCGCATAAAAATGTCAAGGTATTTTAATCCTTATAGTCTCAACAGAAATATGAATTTAACATAAAAATTACAAAAATATATAAATTCTGTATTTTCAATGCTTTGCAAATTTTTATGCGTTTGCCCTGAGGGGTTTATAGTTTAAATAGGAGTAAGTTTAAAAGAGAATAAAAAGCTATATCCTTTTTTTGTCGAAATTTGACGTCAAGAAAGAGTAGACAAATGTAATTTGCCGTTATAAAATAACGGGTAACAAGAATATGATAATTAAGCAGATGTGATTGTCACCGACATACATAGCGGTTGCTATGAGAATGGAGGTGGTGTTTATGGATTTTATACTAATATTAATTTACATATTAGGGATTTCCCTAACTATAAACTTGAGCCTTATAGCAATTATAGTAGTATACTGGATGAATAAGGGCATAAAATAAAACAATACACATCGTTGCTTTGCCGTGACAGATGTGTATTATTCTCTCAAGTGGCAACCACGTTTGTGGAATTGTCATATCTTGTTTTTATTATACAATATTTACTGTTAAAAGTCAATATTTACACAATTTTTACTTAAAAAATCGTTCGACAAAAATCAAAAGTCTCTCATAAATTTCAGATTTTCAAACTTTTGATCAACCAAAATACTTCCGCTCAAAAACACTATTTTTCTCATTTTCTAAAGTAATCGGAAGAGACAAATCATAATAAAAATCTTGATTTTCATGGTTTACAACATGAATTCAGAACATTAAAATAAATATAAAAATCCTAATTTCATTATATCATATTTACATAAAAATGTCAAGAAGCTAGAAGCGTTGGCAGCAATTTTCCCTGAAAAAATTGAGATATGTGAGAAAAAATATGATTTTTAGC
>CAOJGX010000063.1 GCA_948435735.1 uncultured Clostridium sp.
TGTGTGTGTGTACTCCTGCAACGCTTTTAGCCATTTTTCCATAGAATCTTTCTCCTTTGTTTATGTGAGTGGTCAATTGAGAATTGCCTTACTAACGTATTATATCTAATTCCTTTTTATTTAGCAATAACTTTTTTAAATGTAACCAAATTGTAATATTATAATAAAAAAAACGGAAATAACCTCAAATTATTTCCGATACTATGCCCTATCTTTAATTATATCACATTTTACAAATTATGTCAAGTTTACATTTTCTGAAAAATATGCTATAATAAAAGTTTAAGGACAAAATGTTATTTTTCTTCCACTCGTTCTTTCTCCATAATCCTTTTCATTTCCTCAAATCTCTTTATTTTTGCAGTCGTCGTCTTAATAAACTCCTCTGTTGTCAGTATCATGTGCTTCATATATTTATACTTCGGCATTTCTTGATTAATTTCTTTTATCTGCTTCCACACTGCCTTTTCAAACTCCTCATCCGTCAAATCCGCATATTTTTCTTTTCGGATTTCTTCATCATACTGTATCTTTACAGAAACATCCACATCATCCTCTTTTGGCAAGCCAAATACCATAGATTCCTTCACAACCTCAATTTTATTTACTAATTCTTCTAATTCCTCTGGAAAAACCTTTTTGCCATTTTTCAAAACAATCACATTTTTCTTTCTTCCTGTAATAAAAATAAATCCTTCCTCATCCATATATCCTAAATCGCCTGTATAAAACCAGCCATCCTTCAAAACTTCCTTTGTTGCTTCTTCATTTTCATAATAGCCTAACATGACATTCGGTCCTTTTACCTTCAGTTCTCCTATTCCATTTTCGTCTTTATTGACAATTTCAACCGTCACATTTTTCATCGGAAAACCAACCGAACCATATTTGATATATTTATCATTTTCCGCAGCTATTACAGGTGACGTTTCTGTCAAACCATAGCCTTGAATAACACGAATTCCGAATTCGTTGAGACCTTTTGCTACCGTTCGATCAAGGCCAGCCGCTCCACTGATAATCAAGCGCATATTTCCACCTAATTGGTCAATAATTTGCCTAAATACTTTTCTTCGTATATCAATCCCAAATTTTAATAGAAAATTGCTTATTTTCTTCACACCATTAATCAATTTTGCTTTTCCCTGTTTTTCAATTGCTTTCTCTATTTTCCCATAAATCGCCTCAATTAAAAGCGGAACTCCAACAAACAGCGAAACTTTATATTCCTTAAAATTTTCTGCAATATATCTTAATCCATCTGGAAACGCTGTCGCAATTCCATTTGCCAACATCACCAATTGACCAGTCGAGCCAAAGGTATGGTGATAGGGCAAAAATGCCAAATTCACATCCGTTGGCAAAAATGTTTCCACACATTGCATTGAATAGATATTTTCTGTAATATTTCTATGTGTCAGCATAACTCCTTTTGAATTGGAAGTCGTTCCAGAAGTAAATAATAAGATGCGCATTTCATCTGAACTGATTTCACAATCCATATAGGCCTTTTGATCTCCTTTTTTTCCAAGAGCGATTACATCTTCAACACTTTTTACACCATCCATTTTATCCATACAAATTAGTTCTGCCAATGGGATTTGCGCTTCTTCTTTTAGCTGGTTTACAATCTCAAAATATTTTTCTTCAAAAATAACACAGTCTGCTTTACTCTGTATAAGTGAATTACGAATTTCTATATCTGTTAACCCTTTATCGAGCGGAACCACGGTCATATCTCCTAATAAAACAGCAACATAACTAAGTGCCCATTCATATCGATTTTTTCCAATAATCGCCACTCTCTTTCCTCTCAGACCTAATTCAAACAGTCCTGTCCCTAAATCTTTTATTTGTTCCCCAAATTCCTGATATGTTATATGTTTATATTCTACTTCTTTTCCCTGTTTATTTTTTAAGATAAACGCAACATTTTGAGGATATTTCTGAATCGAAACCTGCATTAATTCTTTTATATGATTAAATTTTGGATTATCATAAAAATATTCTGTACTTTTCATTTATCTCCCTTTCTGTTATCTAGTTTCCAAAACTATTATATGTCATGGTAAATATAATGTCAATCTTTTCTTGAAATTTTATTTGTATTATGTTATACTATGAATTATTATATTCGAAAGGAAAAATTTTATCATGGATAAACACAAACAAGACTTAGCTATTATTTCAAATATACCACATCATTCCATACCAAAATGGTCAGATTTGCCAGAAATTGACCTATATATGGATCAAGTCATCGCCTTAATGGAAAAATATCTATCTGACACTTCAACACAAGAAACCAAGCTTATTACACCTTCCATGATTAATAATTACGTAAAATTAGGCATGATGCCAGCACCTGTCAAGAAAAAATATTCCCGTGAGCATTTAGCTTATTTAGTGATTATATGCAGTTTAAAGCAAGTTATGCCAATTGCCAACATCAAAGTCATGATTGATAAAAAACTGCAGAAAAACACTA
The DNA here is from genome assembly GCA_948435735.1 of uncultured Clostridium sp. Lineage (GTDB taxonomy): Bacteria > Bacillota > Clostridia > TANB77 > CAG-508 > Scatovivens. Next base: position 2,489 of record CAOJGX010000063.1, read on the forward strand.
TTGCAGAAACACTTGATTTTTACAGCAATTTATATGATTTTGCCTTTCGCACGCTCATAGAAACCTGTATGAATTATTTAGAAGCAACTGAATCTAATATTGTAAATTTAGAAGATACTTCTCTATTTACTGCCATTGCTGCTGCAAATTGTAGAAATATCTCTACTAAAATTTTCTATATGAACCAGCCACAAAAGACAAAAACTGCAAGTAAGAAAAAGAAAAAAGAAAAGGAGAATTAATAAAATGATTAAGCTTCATGATTTTTTTGAAATTGATACAAATGACAAACCTGTCCAAAAACCAATTAACAGAAACGGTTTTACCTTAGAAGACGTAAAATACAAAGTAACCTGTATCAAAGCAATGCAAGAATTAGGCATGAAAGTTACCATTGATGAGATAGGTAATATTTGTGGTACAATTCCAGGAAAACTATTTCCTAATAAAAGCATTATTTGTGGCTCTCATACCGATTCTGTCGATGATGGTGGTCAATTCGATGGGCCGCTTGGCGTATATGCTGCCTTAAAAACAGCAGAAAATATTATCAACAGTGGCAAACAAAATGCTGTTAATTATAAAGCAGTGATTTATGCTTGTGAGGAATCTACTCGTTTTAAGGGAAAAGCTTGCTTAGGAAGCAAATATTTACGTGGTGATAACTTAGACTTTGATAGCATCATCTCTCGCGATGGTCTTTCTTTAAGAGAATGTATTGCTCAGTATAAAATGGAATTATTTAAACAAGTCAAAGAAGCTAGCTTAAAACCGTTAATCGAAGTCGACAGAGTATTAGAACAAGATGAAATTGTAACTGCTTTAGAAGGTCATATTGAACAAGCAGACGTTTTGCGTGAAAGTGGCAAAAATATCGGACTTTGTACCTCAATCACAGCACCTTATCGTCTAAAAGCTGATGTTTCCGATATCCAAACTGCTTCTAAATTTATTTGTGATTTGACAGAAAGTGCAAAAGAACCAGAAAATTCACAAAAATATCGTGTTACTTTCCCTGAGTTTTCCATTAAAAATAACTACTCACAAAAAGATTTACAAGGGAAAAAAATCGTAACTTTTCGTGCAATTGGAGAAAGAAATCATTCTGGAGCAACTCCAATGGATAAAAGAAAAGACGCCGTTTATGGTGCCGCAAAATTCATTCATCTTCTTTCTGACAATCCAGATGTACAATTTCTAGAAACTTGTACAACAAAATGTGGCTCTAATCAAATTAACGATTGTTGTGACATCACTTTTGCCATTAATCCTGAAGCTTCTAAGCAAAGTATTTCACAATTTTTCTCCGCTCAAAAAGATGCTAGCAAATTAGGTAATGTACAGTTTGAAAAAATAACTTCTCCGATAGAAGAAGCAAATAAGTCAAACCTTGGACTATTTCTTGATGTTCGCCAGCAAATTGGATTAACACCAGAACTATCGAGTGAAATGATTTTTGAAACTGCCAAAGATATTGTACATAAAACGAACTGTAACATTTATATGAACATCACAGCAAAAGGAAAACCATATCAAACCAATTCTGACTTAATTGAATCTGCCTCTCAGATTTGTGAAGCCAAGAAAATCAAATACAAAATTCTAAAATCATGGGCTGGACATGACTTAGCAACTTTAACCAAAAATCCAAATGCACGAACCCTTCTTATTTTCTGTGATAACAGTGGCGGAAGTCATAATCCGGATGAAACAACAACTGTTGAATCAATCGAAAAATTAGCTGATGTAGTCAGTGCACTTGCTGAAGAGGAATTAGATAGAGCTAATCGATTGTATATAAAAGCAGATTATGATTCTACTCGTAATCGATTAACTCAAATTGAGGAATTCTCGAATCAGCTTGGAATTTCTTTGGAAAATCAAAATAGTTTGACAGAAAGATAATAATTAATTAAGGAGTAAATTATGAATTTAAATAATTTATCTGCAAAAGAATTACAAGATTTAGAAAATTATATTTATCAGAATATCACAAAAAAAGATATTGCCATAGAAACATTATTTCAAGATCTAAAAAAGGGCAACTTAAAAAACAAAAATGTTGATACAGATGCCTTAGATTTTATTTATGAGGGTTTGACAGAATTATTTGAAAAGTGGAATGAACAATATATGGAACAACAACCAGCAAATTTTGAAAATCCAAAAGACATTGAGGCTTTGTTTAGAAGAACTTTAACTTTTTCTCAAAATAAATCTAGCCATGAATTACAAAATCGTGTTACTGAAATTCTTAAACAAAATGAATATCCAAAAAGAAGTGAAAATCTTTTCTTTAAAAATACAATTATGCCAAATTCAAAATTTGTCAAAGATGACTTCATTTATTTGTTAAGAGGTGCAGAAGCAGGTCAACTGAGTGGATTCTTTTCTTATCCTTATTGTAAAAATAAAATGAATTTAGAAACCTACTGTAAACTTCAAAAATTATCTCCTGATCATCTATTAGAAAAACATTCTATTGACGGAAAAGGATATTTTATTTCTGCTACAACAAAATTGCCGTTCACAACTCATTTTGCAAACGAAGTAAAAACGGAAAATGGTTTACAAAATGGAAGTATTTATATTATCAAAATAAACAAAAGGCATGCCTTTCGAAGAGTTCCTTATCTTTCTCAATTCGATAATCCTTTAGCTCCTTTAGTCAAATTAGAAGATTTAGATGAAGACGAATACTTCATACCAGACTATATTATGCCAAATGAATTATTGAAAGAATTTGAGTATACGGATTACATTGGCGTTTTCAAATATCTAACGGAAACGATAGGCTTACCTATTACAACACAAGATTTAGGGATTCAAGGAGATATTGAAAAAGTAACCAAAGAATACATTAAAAGTGGTGATTTCGTAAGAAAAACCGAAGCTAAAATTTCTGAAGCTTGGAAAAATAAGAATTATGAAGAAGTCTTTTATACAACCCTTCAAGAATTATCAAAAAAATTTGAAGAGTCTGAAAGAAATTAAAAATCACTCCAAAAACTCCCCTCTCCTCTTCTCAAAAAACTCATAAAAATAACGCACATTATCAAGTTCTGTCCATTTCTGAACTTGATAATTTTTTGTATCTAAATTATAAATCTTTGCCTCCAAAATTCCCAACATAAAGGGCGAATGTGTTGCAATAATCAATTGTACTCCCAAATAGCGCGCCATTTCATTTAACTCATTTGCCAATTTTACTTGATTCTGTGGCGAAAGTGATACTTCTGGCTCATCTAATAAATACAACTGATCCGGCAAAATATTATCCGACAAAATTTGCATCGTGGTTTCTCCATTGGAATATTTGTCTCCGAGAAAACTGAAATCTCGCAAACTGTTTTGCCCCTTCCTTGGTTCTCAAAAATTCTCTCGCATTTTGCAAACCTCTTTCTCTGGCTAAATTACTCTCAATACTTTCTTCTAAAACAGCCTCTTGCTGAATTTTTCGGATTTCATACAAAATTTCTTCGCTTTTGATATATCGACTATTTTCAGGAATTTTTCTAATTACTTTTCCTAACTCATCTTCTCTAAGCGAATACTCACACCTTTGTACAAATTCTTCAAAATAAGGAGCTTCTCCAACCACTGACTGATTTGCCTCTTTTCCCTTCAAATTCAATTTATGTGCCATCAAATTCAAAATCGTTGATTTTCCAGAACCATTATTGCCATATAAAACTGTAATATTATCAAAAACAAAGATATCTGGTTCTTTATTTTTCAGCACATTGTATGGATATATATTGGAATTTGGCAATCTAGTATTGCTTAATTGAAACGTTTTTAAATAAATCATATAGTTCTCCCTTTTAATCATATACTTTTATTTTGAAACAACCGTTTGTCGTGGCCTTTTAAAAAAATAAGGAATATCAAAAAGATATCCCTTAACTTTAATTATATCATATTTATGTAAAATTGTCAATTGACAACTCTCAAAAAACAGGTTTAAGGAATGAAATTTATTTTTCATTTCTTAAAGTCCTTGATATAAATCA
>CAOJGX010000064.1 GCA_948435735.1 uncultured Clostridium sp.
TAACTATAAGTTTTTTAACGCCCCCGGTATAACCGGGGGTTTACTCTAAAGTTAACATAAAATGTCAAACCCGTACAGCTGAATTTGCCATATTTTACCTTACATAACAGCTGGTAATCTTACCGATAAATTACTCGTATAATGAACATGTAGTCCATTATACTGTATATTTTAAATTTATACAACAAATTATATTAAATATCAATAAAATTCAAAATAATCTCATTCTCGTTCCAAATACAACCACAACAAAATGAACATTCGGAAACTTCTTCCCTTTTGATTGAATTTTCCCAAAAAAACAGCATATCTCTATACTGTTCAAACTACAATCTATTTTACTAAAATGAATTCAAATTATCCTTCCAAACGTATCGATTTTCTACGCTGTCTAATTTGAACTCCACCTTCTGGAATATTCTGAATCGCAATTCCAATACTAAGTACAATGGCTTCTAACAAAGCAATTCCTGCATTTCCTGATAAAAATCCTGCAAAGCAAACTCCTACTGCCATTCCTTCTGGAATATTATGTAGGGTCACGGAAAAAGTCAGCATATTGAGTTTTTTCCCATTTTCACTTTCCTCTAATCTTCTTGCAATTCTGTTGATACCTAACAAAAATATAACGCCTAAAGCAAATCCCACTGCCGCTGGTATCCATGAAATGACACCTTGATTTTCAGCCATCTCCACCGATGGTAAAATAAGTGACCATACACTTGCTGCCATCATAACACCTGCTGCAAATCCTACAATCAACTTTTTTAAATTGCTACTCATATCCTTTTTCATAAAAAATACCATGCTACTTCCTAATGATGTTCCCAAAAATGGTATGAGTATCCCTCCTATACTGTATAATATATTTTCCACTTTTTTGGCCTCCTATATTATATAGTATGAAACATGTTCTCATTATGTTAATTAATGAGAACCATCCTCTTTATCGATTCAATCTCACAACAAAAATCGTCCCTTTCGGCTCATTATGAAAAGCTTTTATCGTTCCATTATGAGCCTTTACAATCATTGTGGCAATCGAAAGCCCTAAACCACTTCCACCTGTTTCTCTACTTCTGGCTTTATCTTCTCGATAAAATCGATCAAATATTCTGCTTAAACCTTCATCACTAATTCCAATCCCTGTATCTGCTACTTCAAGCATACATTTATTATCTTTGTAATATGTATTTACTTCAATGGTATCTCCGCTCTTCTGTATATTTGATTGCATTGTCTAATAAAATCACTAATAATTGATGGATTTTATTGGTATCCATACTAATATCTTTATGAAAATTCAAATTTAGCACCATTTTTTTGTTTTGTGCTGTAGCAATATCTATATATGGTGTAACAACCGTTTTCAAAAATTCGTCTAGATTGACATCTTCTTTTTGCAACTTAAAATGAGAGCCTCGCACCAAAATCATTAAATCTTTCGTGAGTTTGGATAAACGCTTGGTTTCATTTAAGGTAAGTACGATGTTTTCTGATTGGTCAATAATTTTCGCATTTGGTTCTTGTAATAATAACTCTTGCTTCGCTTGAATAATCGTAAGTGGGGTTCGCAATTCGTGAGAAGCATTTTGGACAAACTCTATTTGTTTTTGTAGGGTTTCTTGAATTGGTCTTAGCGTTTTAGAAGATAAAATAAAGCTGGCAATTCCAGAAAGTAAAATCCCTAACATAACAGCATACAAAATAATCCTCAAATAATTACTCATCAACCCAATTTCGCTATCAATATTAATTAACAATTGTATATATCGATCTTGTGCCGTTTCTGAGGAATTCATCATAAAATTTAAGCATCTATAATTATATTTGTCACCTAATTTTAATTGATAAATTTTATCTAAGTTTTCCCTCTCAAATTCAATATTAGCCAAATATTCTCCCATTCTGCCTAACTCATCTGCGTTTAAAATTTTCCCATTTTTATCTCTTAAAATCAGCATAATTTGTGGATTATCCAACCTTTTGGATAAATTATACTCAGAAAATTGATGAATTCCATTATCTAATATTCCTAAATTTTCAAAATCAAAAATTCGATATAAAATCTCCAGTTTGTCATTTATCTGAAACAGTTGACTCTTGCCTTCTCTTAGCTGTTTATCCACCGAAGAAAAAGTAAGCTTTGTCACCATGCCAAACATGAAAACGCCAAAACACAGCAAAATAGCCGAAAACGCTACCATATTATAAACAATATGTAAAATAAACTGCTTTTTTAATACTTTTTGCTCCTCCATCTTCTCCCTCTACTCTGACCAAATATAACCTACACCTCTAACCGTTTTGAAATATTGATCATAGCCAATCTTTTTTAATTCTTTCCTTAAACCACTCGCATAAACTTCGATTACATTGGTACTTGTTTCAGAATTAAAGCCCCAAATTTTGTCAAAAATCTGTTCTTTGGTTATAATGGTATTTTGGGAATTTAACAAATATTCCAAAACATCAAATTGCTTGCCTTGCAAAACTAATTCTTTGCCATTTGCTGTGACTTTTCTACTGTTTAAGTCTAGTTCTAATTCTTTGAATTGTAAAATATTTTCATTAGTATAATTTCCTTTCGTTCTACGAATGATAGCCTCTAATCTAGCTAGTAATTCTTGCCTGTTAAATGGCTTTACCAAATAATCGTCTGCTCCAACACGAAAACCTCTGACTTTATCTTCGATTGCATCTTTGGCTGTTAATATAAGAACTGGTGTAAAAATCTTGTTTTTTCTGAGCTCTTGTAAAACTTCATAGCCATCCATAATCGGCATCATTATATCTAATAAAATGGCATCATAAATCCCTTGTTTGGCATATAAAATCCCTTCTTCTCCGTCATAAGCACAATCTGTATCATAATTGTTTTTGACGCATTGTTCTATGGTCCTAGAAAGAATTTTGTCATCTTCTATAATTAAAATTTTCATCGCAAACTTCCTTCTTTTCTTTATGGCTTAATGATAAACTATGAACCTTAAATTTAGCTAAAAAATTAAGATTATATTGTAATATCTAAGCCCATGATAACAATTGCAATTTTAAAGAAAATTAAAACAGAACACATGTCAGAAATCGTGTTAATCACAGGCATGGCCATTAAGGCTGGGTCAATTTTTAATTTTTTAGCAAGCATTGGCAAAGTACAACCCAAAAATTTCGCAAGTACAACCGTTCCCAATAAAGACAACGCTACAATTACTGCAAGCTGCCAATCTTGATACTGAATCATAATACGAATACCATTTGCAATTCCAAGCATAATAGCTACTAAAATAGCAACTCGAACTTCTTTCCAAACTGCTTTCAAATAATCCTTTAATTGGACTTCGTCATTGGACATTCCGCGTATAATTAAAGTAGAAGTTTGAGAGCCACAATTTCCAGTTGTTCCCATAATCATCGGAATAAATGCAACTAAAACGGGAACTGCTGCAAACGCAGTTTCATATTTTGTGATAATGGCTCCTGTTACGATCGAAGACAGCATTAACACAAGCAACCAAACGATTCTATTTTTGGCATGTGTAAATACACTGGTTTTAAAATAGGAATCTTCACTTGGCGTGATGGCTGCCATTTTTTCAAAGTCTTCAGAAACCTCATCTTGTAAAACATCTAAGGCATCATCAATGGTTATGATTCCAACTAGGCGATTTTCTGTGTCAACTACTGGAAGGGCTAGAAAATTGTATTTATCAAACATTTTAGTAACAACTTCTTGGTCTTCTAGGGTTGTAACGGTTATGACATTAGTTTCCATGATGTCTTTAATGATGGTATCTTTTTCGGCAATCACCAAGGATTTTAAATCAATGATTCCTCTTACTTTTCGAGAAGTGCTTAGGACATAGCAATTGTAAATGGTTTCTTTTTCTAAACCAATTCTTTTGATTTTGGCTAAAGCTTGTTCGACTGTCATATTTTCTTTTAAATCAATAAACTCCGTTGTCATGATACTTCCTGCACTATCTTCTGGGTAGTTTAACAGTTCATTGATAATTTTTCGGTCACTTGAATCAATGTTTCTCAAAATCCTTTTGACAACATTAGAAGGCATTTCTTCAATCAAATCAACCGTATCGTCCATGAATAATTCGTCAATGACATTTTTTAGTTCTTTATCGGAGAAACCATTGATTAATTTTTCTTGTACATCGGGGTCTAATTCTGCAAATACTTCAGCTGCTTTTTCTTTGCTTAATAAGCGATAAACAATGAGCTGTTTTTCTTCATTTAGTTCATCAAATAAACTCGGCAAATCGGCAGAATTAACACTTTGCAAATATTTTTTTAAATTATTAAATTTTCTTTTTTCAATCATTGAAACAACTTCTTCTTCCATTTTATATTCCGCCTTTCCTGTTTTATTTTTTGAACACCAAAAAGAACGAGAAATGGTTTCTCGTTCTTCTTTAGATTATCATTTTGCATTAATTTTCGTCTGTAAAGTTAAATTCGTCTTTAAATTTTTCTTTGAAAATTTCAAAAACTTTGTTTAATACGTCTTCGTCATCAACACTTACATATGATTCCTCTTCTTCATTACCAGAATCTTCAACTTTTAAGATAACAACTTCGCCATCATCTTCCTCGTCTTCTTCTATGACTGGTAATAAAACAACATATTCTTCTGAATCATATTCAATTAAATCTAAAAATTCAAATTGTACATCCTCACCATTTTCATCACTTAAAATTATTATATTACTTAAATCTTCGTCTTCAAACTCATTGATTGTATCATCATCCATATTTTTTTCTCCTTTCTTTTGTAAAATTATACAAGCTTTGTATAATTTACCCTTTTTCTTATCATACAATAAAAAAAACTATTTTGCAATAGTTTTTTCTATTTTTTTGTAATAAATACGATTTATTTTTTATTTTTGTAATTTTTTATTGACTTTTGGAACATTATTCAAAAAGTTCCCCACCTTTTATTATATCATATTTTCTATATTATGTCAAATTATAAGATATCATTTATTACTGAACATAAAGTACAGGACGAAATCCCATATGCCAGTTTGTAGCATAAACTTCTCTATTAATACGATAAGACGCTGGATAATTGGTTGTCGTATTATGGACAACGCCAGCACGTAATATGCGATTATTCCCATACCCTTCACTTATCCATTCCCACATGTTTCCTCCTATATCTGCAATATTTTTCTTAATCCCATTACTATTTAAACCTGAACCATGATAATGATATGGTGCTTTACCTGCTATATGTGAAAAATCTCCCATTGTCCATGCACTTGCTGCATTACTATACGTGAAATATAAGCCTGTTCCATTATATGGTAAATTATAATATGTTCCCCAATCTTGTGCTTGATTGACTTCGATTCCTGCGTTTTCATACCATTTCATAATTGTATCCCATTGTGTTCCTGTCATTAATCCACTCTTGTTATTTCCATAAATTGTGCTATTATTTATCATTTTATTGGCTGCCACATAACTATGTGTATAATCTATAAAATTCCATATTTTACTGCCTAGCTTACTAACTGGAATTTCAGTATATACATTATTTATAGCAGCACTTTGTTCGGTTGTTTCTGTTGGAAGGCCTGCTTCATATTTTGCTACATAAAATCCTCCATAATTTTTTATTTGTCTGTCTTCTTCTATTGGAATCGAACTATATGTTACTCCCTCTAATATGATCGTATCCGTTGCATCTGATAGATTGCTTTGACCTGCCCCCAAATCACTTGGATAGCTAAAATTCTTTTCATACTTCACATCAATCCCATCCACTGGCACCCACACAAATTGATTTCCAATCTCATCTTCTATCACCAATC
>CAOJGX010000065.1 GCA_948435735.1 uncultured Clostridium sp.
TTTTCCTTTTATTTATTTCCTTTAGATTTTTTCAGGGAAAATTGCTGAAAATTTTGTTATAATTTTGTTGTAATTTATAAAAAATATGATATACTTTAATAAATTGATTGATATTTGTATCAATCGTTATGAGAGCCAAAAAAGTTGTAGATAATTACGCCAACGGCACCAAATGAACGTTACACGAACTCAGATTTCACCAATTTAAAAATATTTTTCCAACAACTGTCACAAACCTCATAAATTGACATAATATATACAAAAGGAGTGGATATTATGTTAGATTTTATGATACAATTAATCATTTGGATTTTGTGCATCTATGGTTTATTTAGCGTTATTCAAGACTGTGTGAATTTTAATACATACAAGAAATTAGAAGAGAACATAAAATTTGTAATGACCGTAAAAAATGTAGAAAATGGAATTGAGGAATATATTCGAGAATTAACCTGTGGACGTAATTTTTATAATAATCTAGTTGTGATTGATATGGAATCCGAAGATGATACCATGGAAATTTTACATAAACTCGAAAGAGAAAAATTCAACATGAAGGTTTTAAATAAAGAAGAAGGTGTCAATTATTTGAATAATATGGTAAAATAGGTCGAATTTTGTATTGACGAATCACAAAAAAAAAGGTATAATTAATTTAGAAACTAAACTTGGGATGCTTGGTTTCTAAATTATTTTTTTGGAGAAATAAAAATGAAAGAAGAATGTGGAATTTTTGGGATATATTCGATGAAACATGAGGAAGACTTGGTATTTCCTTTGTGTGTTGGTTTATCAAGTTTGCAACACAGAGGCGAGGAATCTTGTGGGATTGCGATTAATAATGGTGGTATTATTACGTGTCATAAAGACATAGGCCTTGTTTCTGACGTATTTACGAATTCTGTGATTCGAGATTTACCCAAAGGAAAAATAGGGATTGGTCATGTTCGTTATTCAACGACAGGATGCCCTAGAAAAGAAAATGCACAACCTATTTTTTCAAGATATAAAAAAGGAAATTTGTGTATTGCCCATAATGGAAATTTAACCAATACTGCCGAATTACGTGCAGAACTAGAGGAAAATGGGGCGATTTTCAATTCAACAAGTGATACAGAAGTGATTGCCTACATCATCGCACGTGAAAGACTAAAAACACATTCCATAGAAGACGCTGTATTTAATGCAATGAAATACATCAAAGGTGCCTATTCTCTATTGATTATGAGCTCTCAAAAGCTAATTGCAGTACGTGATCCATATGGTTTTAGACCCTTGTGTATGGGAAAATTAGATGGGGATTATGTATTTTCTTCAGAAAGTTGTGCCTTAGATATATTAGGGGCAAAATTTGAAAGAGATATCAAACCAGGTGAAGTTGTCACCATTTATAATAATGAAGTTTCTATCAAAAATTTTAGAACCACTGAAAAAGACGTTTTATTTATTTTTGAATATGTTTATTTTTCAAGACCAGATTCCATTGTAGATGGCTATAGTGTTCATAAATTTCGAGAAGAAACAGGAAAATATTTGAGTATGCAAGCGCCAGTAGAAGCAGATTTTGTAGCAGGTGTTCCAGATTCTGGTTTGGATGCAGCACTTGGTTATTCCAAAGCTTCTAAAATTCCGTATGGTATGGCTTTTGTAAAAAGTAAATATATTGGAAGAACGTTTATACAATCAACACAAAGTGAAAGAAAAAAACAAGTAGTGTTAAAGTTAAATCCACTAAAACAAACTGTGAAAGGAAAACGAATTATTTTAATTGATGATTCCATTGTAAGAGGCACAACGATTACGCGTTTAGTTCAACTATTGAGAAGAGAAGGCGTCAAGGAAATTCATTTAAGAATTGCGGCTCCACCATTTATTGGCATGTGCTATTTTGGAACCGATGTGACCAATGAAGATGGTTTGCTTGCAAGACATAAAACGATAGAGGAAATTCGTCAGCAAATAGGGGTGGATTCTTTGGAATATTTGAGTTTGGAGAATTTAAGAAAAATTGCTGAAAATTCGAATATGAAGAGTTTTTGTGAAGGATGTTTTACAAGAGAATATCCAATTGAAGTACCAAAAGAGATTCAAAAAGACAAATTTGAGAAAATATTTTAATCAAAATAAAAAGCGCCTATCTATTACTTTTTCTAAGTAAAAATAATAGATAGGCGCTTTTGCTTTGCTTGTCCAATAATCAGAATTAGATTATTTTCTTTCTAAGATAGAGATTCTTTTTTCGTAATCTAAATTTCGAATTTCACCAATATCCATACGTTTGTCTAAATCACGAAGGGTTTCAAATTTTTGTTGATAAATCTCTCTTTGAAGCATCATGTAGTCGTACATAATATCAATTTTTCTGCCAAACTCTGTTTCGAATATAAAAAATCTGTTAATCATTTCTTGTCTAAGTTCATTAATATCCTGTTTTAATTCTTCCCTAAGATTGTTAGTATCTTGTTTTAGTTCTTCCCTAAGATTGTTAGTATCTTGTTTTAGTTCTTCCCTAAGATTATTAGTATCTTGTTTCAGTTCTTGTTTTAGAGTATTCATATCTTGTTTAAATTCTTGTCTTAAGTCATCTTTTAATTTTTTATTTTCTTCTACAATAAATGCTTTTAGTTCTTCTACAAGTTTTTCCATATTTTCACCTCCTTTAAATTAATGTAGATAAATACTATCACAATTTTTTGTTAATGACAACCCCTAATAATTTTTTTTTTTACAAAAAAGTTTAAATTTTAAAAATTTGTATTGAAAATTTGCAAAAATGTAATATAATAATAACGAGGTAGAAACAAAATGTTATATGATATAGATGATGAAAAAGAAGAAGTAGAAGAATTAAAAGAAATCAATAAAGCGCATTTAAGAAAAAAAGCAATTATCTGTGGCATCATTATTTTATGTTGCCTTTTTGTTATGGAAATTAGTATTTGGATATCCTACCAAAATAAGAACAAAACAGAGTTAGAACAAACACCCAAAGAAGCTATAACGCAAAATAAAAACCAAAAACAGCCTAAAAAGCAACAACATGTTCAAATACAAAAACATAATTTGCAAGAAATCAAAACAAAATTTGTACCAAAACAAAACCCAAATGCACAAGAGCAAATTACGAATATTTACTATTCTGAGGAAAAAGTGGCCTATCTTACATTTGATGATGGCCCTTCTAAAAATATAACGCCACAGATTTTGGATGTTTTGAAACAAGAAAATGTGCCAGCTACGTTTTTTGTGTTGGGAAGTAGAGTGGAATTAAATCCGGATTTGCTTAAAAGAGAGCAAGAAGAAGGTCATTATATTGCAAATCATGGCTATTCACATCAATATTCACAGATTTATCAATCGCCAGATACAGTTTTTGAGGAGTATATAAAATGCGAAAATGCGATTCGAAATGCTTTGGGAAATTCAGAGTATAATACGTATTTGTTCCGTTTCCCGGGTGGCTCGAGCGGCGGAAGATATGCGGATATAAAAGCACAGGCAAAAGATTTATTGCATAATTATGGTGTCAATTATACCAATTGGAATTGTTTGACTGGTGATGCGGAAGGAAAAACCACGCCTGAAGAATTGATGGGCTGTTTGCAAGAAACCATGCAAGGAGATGGAAGCATTATTGTTTTAATGCACGATGCGAGTGATAAGTCGTATACGCTTGAGACTTTGCCATCTGTGATTGCGTATTTGAGAGAGCAGGGGTATGTATTTAAGAATTTTTATGAGATATTTTGAATAAAGATTACAAAAAAGAGATGCTGACAACATCTCTTAGAACAAATTCATTTTTCGACTTCATTTGAATTTGTAGTTAATGTTATTATAACATCTATATTAGTATATGTCAAGATTATTTTTAATATTAGTTTTAATATTAGTTTTTTAGCGTAAATCACTATCTATTTTTCATAAAAAAAGCCCTACCTTATAGTATACCATATTTATGTAAAATTGTCAATTGACAAATGCCTCAAAATCTGCTCTCAATTGATTTTACTGCATTTTGTATGATTGATTTGTCTTATTGAAAAATTAGAAAATAAACTCAAAAATAACATAGATAGCTTACAAAGCCATCTATGTTATTTTTTTACTAATTACTATACACCCTGTTCACCAGGCAATATATAATCAATTACACCATAAATCAAAGCACCAATAATGGCTGCCATCCATGTAATTGAGTAACCAGCAACTAAAAATTGTGTTACATATAATGTAACAACAGCTAATACAAATCCAACAAAACCTTTACCAAAAGCCATTGCGTGTAAACCTGTAAATTTTACAATTAAATAATCCATAACACTTAAAACAATTGCTGCAACACCTAAAGACCACACATTATTAATCGTGAAGTTTGGTGTGAAAAATGCAGTAATTCCAAGGATAATGGCTGCTACTATAAATCTACCGATTACTTGACCTACGGCTCCCATGGTTGTATTGCTAGACTGTGCATGATTGTTCTCCATTTTGAACCTCCTCTTAAGAAAAATTAATCGTTATTTACGACTAAATGATTTCAATAAAATATTTATTTCAAACATGAAAATAAATATTATATAAGTATATTTTGAGAATTTTTGCGAAAAATATTCATATAAAATTTTCAAGAAGGGTTTTTGTGAAAAAAATGATACTGATTTTAGTTAGGACAATTTTTTTATATCTTTTAGTATTAATCGTCATGCGTTTTATGGGAAAACGAGAAATTAGCCAATTACAACCATTTGAACTAGTAATTTCCATTATGATTGCCGATTTGGCAACAACACCCATGTCGGAAACAGGAATTCCAATTTTATATGGTATTATTCCCATTTTGGGCTTACTTATGATGCACATTGTGATTTCGATTATCAATTTAAAAAGTATCCGAATTCGAGAAGTGATTTGTGGGAAGCCGAGAATTTTAATTTTTCGTGGTCGAATCGATGAAAAGGCAATGCGAAAAGAAAATTTTACCATTACAGAACTTGAAGCAAGACTGCGTGTCAATGGGGCATATAATTTAGAAGATGTAGAATATGCCATTTTAGAAACAAGTGGTCAAATTACGGTCATTCCAAAACCCAATAAAAGAGGAACAACGCCAGAAGATTTCGGAATGGAGCCTGAATATGTTGGAATGTCGTATGATTTGGTCATTGATGGGAAGATTTTGACGGATAATTTGGTAAAACTAGGCAAAGATTACAATTGGCTAAAAAAACAAGTCGCCAAATTTCATATGCGACCAGAAGAGGCATTGGTAGTAGTATTAAGTGGAAATGGAAGCATTTTTTGCCAACGTAAAGAGGAGAAGTAAAAATGAGATTTTTGAGAGAATATGCAATTATCATTATAATATTAATGATTGTGTTTTATATTGACCACATTACAAGTAAAAATCTAAAGGAAGCAGTCAATTGGATGAGGGATGGCATTGTTAGTATTGAAAATAAAATCAAGGAAAATAGTGAGACAGAGGCAGAACAGGAATTTTATGATTTGGAAGAAAGATGGAAAGAAGAAAGCGAACAGTTGGCATTGTTTGTGGAGCATAATGAATTAGAAAAAGTAAGTAATGATATTGTGATAATAGAGTCAAATTTTGAGACAAATGAGACAGAAAAAGTGCTAGAAAATATTGCGGAATTGAAGTTTATGTTAGAGCATATTGAGGAGAAAAATGAACTGAAGTGGAAGAATATATTTTAAAAAATGGCTGAGTGAATATAATAATTCTGTTCAATGAAAGAAAATTTACAAAAAATGTTAGGGCACCCGCATAAAAAATTTAATAAAAAATCGAATGAAAAACCTAATCAAAC
>CAOJGX010000066.1 GCA_948435735.1 uncultured Clostridium sp.
AATTATATACTATTTTTTTGTTTTTGTCTTGACATTTTTTATGCGGGTGCCCTAATTTTTTGGGATAATGGATTGACAGGAGGGGGGATTTGTGATATATATCTTATAATAAATAAAAAACTAGGAAGAGGACAGGATGCACAATAGTAAAGCTTTTAGAGAGCCGAATGGTTGGTGGGAGTTTGGTAAGGAAATAGGTTGTGTGTTATCACCTTGGAGTTGATTGGCTGAAATTGTAGGGATTGAGTAGGCTGGTTCGTGTGTCTTGCGTTAAAGGAATTGAGTGAGAAATTTTTGAGATTTTTAATTTGGGTGGTACCGCGGAGTAACAGTATTTCGTCCTGAGATTGGATGAGATGCTGTTTTTGTTTTTTTGGGGATAGTAAATGGGGCCTTAAAGGGCTCTGCCCCTTAAGAATCCCCGCAAGGGACGCTGGCCCCTTGACCCCAGCACCTCAGCCGGTGAGGCATTGGTTTGCCAGATTGGGTGGAGGATAGCTGCTGTGTGGCCGCGCGTTAATCACGCGAGTGGGTACTGTAGGGGCGATTATTAATCGCCCGCTGATATAGGTGTATTTACTAAAGCAAAAAGATAAAATTATGATAAAATATTATGACTATAATAGTAATATTAAGATAATAAAATGATAAAATTTAAAGGAGGAATTGGTATGAGTGAGGAAAAAGTGGATTATGGTAAAACGTTGAATTTGCCAAAGACGGATTTTCCGATGAGGGGAAATTTGCCGGAGAATGAGCCTAAGACGTTGGAGGGCGTTTTTGAGAAGGGGTTGTATGAGAAAATGCTTGAGAAGAATAAGGGGAAGACGCCGTTTGTGCTACATGATGGCCCTCCATATGCGAATGGGGAGATTCATTTGGGGCATGCTTTGAATAAGATTTTGAAGGATACAATTGTGCGTTATAAGAATTTGCAAGGTTTTTATACGCCTTATATTCCGGGTTTTGATACACATGGAATGCCAACTGAGAAGAAGGCGATTGAGAAATTGGGTCTAAATCGAGATGAAATTCCTGTTTCGAAGTTTAGGGATACGTGTAAACAGTTTACAAGTGAATATAAGGATAAACAGATTGAAGGATTTAAACGTTTGGGTGTCTTGGCGGATTGGGAAAATCCGTATATTACGTATCAACCAGAGATGGAGGCAAAACAAATTGGCGTTTTTGGAGATATGTTTAAGAAGGGCTATATTTATAAAGGTTTGAAGCCTGTGTATTGGTGTACGGATTGTGAGACGGCATTGGCAGAGGCGGAGATTGAGTATAAAGATGTGGATTCGATGACGGCATATGTGAAATTTCCAGTGAAGGATGCGAAGGGAAAGTTTGAGAAAAAAGATACGTTTATCGTGATTTGGACAACAACGCCTTGGACGCTTCCAGGTAATATGGGAATTACGCTTGGTGGCGATTTTAAGTATAGTTTGGTGGATATCGGAAATGAGAAGGTTCTTGTGGCGAGTGAATTGGTTGAAAAAGTGATGACGATTGCTGGAATTGAGAATTATAAGACTGTTCAGGAGTTTGAGGGAAAAGAGTTAGAAGGCGTAATTTGTAAGCATCCATTTTTGGAGAGAGATTCAAGAGTTGTGTTGGGTTCGGATGATACGATTTTGGTGGAATTAGAGACTGGTACAGGGGCTGTGCATACGGCACCGGGGTATGGTAAGGAAGATTATTTGTGTGGTTTGAAAAATGGTTTGGAAATCGTAGTTTGTGTGGATAGTAAAGGCCATCAGACGGCGGAGGCTGGTCCGTTTTCGGGACAATATTATGCGAAATCGAATAAAACGATTGTTGCGTGGTTGGAGGAAAATGGTTTGTTGTTGGCGAGTGAGAAAGTGAACCATTCGTATCCACATTGCTGGAGATGTAAAAAGCCAGTTATTTTCCGTGCTACGAGTCAATGGTTTGCGTCTGTTGATGGCTTTCGAAAGGAGACGTTGGAGGCGATTAAGGGCGTAAAATGGTATCCTGCTTGGGGCGAAGAGAGAATTACGAAAATGGTGGAGGATCGAAATGATTGGTGTATTTCGCGTCAGCGTACGTGGGGGGTTCCAATTCCAGTGTTTTATTGTAAGGATTGTGAAAAAGAGTATGTGACGCCTGATTCACTTGAAAAAGTGCAGAAGATATTTGCGGAAAAGGGATCTAATGCTTGGTTTGATATGACGGTTGAGGAGTTGATGCCAGAGGGAGCAAAGTGTGCATGTGGTTGTACGGAATTTGTGAAAGAGACGGATATTATGGATGTGTGGTTTGATTCTGGTTCGACACATGAGTCGGTTTTGGCAGAGCGTGGTTTGCCAGAAGCAAATTTGTATTTGGAGGGAAGTGACCAATATCGTGGGTGGTTTCAATCTTCGATTTTGACGTCTGTTGCAACAAAGGGAAAGGCACCGTATAAAGAGGTTTTGACACATGGTTATACGGTGGATGAAAAGGGAAGGAAGATGTCGAAGTCGATTGGAAATGGAATTGATCCACAAGATGTGATTAAAACTTCAGGTGCAGATGTTTTGAGATTGTGGGTTTTGGCTTCGGATTATAAATCGGATATTAGTGTTTCGAAAGATATTATTAAACAGGTGACAGAGGTTTATCGTAAAATTAGAAATACGGCACGCTATATTTTGGGTAATATTTTTGATTTTGATGTGAATCATCCAGTTCCATATGAAAAGTTGACGGAGATTGATAAGTGGGCATTAACAAAGCTAAATCGTTTGATTAAAGATTGTACAAAGGCGTATGATACGTATGATTTTCATATTGCGTATCGTGCTTTGAATCAGTTCTGTGTGGTGGATATGAGTTCGTTTTATTTGGATATTATTAAAGATCGATTATACACATATCGTGCAGATTCTGTGGAAAGAAGAGCGGCTCAGACGGCGATGTATGAAATTTTGTCTGCTTTGGTACGAATTTTAGCACCGATGACGTGTTTTACAGCAGAGGAAATTTGGAAATATATGCCTCATAGGGCTGGGGAGAATACGGAAAGTGTGATGTTGAATGACTATCCTAAAATTAATGCAAAGTTTGAGAATGAGGCGTTGGAATTGAAGTGGGGAAGATTGATAAAAATAAAAGAAGCGGTTGCAAAAAAGCTTGAGAAGGCACGAACAGAGAAGGAAATTGGCTTGTCATTGGAGGCAAAAGTGATTTTGTATGCGGAAGCAGAGGAGTATGATTTTATTAAGGATAAAGTGGAATTGCTGAAGGAAATTTGTATGGTTTCTCAGTTGGAAGTGAGTGAAAATAGGAGAAATCAAGATGAAGAGGTTGGTATTGGAGTTGAAGTGCAGAAGGCAGATGGAGAGAAGTGTGAGAGATGTTGGAAGTATTCGACAACAGTGGGAAAAGATGAGGAGAGACCTGTTTTGTGTGAGGCGTGTAGAGAAGCTATTTTATAAAATTTAATAAGAGGCTTTTGAATAATTGAAAGGAATAGAAAATAGGACAATAAATCTGCTGTGATCGCAAAATTATTTTTATGTTTGCATGAAAGAATAGAAAACCTGTAGTGATTGATAATTGCTGCAGGTTTTCTTGTAATTTGGAAGTATTTAAGCTGTATAAATTTCTAATTGTTGGGAGAAATAGTCATTATTTTTACTTGTATGTAAATTAAGGTTTGAGTTTTTATTTAAAATTTTTCTAACTTCCCACAAACCTAAGCCAGTGTTGTTTGGTTTTGTTGTATAATCTTTTTCGAATATTTTTTCAATGGATAATTGTTTGTCATTATAGGTGTTTTCAATAATGAGAATTTGCTTATATTTGTCTTGTTTAAAGGAAATATTGATATTTTTTTCGGTACATTCTTTAGAAGCTTCGATTGCATTATCAAGTAATATGCCAAGAATTCTGGTAAGTTCATAAATTTTCATGTTTAGGTTGTTTAAGTCTAACATAACATCAAGGTTGAATTGTATATTGTTATTTGATGCAATATAGTATTTATCAGCTAAAATGTTATAGATTGCAGGATTATTGATAACGGTTGGGTTTAATTTTGAAAGATTATTCGTGTTGTGGCAATCTTTTGAAACTTCTTTATAATATTTTTTTAAGCCATCTAAATCGCTTGTCCAAATATATCCTCCAATGGCTTGGATGATATTGTGAAAATCATGCTTGAAAGCACGTGTTTCATCGTACATACTTAGGATTGTTTTATTGCATAATGTTAGATTTTCTATTTTATGCTTTGTTAGTGAAACTCGGCAAGAGTGTATAATGTTTGTGATTGAAAGATAAAAGTATAAATCTAATGTTAAAATATATATAAAATTTTGACTTATTATCTCAAAAAATTTATAAAAAATAAAAAAAGTAATGATTAAATTTAAAATTGATACGCTGATGATTAAATTTGATTTTGCCTCAATAGAAGATAAATGTAAATTATTTAAATTAAAGTGTTTTGTGGCAAAATAAATAATAAATCCAATGATTGATAGGAAAATAATAGACAATATTTCAAAAATAGGAAATGTTATAATTTCGTAAAAAGAGATATGAGAATACGTTACATATATAGTGTTAAAAGCAAAAAAATAAACGTTTAGTAGAATCATAGATTTTAAACTAAAATAGGTAAAGGTTTTTAAGTTTGAGATTTTTAATAAATATAGGAAAAGCATGATAGAACTAATGAAAGTTAAAATATGACTATAAATATAGCCCCAAATTAGATTGCTTATAAGAAAGCAAAATGTATTAGTTAATATATAAATGAATTTATTGTTTCTTGAAAATTGTATTTTGAAAGTTTTTTGAAAAAAAGTCACAGAAATTCCTATATAAACGAGTTCTAAAAATACGTTAATGATAAGATTTTCTTTAAATAATAAACTGAAAATTTTCATAAAATTATTCTCCTTTTCTCTTTCAACCAGACTACAAACGTAACAACATATCTACTCTAAAATAAAATTTCTGATTTGTCAAGAGAATTTTGGAAAAAAATGAAAATTTTTTTTGTAAATTGTAAAAATATGGGGTAAAATGTGGGATTTTGTAAAAAAGAAGATAGGAATGTTTTTTTATTTAATCTTTCCTTTCTAAACCTCAACAGAAAAGACAACGATAGCATTAGTCTTTTTGATGGTTTCATTTCCACTGAAGCTTATTTTATATTCTCCAGAAGGTAACGTTAATGTAAAGGTTTCAGGTTCTCCATCAGCTTTGAAAGGAATTGTTAAATCAATATTCTTACTATAATCACTTGTACTAATAATGTGGAAAATGAGGTCATCTGTTTGGGCGGTATTTTCACAGTAGCCAACAAGAGAAAGTATTGTTGTTTCCATCTGTAACTCAATATACTGTGGACTACTTCGATCATAAAATGACCAACTATTGTATTTAACAGTGTTTACAATGCTAGTCTTTGGCAGTGTAAACATGGTTGATATGGGTAAAACTGAAACCAAAAGCAATAAAGCTAATAGTAATGTTAATATGATTCGTTTAAAAGTTTTTTTCATAGCTTTTCTCCTTTGTATGGACATTCTTATCTTCATGAAAAAGACAAAAAGTATAAAATCTGTCATTTTTCAACAATTTTTCACAAAAAACTACAAACATCATTTGAACTATAATATGATTTTTATAAAATGTCAAGAAAAAACATTCGACAAAATTTGACAAAATGTGCATTGCCTTA
>CAOJGX010000067.1 GCA_948435735.1 uncultured Clostridium sp.
AGCTTTAAGTGGTTGAAAATAAAGAATTATGAAAGTTCAGGGAAAATTGCTGAAGTATTATTACTAGTTTTTAAGATTAAATTAGGAATGATTACTCATCATTCCTCAATTCTTCTATTTCTTCTTTCGCTAAATCAGTACATTTTACAATTTTCTCTAACTTTAGCAATTCAATTATATGAATTTCGCACATATCTGTCAAGATATATGCTGAAAATTCTTTTTCCTCAGCTTCCATTCCGTATGTACTTTTGGAATTTCTTTAAATTTTTCATAATTTTTCCCACTTTTTAAATTAGAAATTTATCATCCATCAAATCTTTTTCTAAAATCGTATTTCCCTCCAAATTAACACTTTCTATTTCCTCACTTAAAATACTATTTAAAAACCCTTTTGTGATGATTTCATTCCCAACTCGACCAAAAATACGTTTAAAAACATAGTCATTCGTTGGAATTACTACTTTTGTATCTAATTAAATATGACATTTAAAATGTCATATTTAATTAGATACAAAATAATTCCTCTTATTTTCCTAATCTTCATGATTTTTAAACCTGACATTAATATGTCATATTTACTCTTGCGTATTTTTCAAAAAATACGATTTGGTATATGAGTCAAAGCAAAAAAGAGAATTTCACATTCTCTTTTCTTACCTATTTATTTCATCTTCCCCTTCATTCCCATCTTCGAACTTCCTTGCATTGCCAAAATATTTTGGTCATACGAAAAGGTCAATTTTTCGCGTTCTCGATGTCTTTTTAGGGCAATATCAATGACTTGGTCTAGTTCTTGCTCAAATGTCTTGCCAGTGGCTTCCCATAAATAATAGGATAAAGCACCCGGAATTGTATTAATTTCATTGACATACACTTTATCTGTTTCGTTATCCATTAAAAAGTCAATCCTTGCAACACCACTACAGCCTAAAACTTTAAATGTTTCTTGGGCTAATGTTTGAATTTCGTCTCGTTTTTCATCTGGAATATCGGCTGGCAATTTTTTGTCCGAAACAGCCATTCCTTTTCCACCAGCTATTTTACCACTTCCTGCTTTTGCTCCTGAAATGCCTTTTAGACCTGCTTTATTTTTGCTTGCATTTCCACCCATATATTTATCGGCATAACTCAATATTTCATCCGAGAAAAACGGTTCTTCACATACTGAAGCCTCCGTTTCTGTGATATTTCCAATCACTGAACAATTGATTTCTTTCAACTCCACAACTGCCTTTTCTACAATAATTCGATCCGAAAATTCCATCGCAAACTCAATTGCTTCTTGCAATTCTACGAAATCCTTAGCTTTTTTAATTCCTACACTAGAACCCAAATTACCCGGTTTCACAATCACTGGAAACCCTAATTCTTCTGTTATCTGATTTAAAATTTTCTCTTCCTCTTTTATGTATTCCATGCTATAAAAAGCCACATAATCAACAACTGGAAGACCTGATTCTTTCAGTACTTTTTTCATTAATATTTTATCCATTCCGATACTCGATGCTAAAATGTCTGGCCCAACATATGGAATACCAAGCATGTTTAGAAAACCAGCAATGGTTCCATCTTCTCCATTGGTTCCATGCATTATGGGAAAGGCTACATCTATGGTATTTAAAACTCTTTTTCCAAACCATGGTGCTGGGCATCTTACTACTTTCACACCTTTTCCATCATTAACAACAGAAACCTTGTAACTTCGTTTTAGCAAAACTTCCATGTCTTTATAGGCATATAAATCTAGTAAGTCATCTCCTGTGTACATGACACCTTCTTTTGAAATGTAAATTGGAACAATTTCATATTTGTCTGGATTGATTGCTGAAATCGCTTGCGACATCGTGATAACTGCAATTTCATGTTCCACCGATTTTCCACCAAAAAATATTCCTAATTTGATTTTCATTTTTTATTTTCCTTTCTGATTTTGTTTTCTTTTCTCATTTTTACATTGACAGACAATGATTTGTTATATGTCTGCATTTATTATACGTTCTATATTAGCGGGCGATTGATAATCGCCCCTACCGTTTATAAATAATTGTCTGGTAAATCATTTTCTAATAAAATAACCGTGTTATTGCTTGTGATGCGGTTCATTTCTTGTAATGCTTCTTCTAAATTTTTCGCAATAAAGGTATTTTGTTTTGGATAATGTCTATCCTGCAATCCATTTAAGATGGGAACGGTTTGCTCTGCGCCAACTAATATGACATAATCTGCACATTCTGCTGCTTTTTTCCCTAAATCTCGATTGATTTGATTGGCTTTATCACCTAGTTCAACAATCCCCGGCGTAATCAGAACTCTTTGTTTATTTTCAAAGGTCTTTAATACATCTAACGCCATTTTAGCACCTTTTATATTGGAATTATAGGCATCGTCAATGATAATACTTCCATTCGGATTTTGTTTTAATTGTAAACGATGGGGAACTGGTTTTAAATATTTCGCTCCTATTTTGATTTCTTCGGCTGTCATGCCCAATTTATCTGCAATGGCTACCGCACCAACAATATTTAAAATATTTAATTCACCTAATAATTTTGTTTTTATATGAATTTTTTCCTTGTTTGGTAAGATTACGTCAAAGCTTGAGCCATGTTCGGTTATTTCGATTTTTTCTGCATAATAATCCGCTTTTTTGGTTAAGCCAAATTTGACTGCGTTTGACGGAAGTTCCGATTTCTTTATATTTTCATCTTCCCAATTGACAAATGCTAAACCGTCTTTAGGAAGTGAATCTACCAATTCTAGTTTTGTTTTTTTCACATTATCTAATGAATGAAAGGTGTCTAAATGTTGTGGCCCAATTGCTGTTACAATGCCAAATTGGGGATTGACAATGTCACAGATTTCTTTGATATCTCCAATATATTTGGCTCCCATTTCACAGATGAAGAGTTGGTGTGTTGAAGTGAGTTTTTCGTTGATTGTTCGTACAACACCCATGGTTGTATTATAGCTTTCTGGTGTCATTAAGGTATTGAATTTTTGGGATAAGATTGTATTGACTGCATATTTTGTACTGGTTTTTCCATAACTTCCTGTAATTCCAATGACTTTTAAGTCTGGAATTTCTTTTAGTTTTTTGCTTGCCTTTATGCAAAATCCTTTTCGAATGCTTTTTTCAATGGGTTTGTTAATCATATTGACAAGATATACAAAAGTGTAGGCGAACATTGCACAAATATTGGCAATTATGATTGCTATTTTGTAATCGATCAAAATTGCTACTAACATTATAACTGCAAAAATGAATAAATATGTAACATACATTCTTCTAATTCTTGCGGTTACAACAAAAGGCTTTTTTTCTTTTGTTTTTTTAGCGGTTGCTATTAGGATTAAATATACGAATATATTTAATATTAAGCCAATTTTAGTGATACCTAATAGCAATAACACAATTGGGATTAGTAACAAAAGGATTACTTTGCTATTAAGCACTTTTGAAATATATCGTTTCATCCATACAGCATATCGGTCGTTGTAGTAATTTTCTAATTGTAATATGTGAAGGCCTTCACGTGCTCTTTTGTAGAAGAATATTAAAAATACAATTAAATTGATACTGATTAATAAATTATGCATGTTTCTTCCTTTCTTTTATTATTCGTTTGAAATAATTTTGTTTTTCAGCGATGGATTGATAATTGCCTTACAATATATCATTTTTGAAGAATTCGTTTAAAACGGCGTTGCAATTTTGGATATTTTGTAAATATGCAAAATGTCCAGAATTTTTATATTCTACTAAACCGCAATCTGGAATTAAATTTTCCATTTTTTTGGCATCTGAAATTGGCGTATCTGTATCATTGGTTCCCCAAATTAGGAGAGTGGGAACTTTTATGTTTGGCAATAAATGAGCCATATCTTCATTGACAATTTTCTTCATGGTTTCTCTTAAAACTGGTGCTGATGCTTTGTAATCTGCGGATCCAACATGGTTAAGTAGTTTTTCTTTGAATTTTTTGATGGCACCTACGTCTGGCAACTTATTCAGAAAAAGTTTCCCTGTTTTAAAAATTCCAACTTTTACGTAATATTTTGGTTTTCTTTTAGGCACTAGTCCTGCACTATCCATCAATACAATTTTTCTCGGCTGAACAATTCCTCTGCCAACTGCATTGATGATCATTCTTCCACCATTGGAATGACCTATTAGAATTGGATTTTTAATTTCTAATTGTTTGATTAATTCTGCTAAGAAATCTCCAAAATCGTTTGTATTAAGTGGATATTCTGGTAAATCGCTTTTTCCAAAGCCAACAATATCAACTAAATACACTTTGAAATTTTGAGATAACGAATGTGCAATGGGACGCATTGTTTCTAGATTAGCAAGCCAACCATGCAATAATATGACTGGATTTCCTTCCCCCATTGTTTCATAATAGATGTTCCAATCTTGTATCTTTACTTGCAAAATTTCCTCCTAGTTTTCCACAAATTGTTTCTGTTTTGTGGATATTTTACTATAATTTATTCAAATTATTAGTTTTTTGTGACCATTCTATCATATAACATTATTGTTACAATTTCAATACAAAATGAGATAAATTTTACATTTCTGCTTTATTATTATACCAATGATTGCTTTTTTGTATTCTTTATTCGCTTAGGAAGCGATAATTTTGCAAAATAAAAAACCAAATTAACGATAAAATTAATTTGGTTTTTTGCTTGTATTAATATTTATGTTTATATTTCTTTATATTTTTTGTATCCCTTATATGCGATAAATGAAATTCCGATTAAGCCAGCAATTATTACTAAAATATATTTTGTTGGGCTACCTGTTTTAGGTAAATTTCCTGCTGTTGTTGTGTTATCGGTAGTGTTATTAGTTGTTTTATCAATATTGGTTTTATTGTTGTTTGTATTTGTATTGTTTTTAACACCATTATTATTGTTGTTTACGTTGTTATTGGTAGGATTATTGTTGATATTATTTTTATTACTATTGTTAT
>CAOJGX010000068.1 GCA_948435735.1 uncultured Clostridium sp.
ACTCAAAGTATATAAATTTCAAAAAAGTGTGACATATGTTTGACTAACCTACACATATGTTCACATAAGATTTATTTAAATATTGACTTTTAGGGAAAATTATGGTATAATAAATACACATAGTTCATATACTTGAACTAAAATAAAAAATGTTAAACCGGAATGAAGCTAAAGTAGCAGCAGTAGTGGTAGGAATAGGAATGCTCTTGCTAATTGTATTTTTACAATTAGGAGGGGCAGAAGAGTTGCAAAAAGATATTGAAGAGTTGCAACAGGAGAAATTCTGCTTAAAAGCGGAATTAACGGATACGGAATACATGAAAGACTTTTTTGTTTCTTATGGAAAATTAATAAATTTAATTGATGAGAAGCAAATAAGAAACGGTATTCCTGTTGTTACCACAGAGGAGGGGACTCTGCCAATTGGCAGAGAAAAGGATCGTGTAAATGCGATGACGCAAATGCCGATTTATTTGTATTTTCCAAATGCTTCAGAAATAAGTCTACATTTTAAAGTGGACTTAAAGGCATTTCAAAATGAATGGCAGATTTCTGCCTTTTTACCAAATGGTAAAGAAGAGGAGGTAACTCCCGATTCAGATAAAGAAAATTATTTTTATCTGGAATTAAAAGAACGGGGAACTTATTTCGTTGATATAAGTGACCCAAATGATGATGAAAATCATCAATATTTTAGTTTACAGTGGTAAACAAAAGGCTATGCGTGGGGGGCCACGCATAGCCTTTTAAGTTAAGCGGAAAAATTAAACTTAAATTCCCTTAGGATTTTCAAAAGATAATAATCCCAACCATTTTGCTTCAACTCATTTTTCAAAATAATATCCATCGAACACAAAATCTCATCTTCATAATAAATTGTCATACAACCGATTTTACCTTCTGGCTTTATCTTGGCAGAAACTTCATTTAAAGTATAAAATTTAGTTTTTAATGTGCTGACAGAATTTTGTTTTAGTGGAAAATCGTAATTGTCAAGTTGTGATAGTTCAGTGCAAGGAGTAGTAGTTGTTTTATTCAAATGGACATTGGCTTGATAATAGGTTTGATATTCTGCAAAGCTTTTATTGATATAGTCTGAAATATTGACATATTCAAAATTATCATAAATATAATTAATCACATTAATACTGTCACGTGTTCTTTGATTTTTTGTATCCGCACCAAGCACAACAACAATAATATCCATACCATTTCGCTTACAACTTGACACCAAACAGCGACCTGCATTAAACGTAAATCCAGTTTTTACGCCATAAACCCCATTTAGATTACCTAAAAGTTCATTTGTATTTGAAATAGTACGAGGATGACCATTTACATTAATGGTGATTGTTTTTGTGGCAACAATGTTTTTAAACGTTTCATTTTTTAAAGCATAATCTGTCAAAAGAGCAAGTTCATAGGCGGTTGTGTAGTGATTTTCGTCATCTAAGCCATGAGGTGTTACGAAATGTGTCTGTGTGAGATTTAGTTCTTGTGCTTTGTTGTTCATGAGTACTGCAAAATTTTCGACAGAACCAGAAATGTGTTCCGCAATGGCAACCGCACAATCGTTTCCGGGAACGCATCATCAAGCCATAAAGAACATCATTCATTGTCATTTTTGCACCTGTTGAAACCTCTAAACATGATCCACGTACATTTGCTGCTTCTTTAGAAAATTCAACCGTTTCACTTAAATCACAATTTTCCAAAACAAGAATGGCAGTCATAATTTTAGTTGTAGATGCCATGGGAACTTGTTTGTAGGCATTTTTTTCGTATAAAACGGTCAGACTTTTTCTGTCAAGTGCAACAATATTTTTGGAATTAGTTGTTGGCTCTTTGGAAGGATTGCTTACATCGTTTGAGACTTCAAGAAAATTGTCAAGTTCATTTTCTTCTAAAAAATCATCCGCCAAACAGAAGCTTGGAAGTATGAAAAGAGCAATCAGTAAACTTATTAATAATTTTTTAATCATCATTTTTTTCACCTGTTTTAAATATATACCCCAAAAATGAAAATATGAGTTCAAATGTTTAAAAATAAACAATATTGGGTATCCTCTAAATAATAGTAAAAATTTTAAGATACTCTAGAATGAAAAGTTTTTTTAAAAAGCACTTGAAAATACAAAAAATTATCGATATAATTTTTATAATATAAAAATAAGGAGGAACGTTTTTATGGCGGAAGTAACAGAAGAGGAGAGAAAAGAAGTTGAAGAGATGGTCAATAGCTTAGTTGAAAGAGCTAGAAAAGCTTCTGAAGAATTCAAAAAATTAGACCAAGAAACAGTCGATAAAATTGTCAAAAAAATGTCAATGGCAGGTTTAGACAATCACATGAAATTAGCTAAACATGCGGTTGAAGAGACAAAAAGAGGAATTTATGAAGACAAAATTACAAAAAATATGTTTGCAACAGAATATATTTTTCACAGTATCAAATATGATAAAACAGTTGGCGTTGTTGAAGATAACGAGGAAGAAGGCTATGTCACAATTGCAGAACCAATTGGTGTAATTGCAGGAGTAACACCAGTAACGAATCCAACTTCAACTGTTATGTTTAAATCCATGATATCAGCAAAAACAAGAAATGTGATTGTATTTGGATTTCATCCATCAGCCCAAGAATCTAGCAAAGCAGCAGCA
Organism: uncultured Clostridium sp.; assembly: GCA_948435735.1. Lineage (GTDB taxonomy): Bacteria > Bacillota > Clostridia > TANB77 > CAG-508 > Scatovivens. The sequence continues at coordinate 2,659 of CAOJGX010000068.1, forward strand.
GAAATTATGCGACAAGCAGCTGTTTCCGAAGGGGCGCCAGAAGATTGTATTCTGTGGATTGAAAAACCATCTGTGCTTGCAACAAGCTTGCTGATGAATCATCCAAACGTAGATTTAATCTTGGCAACTGGTGGTTCTGGCATGGTAAAAGCAGCGTATTCAAGTGGAAAACCAGCCTTAGGAGTTGGTCCGGGAAATGTACCTTGTTATATTGATAAAACAGCCCATTTAAAAACTTCTGTTACGGATTTAGTGTTATCAAAATCATTTGACAATGGTATGATTTGTGCTTCCGAACAATCTGTCATTATTGATAGTGACATTAAAGACCAATTTGAATGGCTAATGAAAGAAGCAGGTTGTTATTTTGTAAATGACGAAGAAAGAGAAAAATTAAAAGCCACCATGTTTATTGCAGACCAGAACAATAAACTAAACCCAGCTGTTGTAGGTCAAACCCCAAAAACAATTGCAAATTGGTCAGGTTTTGATGTTCCAGAACACACGAAGGTTTTAGTGGCTAACGAATACGGCGTAGGGGAAGACTTCCCATTTTCAAAGGAAAAATTAAGTCCTGTTTTAGCCTATTATGTGGTTAACAATTCTGATGAAGGAATTGATATGGCAGATCGCTTAATCAAATTTGGTGGAATGGGGCACTCAGCTGTCATTCATTCGGAAAATAATGAAACGATTACCCAATTTTCAAACACGGTAAAAGTAGGAAGAATTATTGTTAATTCTCCATCAACTCATGGTGCTATTGGTGATATTTATAATACCAACATGCCATCTCTAACGCTTGGTTGCGGAACATTTGGAGGAAATTCAACAACATCTAATGTATCATCAGCCAATTTGATAAATTTAAAAAGAGTTGCTAAAAGGAGGGTTAATATGCAATGGTTTAAAGTTCCAGAAAAAATCTATTTTGAAGCAGGTTCGATTGGTTATTTAGAAAAAATGCCAAATATTTCAAAAGCATTTATCGTAACAGATCCATCCATGGTGGAATTTGGGTATGTTGATAAAATCTTATATCATTTACGAAATAGAGAGCAATATGTACACAGCGAAATATTTTCAGAAGTAGAACCAGATCCTTCTTTTGAGACGATAAAAAAGGGTGTAGCGGCTATGAATGCGTACCAACCAGACGTCATCATTGCACTAGGTGGAGGAAGTGCGATGGACGCTGCCAAAGGAATGTGGTTATTTTATGAGCATCCAGATGCAGACGTGGAAGGGTTAAAACTAAAATTTATGGATATTCGAAAACGTACCTACAAATTCCCAAAACTTGGTGAAAAATGCAAAATGGTTGCCATTCCAACAACATCAGGAACGGGTTCAGAAGTAACGTCATTTTCGGTTATTACAGACAAAGAGAAAAATATCAAATATCCATTAGCAGACTATGAATTAACACCAGATGTTGCCATTGTTGACCCAGAATTGGTTATGACACTTCCTGCCAAATTAACTGCAGATACAGGAATGGACGTTCTAACGCATGCTCTAGAAGCATATGTTTCAGTTATGGCATCAGATTATACAGATGGTTTAGCCGAAAAAGCGATTGAACTTGTGTTTGAATATTTGCCACAAGCTTACGCAGACGGAACGAACCGCAAAGCAAGAGAGAAAATGCATAATGCAAGTACCATTGCAGGTATGGCATTTACAAATGCTTTTCTAGGGATTAATCATTCGATTGCGCATAAATTAGGTGGAGATTACCATATTCCACATGGTAGAGCAAATGCAGTTATTTTGCCTTATGTTATCAAATACAATGGAAGTGCACCAACCAAATTTGTTTCATGGCCAAAATATGAAAGTTTTGTAGCAGATGAAAGATATGCACTAATTGCTAAAAGATTAGGCTTGCCAGCAGGAACAAAAGAAGAAGGCGTGAATTCTTTAGTAAAAGCAGTACAGGAATTAATAGAAAAATTAAATATGCCAAAATCTTTAAAAGAATGTGGTATTGATGAACAAGAATTTATGGCAAATTTAGATACACTAGCTGATAAAGCCTTCTCAGACCAATGTACAGGGGTTAATCCACGTGTGCCATTGGTGGAAGAAATCAAGCAAATTTTGGTAGATAGCTATTATGGGAATCCGATTCAAATGTAATAGTATAATGTAAAGAGGGTACGGGAAACCGTACTCTTTTTAATTTAAAAAGAAACCCCCGGTTATACCGGGGGTACAAAAAACTTATAGT
>CAOJGX010000069.1 GCA_948435735.1 uncultured Clostridium sp.
GGGGTACATGGAACATAGAAACGAAAATGCACGGTAGGATAAAAATATAATCACAAGAAACCTTGATTTCATACGATTCTTGTGATTATCTACTTTTCTATGCTAAATATTTTATTGGAACATTCATACGAAAATGCACGGTAATAAAAAAAGACGAACATTACTAAAATTTTTCCAAATTTAATGGACGTAATTTTCCATCAGAAAGTTCTTGTTCATATTTAAAGGTGTACTTGCCAACAAAATTAATATGATCACTAATTAAAGGAGATTGTTTTCGTAACATTTCTTCTGAACAATCATATCCTTCTTTTTTCATTTGTTCAAAGACTTTTTCTAAATACAATGAATTCCAATAGATAATGGCATTAGTAACCAATCCTAATGCATTAAGCTGTTCTTCCATTCCATCATAATAGGTTTGGTATAATTTTCCTTTACGTCCATAAAAAATATTTCGACATAAAGCATGACGTGATTCTCCCTTGTTTAATTGTTCTAGAATTTGTCGTGCATAAATTTCGTCAGAAATATAGCGAAGCTGATGTTTTGTTTTATACACTTTCCCATATTCAGTAATAGCTTTACCTAGCTCTGTTGGTTGCCCATTTCGTTGAAGTGCTTTTGTTAACTCTGTCGCATTAACTTTACCTGATTTTAAGGAACCTGCTACCCGAAGGATTTCTTCCCAATAAGTTTGAATAAGTGTTAAATTGATTTTATTTTGTGATAGTGTATTAAGTTCGTGATAATCCGCATCAGAATCAATTCGCCAAAGTTTTGTTCCTTTATCATTTGCGATTCGCGGGCTAAATTGGAATCCTAATAAGGCAAAAAGCCCAAATATCATATCACTATAACCAGCTGTATCTGTCATTATCTGATTAGGAGTTAGCTCGCTAGGTTGATTAAGAAATCCTTCTAATAAGTACAATGAATCACGGAGTGTACCAGAAACAACCATACCATGAAATCCTATATATTGATCAGAAATAAAATTATAAAAAGTAATTCCTCGACCACGCCCAAAATATTTTGGGTTGCTTTTAGAATATAGAGAACGTTGTGGAGTAGTATAACGAATACCATCAGCTGATGCCATATAACCGTCTCCCCATAATTTAGTTATAGCAAGTTTTCGGTGTGCATGAATAATTTTTTGATTAGCTGCAGAGAGCGTGTCTACTCGAATATAGTGGTGATTAACATAGATTAGGCGATCATATTTTAACGAATCAATACTATTTTTTGAAACTGGAGAAAAACCGATATTACAAGCTTCTGCTAAAAGAACAGCTAGTAAACTAATATCTAAGTCTTTCATTTTTGTGTCTTTGTCATTTAAGTGATTAAATAGTTGAGTAAGATTTAATTGTTGATTTACTTCTAATAACAAATCTGTTAAATCAATTTTGGGTAATAATTGTTGAATACGTAATTTAAACGCTTTCTCTTCTTTATTTTCATAAACTTTTTTTAATCTGGAAACAATTAATTGACTATTATTTTCTATTCGAGCCATATTAGAAGTAGGCCAACGTCTTAATGCTTCTTTGTAAGAAAGATCTAAATCTTTTTTTAACCATAAAGATACTTCTTCTCCAGAAGAAGGTAGACCTAGTTGTTCTAATACAATCCCTTTTTGTTGAAGCCATGTTTGTTTATCCAGTAAACAATCCATAGGATTGTTATAAAGATTGCTTTGGGAAATATAGATATCATGCCGTTTGAACGATTGAATTAAGCATTCAATTGCGGCAATTAAAACACATTTATTAGTCTGATTTGGATTTTCTTGAATATAATAAACCCATTTTTTTGGAATAGTATGTTCAATTGTTTGAAACATTTTATAAGTGATTGGTTTAGGGAAACGATTATTTATGAAAGACCAAAGTTCTTTACAATTATTTCCATAGTTGTTGCTGTCGAAATTTAAAGTAATTAAAATATCCGGAATAAATTTTTTAAACTTTCGATAAGTAGTTAGAAGTTCAACAATAGCAATAGGTTCTTGCTCATTTTTCACTAATTTTCTAACTTGTGTGACTGCAGAATAAATGCTTTCTTCAGAATATTTTTTTAAAATTTGACTACGTATAGAACTATCACTGTTATTAGAGGATTCTATCATAACAAATTCAACAATATCTGAAAGTGTTGAAGCTGCACGGTCTAAATCTTTAATTGTCCGAAGTCTTTCATTAGCTTCTTTATTCTTAGCACGTCTAAAAATTGTTTCAAAAAAATTAACCAGGGCTAAAATTTGTTCGTCCATAGCTTTTCGTTTATAGATATAAATAAATGCTACTAACAAAGCTATTTTTTTCTGTTCACTCATACGTTGAATCAATTGGGCTTTAGCTTTAAATGCATAATTGGCTAATATTTTTATTTTTCCTTCAGGAATTAATTTTATTTGCCAGTTTTCTGTAGAAAAAGTTTGGAATTGTTTTAATCGTTCAAATCCTCTAGAAATTTCTTTCAAACTGTAGTCAGTCAAAGGAGTTCTTAAAATATCCATTTTAATTGTTGCTCCATAAACAGGTGTTCCAACTAATTCTAAAAGATTTAAGAGTTGTTTTTTCTCCTTATTCGTTGGAATTAATGCTAATTGTTTATATAATTGCTCTTCAGCTTTTTCAACGATGCTAGCTATAAAACGTGAAAAAGTAGTAAACCCTGGTAATATTATTTTCTCATCTAAACATTTTTTTAGAAGCATATCAAAGAGCATATTCGTAGATTCTGTAGTATAAATGGCCCTATTTAATAGCCAATTACTTAAATACTTTTTTAGATGGCTAAACTCTTTATACCCATAAATATTTTTAATTAACTTGACATGATCATCTTTTGTTTGTCGCCTTTTATAATTATGTATCTCTTTAGGATTAATTTTTAGCTGAGCTGCCACATAAATAATCGCATTTTCAGGAATAGTGTTTATATCTGTACAAAATGTTCCTAAAAATCTTAGCGAACTTAATTGTAATGAAAATCCTAATTTAGTTGAAGACAATCTCATTGTAGAAATTATTTCTAAATCTTTTTCATGTAAATAAAAAAATTGATTTAATTGTTCAGCACTAGGCTCCCCTAAATAAGTTCCAAAAGAATCCTTTTTATCTTTCATTTATTCTGTTTTAATCCTCCTAGAAGTAAATTTTAAGTAGACTTATAATTTACTTTTAAAAATGTTATGATGACAGTAAAAACACAAGTAAATTTTACATGTAAATTATATCACTTTTTAAGGAGAGTTTATGGTAAAAATTGGCTATATTCGTGTGTCTGGTCAAGACCAAAATTTAGACCGACAAGTTGCACTGTTGAACCAACTAAAAATCGACAAATTATTTCAAGAAAAAGCAAGTGGAAAAGATTGTAATCGACCTGAATTTCAAAAACTGCTGAATTATATTCGCGAAGGAGATTGTGTGGTTGTTGCTTCGCTTGATCGTTTAGGAAGAAACTATGAAGACATCAAACAGACGGTCGCGTTTATGAAGCAGAAAAACGTCTCATTACAAATTCTTGACGCCCCATTTTTAAATTTCAATACAGGGAATGAACTGTTAGATACAGCTATGTTTGACATGTTTTTATCGTTATTGAGTTATATTGCCCAAAATGAACGAGAAAAAATTAAGGAGAGACAACGTCAAGGGGTCCTTTTAGCCAAACAAGCGGGACGGTATAAAGGACGTCCGACAGAGTATGCGCCAAATTCTAAAAACCCTCAAAAACGTCTTGTTTACCAAACAGTAGTCAAGCAATTAAAACAAGGAGATACAGTAGCAGAAATCGCAACAGAAAATGGACTTTCTCGGCCAACCGTATACAAAATAAAAAAAGCGAATAATTTGTAGATTTTATCTACAGTTATTCGCTTTTCTACCGTGCATTTTCGTTTCTATGTTCCATGTACCCC
>CAOJGX010000070.1 GCA_948435735.1 uncultured Clostridium sp.
GATTGGTGATAGAAGATGAGATTGGAAATCAATTTGTGTGGGTGCCAGTGGATGGAATCGATGTGAAGTATGAAAAGAATTTTAGCTATCCAAGTAATTTTGGTGCAAGTGCAAGTAATACGTCAGATGATATAGGGGTATATCCAGTAAGCGATGAAAATGAACAGATAAGTATGTATGCAGGTTTTTATGTAGCAAGATATGAGGCAGGGAATGACAATGCGTTAGCTAATAATACAACCCCTAATAATACAGGAACTCATAAGCCAGTCAGCAAGGCAGGAATGAAAGTATGGAATTGTATAAACTATACAAATGCTGCAACAGCATCAAAGTTGATGATAGATGATGAAAATATTTATGGAAACAATAAAAGTGGATTAATAACAGGAACACAGTGGGATACAATCATGAACTGGTACACAAATGGTGGTATTATAGTAAATACAACACAGAAATGGGGAACTTATTCTGACTTAGGATATAGTGGAGATGGCAAATATTTTACAGTGGAGGGGAGTATAAGTGAATGGACAGAGGGGAGTTTTTTGCACACAGTAAGTACAAACCAAAAGATTTGTCATGCATCGGGAATAAATAGTAGTGGAATTCAGAAAAATATAGCAGATTTGGGAGGAAATTTGTGGGAGTGGACGAGTGAGAGTGTGAGCGGTTCGCGAGTTTTTCGTGGAGGGCATTTTATTGAGGGAGCATCTGCCTATCCAACTGCCTATCGAAGCTATTACGGATTAGGTCATGTATACCATACGCTTGGCTTTCGTGTGACGCTTTATGTTCAGTAGAAAAGGAAAACAAGATGTATAGCTTAAAAGAGTAAGTGCTTTTTTATTCTTTAAATATTGAAAAAATAGTAAGATTGACAAATTTACTAGAATATAATATAAATAAAATAGAATATAAAAAAAGGGGGAAATGATATGAAATGTCCAAATTGTGGGGAAGAGTTAGGTGAAGACAAGAAATGTAACCAATGTGGAGAAACTGTAAAATCCACGAAAACACAAGAAAAGGCAAATAGCTTTGAGACCATTCAAGGAAATGGCGATGGTTCTAGAAAAACAAATAAATTAGGATTTGTTTTTTTAGCGATGTTTGTAATTATTATTGCATTAGGAGGATATTATGCACTTGCTATGAATCGACCAAGATACATATTTGATAAAAAAATAAGTGAATTGATTAATACGCAAGAGGAAATTGCAGAGTTTAACACATTAAAAACCAAGGCTGATTTAGAACTATCCGTCCAAAGTGATGATCCTGCTGTGCAAGAAATGGCTAATTTATTGAAAGATACTAAATTTTCACTTTCTACAGAATTTGATAAATCTACCCAAGAAGAGTTGGTCGGATTACAATTGTCAAAAGCAAACGAAACTTTACTAGATGCAACTTTAAAATTAGAAGCAGAAACTCAAAATTTATATGTGAATTTAGGGCAACTTTTTGATAAAACCATTTTGGCTGATATGGCTGTGTTATCAGATGAAACTTTTGAGATAGCAGATACAAGTGTTGCTACCTTTGGTCAAAAAATGAGTAGCAAAAAGGCACAAACAATCTTTGAAAGTGAACTCAAAGCAGAGTTAAAAGAGGAATATTTTTCAGCAGAGAAAACAAACATACAAGGAGAAAATGTAACCAAAAATACACTTAAACTTTCAGCTGAAGAATGTATCGCAGTAATCAGAAATGTGTGTAAAAATTTATCTGAAAATGAGCAATTTATTGATTGCTTTGAAGATGGTGAAACCCTAAAAGCAGAATTACAAGATGTGGTAGATGAATTAGAAGCGTATGATGTAGAAGAAGATATGGAGATGATAGTCGATGTTTATACGGTTGGCTTTCTAAAAAAAGTAAAAAGAGTTGATATTTCAGCGGAGGATGAGAATAGTAGAATTACCATGCAGTTAACTCAATCAGGTGAGGATGAGTATGCATACGAGTTATTGGAAGACAATGAGAAAATATTAGATGGAAACATAAAAATCAAAGAAGAAAATAACGATTTTTCTTTTGAAATGACAGCCAATGCAGAAGGAACAGAAGCTGTTATAAAATTATCAGGAAACACGGTTTACAACGAGGCTTTAAGTGATTTTGATACTTCTCATGTAGTTAAATATGAAGAATTGACAACGGCAGATATTTATACATTATTTGGGAATTTTATGAGTAGTAAGTTGTATCAAATGATACAAGAGTTTTCAGGAAATGATACAAATTCGTTGCTAACAGATGATTCTGACGAAGAAGTTGCGAATATACGGTTAAAGAGTTGGAGAAATTTTGACCAATTGAAAAATAAAAGAAAAAATGTTTAATATTTTGTCAATTAGAGATTTAGGTGATAGAAATAAAATAATTGGAAAATATAAAATAAAGGAGTATGCAAATGATTATTATAATGTTAGGTGCACCGGGCACGGGGAAAGGTACAGTGGGGAATTTATTAGCACAAAAATTAGAAATTCCCCATATTTCAAGTGGAGAAATTTTTAGGAGTTATATCAATGAGGCAGGCCAAATTGGTGAGCAAGTAAAAAGTTATGTATTAGAAGGAAAATTAGTTCCAGATGAACTTACGATAAAACTACTAGAAAAAAGATTGCAAGAACCAGATACCCAAAAAGGTTTTATTTTAGATGGCTACCCAAGAACACTTGTGCAAGCTGAAAGTTTAGATGCGTTATTAAAAGGGCAAAATCGTTCTGTAAAAGTGGCTGTTAATTTAAGCTTGTCAGATGATGAAATTGTAGATCGAATTACGAAAAGAAGAACTTGCCCCAATGCGGAATGTAGAGAAATTTACAATTTAGAATTTAGAAAACCACAAGTCGAAAATGTTTGTGACAAATGTGGGACACAACTGATTATTAGGGAAGACGATAAAGAAGAAACCATCCGTAAAAGATTGGAAAATTATCATAATATTTCCGAAAAATTGATTGATTTTTATCAAAATAAGGATATTTTATATACCGTAAAATTAAACAATGAATCCAATATGGTATCAAGCGATATTGCGAAAGAAATAGAAGAATATTTGAAAAAATAAGGGAGATATAAAAATGCCTAAACCACAGGATGTAATAGAAATGGAAGCAAATTCCAATAGGCGAGATTATGTGTTAGAACAAGTTTCGAAAAAAGGTGCTTTATTGGAATTTGCACAAGATGACTTTAAAAATGACAAAGAAATTGTATTACAAGCCATTAAAAATAATCCAGAAGCCTTAGAATTTGCAAGTGATTTGTTAAAAAAGGACCGAGAAGTTGTATTTGAATCTGTCAGTCAAGTTGGTTGGACGTATTGTTATGCAAAAGAAAATTTACGAAATGATAAAGAACTTTTAATGGCAGGTTTAAAAAATACAGGGCAAATTTTATATTTTGCTAGCCCAGAAATGCGTGATGATAAAGAAGTGGTTTTAGAGGCCGTAAAAAATAAGGGTATTATTGTAAAATATGCAAGTACTAGGTTAAAAAATAATCTTGATGTTGGTCTTGTGGCAATGTCACAAAATAAAAAATGTTATGAATTTTTAGGTGATGATTTAAAGCAAAATGAACAGATTTTACAAAAATTAAATGATTAAAAAAATGGTTCAATGTCAATAGTTGGGGTAAAAAACTTGAAAAGCATATTCACTACAATA
>CAOJGX010000071.1 GCA_948435735.1 uncultured Clostridium sp.
AGAACAAAACTACTATTTTTGGACAGACTCCACAAAGTTTCGGGGTGAGCCCTTTAAATCCTCATTCATCAAATGATAAACCAAGGCTTTCCTTTGGCAGTTACCCCTTCATCAAAGAGAAGCTGTGTCTCCATTTCAGTAAGGGTAGACCCTTCAATAGCCGTAGAATGGGTAATAAGAGAATAGAGGTAGAAAGAAAGGGGTTTGCTCAAGGATGATTGGGAACAACGTCTTTAAAAAATAAAGCCAAATAATTGATATTTAATTGTTTGGCTTTCTATATGATACCCTCTGCCGTTCTGTTTTCGAACTCTTTTTTAGCTGACATAGAACTGATTTGGGAGTTACGAAAATACATACCCAACCCAAGAGCATAGTGATATTTTGTTAAAAAGCTGACCTGATTTTTTTGAGGGTAACAAATAGGACTTCTAGTTATAAATTTGATAATATTTTAAATAATACCATCTTTATCAGATTGTCTAAAAGTCCATTTGTTTCTATAGTCATTAATTAAAGCTTTCCCTTCTTCTGAAAATAATGACATGGTTAATTTAACCACCTCTTCTAACTCTCGTCTACAGTCTGTAAGTTCACTGTATAATTCATTGCCAATCAATCGTTTTAAACGAGTTATATTTTTTCTTTGACAAAGAAATCCTAAAGAATGGCTTTCAAGACAAGTTAACATCAAAATCATATGATATCCAGTTTGGATTTCTACTTGGTTGCTATCAATGTCAGAATACACCTGACAGGCTGTAGTTGTTGCATGTGCTTGCGTACATAACAATCTCCAAAAATCAGATAAGTTCTTTTTTGATGGCTTCTCTAATTTTTTCCATATCATACTATTAACATTAAAGTCTCTGTTTTCAAGCCATTTTTTAGCCTCAGCTTCACTGTTTTGCGAATGAAAATATTTACATATTAATTGATATTCAAATATCTGTCTGAATAAACTCTTGGCTATACCTTGGTTGCCCTGTAATGTAAGTTTATGAGCATTATATAATAAGTAAACTGATTTGATATGTGCTTGGAGTACAATGCTATCTACATCTGAATAGGGGTAAATATTGAATATTGTTAAACAACCATTTAAGATAAATGATTGAAAGTTAATATGTTTCTCGAACAAACTGATTTCTTCAGAAAGAAAATTAGTAAAATATTTCAAATGTTCCAATTCTGCTTTCTCAAATTGTTTTATTGAATAATTTTTATCATTTGTCATAATTGCTTGTGAGTTATCTAAATTAAACAAACTAATTCCTTTTCTCAAATCAACTTAATTTGTATCAAATGTACGACAAAAGAACTATTTTATTAATAATATGTGTTTATTTTTTGATAAGTCCGATGTAGGTTGCATATTTGCAAAAGAGGTTTAGCCACGCTAAGTATTGGAATATTTCGTTTTTTTAGTCAGTTGTCTAAAAGGTTCTAATCTCCATACAGCCAAAGCACTATCAGAACCCCTTACTCCTATTAATCCTATCAGATAGTAGACATGTTTGTTATTCAAACCGAGGCTTGAATAAAATTTCTAGTATTTTTTTATGTTATTAGAGGAATAAACCTATTAGTCTTACTATTTATTACTAAAATAGTCAAATTATGGAAAACAAAAGAATTTATCGTAATGTGAACGATAGTACTAAAATGAAAATTAGTCAAAGTTTAAAAGGTAGGAGCAAAACAGAAGACCATAAGCAAGCTATTGCACAAGGCCTTATAAATTACTGGAAGAATCTTCCAGCAAAATCAGATGATGGTTCGAATGGAACAAATGACGAAGAGAGGCTATGAACCTCTCTTTTTTCTTAAAACCTTTGATTTTATATTATCAAAGGGGGAAAATGTAGCCTGTAGAGTACATTTTCTTATTAAAATAAAAGTATAATTTTTTAATTGAATGAACGATGAGTACATAATAACTTTTGATAGAGTTAAAATAAAGTCCAACCATAAATATCTGTTAAAAACCAAAATAAGATTTAATGAAATGTTTCATTCACGTAGTGGAGAGAGAATCGGTTTATTTTACAGTTCTAAAGATGATATAAATATACCTTATAACCTTTTTATAGCAGTCAATTATCCCAAGCAGACTTTAACTTTAGAATTTTCAAGTAAAATCTTAAAGGAATATTATCCATACCTAATATCAAAAGCGACTATTAAAGAATGCTTAATCAATATTAATCAACTAGATATTTGTAAAATTAATATAGATGGTATTTTATCTGATGGAGCTATTACATCAGTAGATGTTACTCGTGATACAGACCTTCTTTTGAGCGATAATATTTTGAATTCTCTTAATTCACAAGTAAACAATTACAGGCGTTTCAAATGGACGCACTACGATAAAGAGGGTATTACTTTTACTAAAGATGTAAAACCTAAAGACTGTGTAGAAACAATCACTTTATATAATAAAGAAAAGGAAATAAACACCAACTGTAATAAAAAATTTCTTAATAGCCTATCACAACAGATAAAAAATTATTTTAAAGGTAAAACCCGATTTGAAGTAACATTAAGCACACCGAAGAAAATAAAGAGTTACCTAGAGTTAGCTGATAACAAAATTTTCAATGTGCTAAATTCTAATGCGAATCCTATTCTTACTCAATTTGATAGAATTTTCGGAAAGCCATATTCTACATCTGATTTCCAACAACCAATCTTTGATAATTACGAAGATTGGAGTATGAAAATTCTTATTGATAGGTATGAAGGTGATTTAAAGCGATTGGAACAAGATATAAGAAGTAAATTTGCTTCACGTAGTGGGGCAAGCAAACGAATGAAAAAGATAGAAGTAGTATATCGTGTTATGACAACAGTTTCACCCAGCGAAAATCCTATAGAAAAAGTACGTAATCTGCTATTGTGATGAGGGTTGTGTATCAAAATGAAAGTGTATCAATTTAATCTTATAAAAGACTTATTGGATACACTTTATTTTGTGTCAGTTTATCTTAAAAGATTAAATTGAAAGATTGCAGAAAAAAAGATACAGTTCACCTAAGCAAACTGTATCTAAGCATGGGGCAGTCCGAAACCTTATGGGCATGTTAAATCGGCTCACCCTGAAAATTTGTGGAGTCTGTCCAAAAATAGTAGTTTTGTTCTATGGAAACAGGCTACGAACGTTATTTGCTGTTCAAGAATGAGGATAAGTGGACTCCCTGGCAAAGACAAAGAGCGGAGATATTATTCCACCATTACCCTTCTTTAGAGATTGCCTATAAGTTGACCATGCAATTAAAGGGGATCTACCATACAACCAAGGATAAGAATGTGGCCCTTATGCGCTTGGCCCGCTGGTACAATGCTATTGAGAAATCCGGATTTAAGCATTTTAGAACAGTGATGCGCTCTGTACTGCAACATTACAGAACCATCTTGAATTTCTTTGACCGAAGAGCGACAAGTGCCTCCGCCGAATCCTTCAACGCGGAGATCAAAGCTTTCAGATCTCTCCTTGGA
>CAOJGX010000072.1 GCA_948435735.1 uncultured Clostridium sp.
TTCTTTGCTCAAGATATTCTTTGAATGTCTAACATACTAGACAAACAAGTTTGTCCGTATGGCAGGGTTTTGCAACCCTACAACCCAAAATCTAAAAATTGCATAACTGCATTTTTAGATTTTTCATAAAAAGTTTCATTGGCATGAACTTTTTATGATTTCAATAAATCTGCTTTTCGCAATTTATTGAAAAAGAGCAAGAAAAAGATTTACAACTTTTTCTTACTCTTCTTGAAACCTCGCTCGGTTTCAAAGCCTCTGCATAAGACATCTGTAACAGACATAGCCTTAACAGCTGTCTTAACTTCCACGCATAGCAAATAAAAGCATAGATTTTTACAAAATCTACACTTTCATTTGCTTTTATTATCTTTTTATAAATTATAGGCGAAAACTACTAAATATCAATATTTTCTTGTTTTTGTCATAAGAAGATATAGATGACGTCAATACTAGCACAGCAAATGGACGTTTCTTTGTTAGAATGTTAACAGTTCTTTCCCAATTAGAAATCGAAATAGTATCAGAGAGAACAAAGTTTGGCTTAACAGGTGCAATTAAAAATGGTCATATACCAGGTAAATGTCCTTTGGGTTACAAAAGAGATGAAACGAAGAAAATGATTATTGATGAGATTACGAAAGATATTGTTATTCGAATATTTAATATGTATTTAGAGGGGAAAAGTTATCAAACCATAGCGAATATTTTGAATGAAGAAAAGGTTACTTCGCCAACGAATAAAAAATGGAGAGATGTGGCAGTAGCGAAAATAATTAATAACAAAATTTATGTGGGGGATTTTGAAAGATACAAAAGTACACAGGAAAGAGAAAACATTGTGTATATGAATGTTGTAGAGCCAATTATTACAAGAGCAATGTTTGAAGATGTACAAGCTCAAAAAGAGAAAAATCAAAGGGCTTTTTGTAGAGATAGAGTTTATTTGTTTATGCAGAAATTGCTATGTCCAAAATGTGGCAAGATAATGACTTGTAAGGGTTCAGGTGGTAAAAAGAAGAAATATATGTACTATCATTGTGATGATTGCAAAATATATTATCGAGAAGATAAAGTGGAAGAAATGATAATGCCGATTATAATGGATTTGATTGAGTATGATATGACTGTAAAAAATTATTTTTACCCTGTGTTAGCTGATAAAAAGGAAAAAGATACGAAAAAACTGGATAAGGAAATATCTTTATTAGAAAATAAGAAAAATAGAATCAAAGAAGCATATTTGCAAGGTATTGTTGAGGTGGGAGATTTTTCAAAAGATTATAAGATGATTGATGAAAAATTGGCGATACTTGAAGAAAAGCGACTAGAAGTTATTGACGCTAATAAACAGACTTTTACACCACAAGCTTTAATGGCTGATAGAGATGTGGCAAAGGAAAAGTTGATACGTTCTAATCAATTTAAGAGTATGTTGATGGCAGAATGGGAGAGTAAAACGAAAGAAGAAAAGCAAGAATTTATTTCTAAATTTATTGAAAGTATTACTTTGGCAAAAGATGAGAAAGGTTATTTTGATTTAGTGAATTTGAAATTTAGAAGTAGTTATTTGGAACAAATTTTTAAATTAATGGAAAACGGAATGTTTGATGTTGAAATTCCTTTTGAAAAGGGAAAAGAAATATATCCCATAACTTCTACTGTTATGATGGATAAAAAAGAATTGAAAGAATATATGGATAGATTAAATGAATATTATGAAGTTTCTTATTATGAATTAAAGCGATTGGACGAGCCAAAAAAGGGCTATCAAAAGAAATATTTTACAATAGATTTGGTTAATGATAATGGCGAAAAATTTTTTAAATTGGTTGAGTTGGTTTGTGATGATAAAAAGTTTCCACAGAAAAAAGCAAATAGAATTGTAGGAGAAATTCGAGTGAAAGAGCGTGAACAAGTTAGTTAGAAAATTTTTATAAGGGAGGAATTGAATATGAAAGAAAATGATACAAATAAAAATACAGGAATAAGTTATACGTTAAAAGGAGATTATTATGTGCCAAATTTAGTTTTGGAGCAAGAGAAAAAAATAACTTTAAACAAATATGGAAGAGCAAGATTAAAATTTTTGAAAGAAAATAGAAAAGCAGAATATACAATTTTGTTTATGAATGGAAATTTGAATAAACATTTAAAAGAAATTCAAGAAACAGCAGAAGAAAGAATTGAAATTATAATCAAGCAATTAAAAGAGAAAAATCATTTAACAGAAGAAATGAAAAATACGAATCAACTTTATTGGGTTCGGTATGATGAATAATTTTAAAAATGAAGCAGAGGAAATTGTGTTAAATGAATTAATTTATGTATAGAAAATAAGTGGTAGGAGAGTTTGAATATGTGGCAATACAAATTTAATGTCTATCAGTGTAGCGAGCATAGGCTTTGTGTTGCCACAAAACCGACAACTTACGTTGAAAAGGGAAAAAATCCCCTTTAACCCCTACTAGAAATGAACTAAAATTTACAAAAAAGGATGTGAAAATATGAGAAATAGAACAACAGGAATTAATGTTAGAGTGAATGAAAATGAGAAGAAAAAGTTACAAAAAAATGCTAAAAAAAGTGGCTTATCTTTATCAGCTTATTTAAGAAAAACGGGATTAAAACAAGAAATTTATCCGATTCCAAATAAAGATTTTTATAAAATTTATTTGGATATTTGCAAGATAAAAGATAATATTTATAAGGTAGAATTGGAGAAAATTGAGCAATGTTTGGCTATAATTGAGAAGAATTTTTTGGAGATTTACAACTCAAAAAGTAATGGTGATGACAATGGCGACGACTAAAATTTGGGCAATTAAAGATAGTCTTTCTCGCGTAGTAAATTATGCGAAAAATCCTGAAAAAACAATTTTTTCTGACTTAAAACAGGTACTAAAATATGCCGAAAATGATGAAAAAACAGTTGATAAAAATGAAAAAAGTATGTATGTAACAGGTGTAAATTGTAATCGAGAAACAGCATACGAAGAAATGATGACAGTACAAAAAAGATTTGATAAATGCACAGGAAATATTGCTTATCATGCTTACCAAAGTTTTAAAACAGGAGAAGTTTCACCAGAACTTGCCCATAAAATTGGGGTAGAATTGGCAAGGAAAATGTGGGCAGAACATCAAGTTGTAGTTGCTACTCATTTTAATACTGGAACGTATCATAATCATTTTGTCAGTGCGCCCATAAGGGGCAAAGTAATTCCGTATTAGCAATACGGCAGACGCGAGAT
>CAOJGX010000073.1 GCA_948435735.1 uncultured Clostridium sp.
GATTTATATCAAGGACTTTAAGAAATGAAAAATAAATTTCATTCCTTAAACCTGCACATTTTTAACTCAAAAAAATCAGGCTTTCCTATCTATTTACAGAAAAACCCCATTTTTTAACTATATTCACTTTTACTTAATCAACGATAATTACATCCACCTTTTCAATCACAACATCTTGCACTGGCTTATCACTTTCATCTGTTTGTACTGCAGCAATTCTATCAACAATTTCCATGCCTTCATAGACTTGACCAAAAACAGTATATTGTCCATACAAACTCAAATATCCACCATAATTTTTATATTCTTCTAACAAATCTGCTGGATAACCATATCCTTGCATATAACTTGCCATTTGGTCATCATATTTTGCTTGTGTAATAAAAAATTGGCTTCCCAAACTTGGGCTATTTTCCAAACCTCTACTTGCCATGCAAAGTGAACCTCGATAAGGTACTAATTCAGGTGACAATTCTTCTTCAAAATCAGTCCCCCAAATACTTTCTCCACCCATTCCAGTTCCTTCTGGGTCACCACCTTGAATCATAAATTGGTTGATTACTCGATGAAATGTGACACCATCATAATAGCCTTCTTTGGCATGTGTAACAAAATTTTGTACTGCTTTAGGTGCTACTTCTTCAAAAAATTTCACCTTTACTTCTCCATACTCTTTAATATGAATAATGGCAACTGTTTCACCCGCTTCTGGTTTTGCCATTTGCTTTTGTGCTGCTTGTTTATAATCTACACTCACTTTTGAATCCTCCTTTGCGTTATTTTGTGTTGTATTGCTTGTATTGGTTGTTTGGGTTGAAGTTTTATTGGCTGTTTTTTCTTCGCCACAACCTGTTAATACAAACAATAAAATTAGCATAAGTGTAAGAAAACTTACGATTTTTTTCAAAATTATCGCCTCCTTGTTTATTTATCTTATCCTAATTTTACAAAAAAATCAATGCAAACTTTAAAAATATTTACTAATCTCTTCTAACCCTTCAAATCCAGTCTGTCTAAAAATATCATACGCCACAATCGCCACAGCATTCGACAAATTTAAAGAGCGCAACTGCGGACGCATTGGAATTCGGATAGTCTGATCCAAATATTTTTGTAGAATATTTTCTGGCAATCCTTTGGTTTCTTTTCCAAAAAGAATAAAGATTTCTTGCATTTTCGCATAATCAAGATTCGAATATACTTGTTTTCCTTTTGTTGTGACAAAAAACATATTTTGCTTTTCTGGCTTATATTTTTTTAAAAATTCCTCCAAATTCAAATGTTCCTCAATTTCGAGTTTATCCCAATAATCCAAACCTGCTCTTTTGACTTGTTTTTCCGAAATTGAAAAACCAAGTGGATACACTAAATGTAATTTTGCCCCAAGTGCTGCACAAGTTCTAGCTATATTTCCCGTATTTTGTGGTATTTCTGGTTCTACTAATACGATATTTAGTTTCATTTTCTTTCCTCTTTCTGTATTTTTTATTATAAAAAAACAGAAATAATTTTTATTATTTCTGTAAAATAACCCTATCTTTTTATTATAACATATTTTTGTGGTTTTGTCAACTTGACATTTTTGTAAAAATGTGCTATTTATGTAATTTTTATTTGGTTTGATGCGGAAGGGAGGCGGGCGATTGATAATCGCCCCTACAGATGTTGGTTTAAAATGCTTCTCCTAGTCGATAATAATAGGGTTCGACACCGTCTACTAAATTTTCTACATAGATTGAATTGGCATTTTCTTGCTCAATCATCATATTGGGATAGGTTTTGAGCATTTTTTCATCATTGTAATATTGATTGACAAAACTAGCAAAGCTATTATCTTGCTGTATTTGTGCATATTTCTTGTGTGCTTGGGTTTTGTCGCTGATTTGAAGATTATTTTCTACTGAAACACGATAATAAAATACTTTTAGCGCGTATCCTGTAAGCACAGCATCTACTGAAAAAAATGCAATTAAAAGAAGGGTTGCTACTTTAAAAATAGACCTTTTCTGCTTTAACATTTCAATCCATTTGTCAACATAAGGATTGACAACTTTGATTAATACAATTGCCAAAACTCCCCAAGAAACAGCATAAAATAGAGACGTTCTTCCTTGAATATTAAGCCACATATTCGAATAATCCCACCATTTTACACCAAAATATTTTTCACAGATAAAACTCATGGCATATTCGACAAATGCACCTAAAATAGCACCTTTGAAAAATATTTTCCAGCTATTTCTCTCATTTTTTAAAAATACAATCATCACTATTGCACCAATTCCATATATAGCACAAAATGGTCCATACAAAAAGCTTTTTCGACTTTCAATAACGCCTTTTGTAAACGCTCCAAATACAGTTTCAATCACAAATCCTGCCATACTATACAAAATTAAATACATAAATATTGACCAAATATCAATTTTTCTATTTGCCTCTTCCATACATGAACACTCCTTTTGGAATAGTATTCCAAAAGCAAACAGAAATATTCAATAAAAATTATAGGATATCATTTTCTTTCAAAATGCTATAAACTCTATTAATAGGAAGCCCCAAAGCAGTTGGATAATCTCCTTCAATTTTATCAATAAACACGGAAAAAAATCCTTGAATTGCATACGCTCCTGCACAATAAAAAGGACGCTCACTATCTACATAGTTTTCGATTTCCTCATCTGACATTGGTTTAACAACTATTTTTACTTTGTGTAGTTCCTTATATTCTTGATAGTTTCCTCTATCTTCAATTAAAATGGCTATACTTGTATAAATAAAATGTGTATTTCCTTGCAATTCTTTTAACATTTGGATGGCTTCTTCTCTCGTTTTGGCTTTTCCAAATTGCTTGCCATTTACAATTACTAGCGTATCTGAACCAATCACTACTCGATCCGCTTGTGTATGCTCAAAAACATCCTTTGCTTTGCCATAAGCAATTTGTAGGGATTGGTCTTCTAGGCTTAAGTTAGTGTCTACTTTTTCATCAAAATTGCTAGGCATTGCCTCATATTCAATTTTGGCTAAGGTCATCAAATCTTTTCTTCTTGGCGAACTAGATGCTAAAATAATTTTCATTTTAACCTCCTTTTTTGAAATTATATTCTATTCTTTATTTTTTGACAATACCCTTTGGTTTTTTTACTCTTCTATAAAGCACCAACGCTTCAGCAATTTTCCCTGAACTTTCATAATTCTTTATTTTCAACCACTTAAAGCTA
>CAOJGX010000074.1 GCA_948435735.1 uncultured Clostridium sp.
GAGCATGCGGCTGTTAACCGCAGGGTCGTAAGTTCGAGTCTTACTGGAGGAGCCATAAAGAGTTTTCGTCGAACTTTTTGAAAGCCTTGATAGAACTGACTTTCAAGACTACGAAAAATTTGACGAAACACAAAAATCTTAAACCGTTCTAAAAGAACGGTCTTTTTTTGACCAAAAGTCTTGAAAAAAGGAGGTTTTTGTGATATTATGTTGAAAATAACAAAAAAAGAAATCAATATGAGTAAAGAATTACACTCTAAAATTGAATGGGCATGTCGTTTAAAGTTCAATGGAAAAGAACAGCCAAATATTATGAATGGTTGTTTAAGAATTATTGAACATACTAATTTAGCTTATATAGAGCCCCATAGAGTAATAATTAAAGATAGACTGTACCTATTCTTTAATGAACATGATTACTTCTATGTAGAAGATTTAACAACGAAATATCCGTTGTCCAAGTTACAGAATTACATAACATAGAAACGGCAGAGCATTTTAGAGTTTTTAAAGAATTATACTATATTGGTTTATTTGTGTTATTATAAAGAAATTAAAGAGATAGTAATAATAAATATAAAAACTTTAAAAGTGCTAATAGCTAAAACTATGCTATGTGGCACTTTTTTTAGTTGCCTTTCTATTCATCAAATTTGGAAGGAGGATATGTAAAAATGAATGAAGAAAGGAAAGTAGCAGGAATTTATATTCGTGTAAGTACAGAAGATCAAGCAAGGGAAGGATTTAGTTTAGGAGAGCAGGAGGAAAAGTTAAGGCAACTTTGTGAATACAAAGAATATAAGATTTTTAATGTTTACAAAGATGCAGGAATCAGTGCGAAAGATATGGAACATCGACCAGCTTTTCAGCAAATGTTGGAAGATATGAGAGCAGGTAAGATTAATTATATTGTTGCTTATAAACTGGATAGGGTTACTCGTTCAGTTCGTGATTTGGAGGAGCTTATTACTCAATTAGAACAATATAATTGTTATTTAGTTTGTGATAGGGATGAGTTTACATCTTTTTATGACAAAGTGTTTAAATCTGCGAATTTATAGTATATAGTTACTTGTTTATTTTGGTCAAGTTCAATTTTTTCAATTAAGCTATTTAGCATATAAGCTGTAACATTTTCTTTCTTTAAAAAGTCTTGTATTATTTTCTCATAGTCAACAACATTTCTTTCAAATTTTACAGTATTTAATTCTTCAAGTTTCTTATTTTTAGAATCTCTTTCATTGACTTTTTTCTTATACATTCTTGAAAAATCATTGTCATTTATAAGACCTTTTAATTTATCTTCATAAAGTTTCTCAATTTGAAAATCTAAAACTTCGATAGCTTTTGTTAAATTGGTTTTTTCTTTGTTAAGTTCAATTTCATTTTGAACATTGTTATTGTTGTCATCAATAATTTGTTTACATTTCTTTATATCTAAATATTTTTGGCATATATTTTGGACTTCTTCAATAACTGCATTTTCTAATTTTGTATAATTCATACAATGGGGAGTACAAAGTTTTAGTTTTGGTAATGATTGGTATGTGCGACAATGCAAGTAAATTTGAGTATAGTTACCATTTTTATAGTGAGATGTACCAGCTCCTAATGTTTTGCCACATTCTTTACAATATAATAGCCCTCTTAACAATAAATTTAATGATTTTGTTCTGGTTTTATCTCTGCTTTTGATAAGTTCTTGAACTGCATAAAACTTTTCCTTATCAATAATAGGTTCGTGAGTATTAGGAACAATGATCCAATCTTCTTTTTTGTTATGAATAGGTTTCTTTAATTTGTAATTGATTTGTGTTTGTTTACCTTGTACCATATTTCCAATATACATCTCATTTTTTAGTATTCTTCTAATTGTATCAGTTTTCCAAAGTGGAGAAAGTCTATACTCTTGTCCCATTGTTTGAGAGGGAGTAGGTATATGCTCATCATTAAAAATGTAGGCAATTTGTATTGATGATTTTCCCTCTAAATATAGGTCAAATATTCTTCTTACATTTTTAGCATATTCTTCGTTGATGATTAGTTTATGGCAATTTTCTGGAGATTTCATATATCCATAAGGTGCAAATTTTCCATTAAATAAGCCATTGATTGCATTTCTATGTTTAGTAGCTTTTACTTTTTTAGAGGTATCTCTAGCATATAAATCATTTAATACTGCTCTAAAAGGTAGCGTATCTGCAATTCCATTATCAATTTCAGAATCGTAATTATCTATAATAGATACAAACCTTACTTGATGTTCTGGAAAGTATTTTTCAATATATTCTCCAAAGCTTATATAATCTCTACCAAGTCTTGAAGTATCTTTTACAATTACCATATTTACTTTTTTATTTTCAATGTCTTTTATCATTCTATTAAAATCTGGTCTATCAAAAGTAGTTCCAGAAATACCATCATCAACATAGATGTCATAAATATTTAGATTATTTTCTTTTGCATATTGTTTTAAAATTTCTTTTTGATTTGTTATACTGTTGCTTTCTCCTTGTAATTCATCATCTCTTGATAATCTACAATATAAAGCACAGTTATATACTTTTGTGTTACTTACTAGCAATTTTGCCTCCTTTTCCTTTAGTAAGTTCCACCTATAATTTATGCTTTTAATTTACCATGATTTAATATAAAAAGCAATAGCCTAAATTATAGGTGGAAACTAATTTTGTCTAAAATCTGTATTTTTCTTATTTTTTCGTTAGTTGCATATTGCAAAACATCTCAAAAATCTTTGATATAGAAACTCTTACATCTTCAGCAGAGTTTTCTTTAAATTTGTTTATTATAATTATTTCATCTTTCTTTTTTGTTTTCTTACCCATTGTTAATTCCTCCTGTTTGTTCTAATAATGCACATACTTTTTGAATTTTCTTTTTAAAATCATTCTTGATTGCTCCTTTCAAAAAATAAGAGTTCTATAAGTTATTAAATACTTATAAAACTCAAATTTAAAGTCAAAAAAAATAGCCCTTTCATAAAGTGCTAAAATCTTTGCTTATTCAATTAGACTGTTGCTCTTATGCAACTTGGACTTACAATATTGCTTACTCTTTCTGGTGCATCAAAACCTACATTTATTCCATTTTTTAATACTAAATCACTACTATGCTTATC
>CAOJGX010000075.1 GCA_948435735.1 uncultured Clostridium sp.
TTATATACTATTTTTTTGTTTTTGTCTTGACATTTTTTATGCGGGTGCCCTAAAAAATGTTAAAAGTCATTGACTTATTCAAAAAACAATGATAAAATATAATACGCTTAAGACTAGATTGTGATAATCCGTCAGTCGAAAGCGTATTTTGATTTTAGAAAAGAGGTGAAAAACAAGAATGCCAACTATTAATCAATTAGTAAGAAAAGGAAGAAAATCATCAACTTCAAAATCGACAGCTCCTGCTTTACAAAAAGGTTACAACTCTAGAAAAAAAGTGCAAACCGATAACAGAGCACCACAAAAAAGAGGAGTATGTACAGTTGTTAAAACTGTAACACCTAAGAAACCGAACTCAGCTTTAAGAAAAGTTGCTAGGGTTAAACTTTCGAATGGATATGAAGTAACTTCATACATTCCAGGAGTAGGCCACAATTTGCAAGAACACAGTGTTGTATTAATCAGAGGAGGAAGGGTAAAAGATTTACCAGGTGTAAGATACCACATCATCAGAGGAACGCTAGATACAGCAGGTGTAAAAGACAGAATGCAAGCTCGTTCAAAATACGGAGCCAAAAAACCGAAAAAAGCATAATGTCAAACCCGTAGGGGCGATTATCAATCGCCCACTGAAAGATGGTTAATAAATTAACCTGAATCGCTACGTAAGGACGATTCTCAATCGTCCACAAAATAGTGCAAAATAAAATGAAAGTTGATTTAACATAGATTTTATAAATTGTACTATTACGGGAAAGTGAAAAAGTCTTTCCAGAGTACCTTTTAGTGTTATAAATGGTTAAACGCTAAATAGATTAAGGAGGGAAAATATAGTGCCAAGAAAAGGATATATTGCAAAAAGAGAAGTTTTACCAGATCCATTATATAATAGTAAAGTAGTTACAAAATTAATCAACAATATTATGTTGGATGGTAAAAAAACAGTTGCTCAAAGCATTGTTTATGATGCCTTTGCTATCATCAAAGAAAAAGAAAACAAAGACCCATTAGAAGTATTTGAAGCAGCGCTAGAAAATATTATGCCAGTATTAGAAGTAAAAGCTAGACGTGTAGGTGGAGCAACCTATCAAGTTCCGCTAGAAATTAGACCAGAAAGAAGACAAACTTTAGGTCTTAGATGGCTTGTTGGTTATGCTAGAAAAAGACATGAAAAAACCATGTCTGAAAAATTAGCTGGTGAAATCTTAGATGCAATTGCTGGAAACGGTGGAGCATTCAAGAAGAAAGAAGATACCCATAAAATGGCTGAAGCTAACAAAGCTTTTGCACATTATAAATGGTAAACTGAGGCTGTTTGCGAAGAATGAGCATTACAGCGTCAGTTGTTAAATTGGGATAACAATTTAACTTCATTAGAAAAATAAAAGGAGGGAAAAATAGTGGCTGGAAGAGAATACCCATTAGAGAGAACAAGAAATATAGGAATTATGGCTCACATTGATGCTGGTAAAACAACAACAACAGAGAGAATTTTATTTTATACAGGTAAAGTTCATAAAATAGGGGAAACACACGAAGGTGCAGCTACCATGGACTGGATGGCACAAGAACAAGAAAGAGGAATCACCATCACTTCAGCATGTACTACTTGTTTCTGGAACAACAATCGTATCAACATTATTGATACACCAGGACACGTTGACTTTACCGTTGAAGTACAAAGATCTTTAAAAGTTCTTGACGGAGCTGTTACCGTACTTGCTGCCAAAGGTGGTGTTCAACCACAAACAGAAACCGTTTGGAGACAAGCGGATAAATATAGTGTACCAAGAATGGTATATGTAAACAAAATGGATATTACAGGTGCAAACTTTATGCTTTGTATCGACCAATTGAAAAATCGTCTCAAAGCAAATGCAGTTCCAATCCAATTACCAATTGGAGCAGAAGATAACTTCCAAGGAATTATCGATTTAGTAAAAATGAGAGCTTTTATCCATAAAGATGATTTAGGCAAAGAAGTAGAAGAAACAGATATTCCAGATGATATGAAAGAATTAGCCAAGGAATATCATGAAAAAATGATTGAATCAGTAGCAGAACAAGATGAAGAATTAATGATGAAATATTTAGAAGGAGAAGAACTTTCAGAAGACGAAATCAAAAAAGGTTTACGTGTAGGAACCATTGCAAACAAAATCGTTCCTGTAACCTGCGGTTCTTCTTACAAAAATAAAGGTGTGCAAGAATTACTTGATGCCGTTGTTGACTATATGCCAGCACCAACGGATATTGCACATATTAAAGGAGAAACTTTAGATGGAGCAGAAACAGAAGCGAAAACTTCTGATACAGAACCATTTGCAGCCTTAGCCTTCAAAATTGCAACAGACCCATTTGTTGGAAAATTATGTTTCTTCAGAGTATATTCAGGAACTTTAGAGTCAGGCTCAACAGTCTTAAACTCAAGCAAAGATAAAAAAGAAAGAATTGGTAGAATTCTTCAAATGCACTCAAACCACAGAGAAGACATTGAAAAAGTATATGCAGGAGATATTGCAGCAGCGGTTGGTTTAAAGGATGTTACAACAGGAAATACATTGTGTGACCCAGCACATCCAATCATTCTAGAATCAATGGAATTCCCAGAGCCAGTTATTGATATTGCGATTGAACCAAAAGACAAAGCTGCCCAAGAAAAAATGGGAATCGCACTAGCAAAATTGGCAGAAGAAGATCCAACTTTCAAAACCTATACCAACCAAGAAACTGGTCAAACCATTATTGCAGGTATGGGTGAGCTTCACTTAGATATTATTGTTGACAGATTAAAAAGAGAATTTAAAGTAGAATGTAATGTTGGTAAACCACAAGTTGCTTACAAAGAAAC
>CAOJGX010000076.1 GCA_948435735.1 uncultured Clostridium sp.
ATCCGATGTCATTCAGAAAGGCGCACAATCGAATTAGCTATTTCTGCCATATGTGAATCATGCGTGATAATGATACAAATTTTATCTGCAAATAATATATTTACCGATTCCCGCACCAATTCTTGGGTATCGACATCTAAGTTGGATGTTGCTTCATCAAAAATCACAACATCTGGATTTTTGATAATCATTCTTGCAAACGCAATTTTCTGTCTTTGTCCACCAGATAAATTCTTCCCGTTTTCACTTATTATAGTTTTTAGTCCATTTTCAAATTCAGACATATCAAGTCCCGCTTTTTGGAGAATTGAAGTAATTTTGTTTTCTGTCAGCTGTGGTGCAGCATACATCAGATTATCTATCAAAGTTCCAGAGAACAAAACAATATTTTGTGCCACAATGCCTATTTTTTCTCTTAAATCAGATAACGAGATTTCTTTCAATTCTATGTTGTTTATCTTTATAGAACCTTTGTAGTTTTTATAAAATCCCATGAGCAACTTAGCAATCGTTGTCTTACCGCTTCCGTTTTTTCCGAGTAATGCAATTTTCTCATTTTTATGAATAACCATATTAAAGTCTTGAATAACATTGTGGTTCGTGTACCCAAATGAAACATCTGTAAACGATACTTTGGTAACTTTCTCTATTTTTCTCTTTCCCTCAATTTCATTCTCTGTTTTAAGCCTTAAAATAGTACCGATTCTAGATAAAGCAGCAGTCCCCGGCTGCACCATAACACTAATACTTGCCAAAATTTGTATAGGTGCAAATATTACTGTTGCATACTGTGAAACTGCCCAGTAATCGCCCATAGACATTTTTCCATTAATTATAAATAATCCAGAACAGATAATGAGTAAAACTGAAAATATATTAGTAAAACCTTGTATACCCTCAGAAGCAAGGTTCATTTTCTTATTACGTTTTATGGATTGGTCTGCAACATTTCTTATTTGCTTAGCCATTTCATTTGACCGCTGTTTTTCTAAATTCATTTCTTTAATCGTTGAAATACCACCTATATTTTCTTGAATCTTCCCGGATGTTTGTGCATTAGATTCAAGTAATGCTTTTGAAACTTTTTTAATTTGTATACTTGAATAATTAGTAAAGTAATACAAAACAGGCAAAAATATAATCAATATCAAGGATAATTCCCAACGTATCGACAATATAAATATCCACGCTCCAACACACGAAAATATACTGGTCAAAAATTTTAAAAATACAGGTGAGAAAAAAACATTTAGGGAATCAGTTTCTTTTACACGTTCTAAAATATAGCCTGTCTGTTGTTTATCAAAAAACTCCATAGGTAATTTTAAAACCTTTGAAATCAAGTCATTTTTAATATCTGCAATAAAGTAGTTGCTAGTCCGGGTCAATGATTGGCTGATTAAATAATTAGCAAAAAAACTGATAATATAAACAAATAGCAGACATATTCCACTCAACAAAACGGTTTTTATTGATAGCCTTGCAATACCGTAATCCAGAAGGATTCTTGTAATGAACGGCGGACACAAAGTTATAAAGGATGAAAAGAGCATTAGTGCAAATAACGCACAAACTTTTTTCCTTTTGAAATAGGATAATAAATAGCCATAGTTTTTCATAAATATTCCTCCAATATTTGATTTAATTCAATAAATGCAGACGTATTTCTTATTATATCAAACGGCTGGCTTGAAAACCCTGACACAAAAACATTGATAAGCATACTATCTTTTATGGGATTTTCCTTATACATTGTGATAAATTTTTGTATTAATTCTAAAGCTGCATTTTTTTGACTGCTTAGACAATAAACATATGCCATGTTCATATAAACCATAAAATATAAATTGCGGCTTAGCCCTAATACTGTTATAAGAGTGCATTGCTTTTCTAAAATATCTTTTGTGTATGTCAAGTCGTTTTTTATCCAATATGATACCTTATTACGCAATTCATATATCAACTGTATTCCTAACATATTTATTGTTGAATCTATTATGTCAATGGCATTTGCATTATTTTCTCTTAGTATTAGGCTATTCTTCATGTCTATTGCCATAAATTCATTTTCATCAACAAGGCAGGCAGACGCATCTTCGTATTTTTTAATCATAATAAACAAATGTGCAAGCAAGAAATGTTTTTGTGATTGAACGCTATCATCTATACATTTCTGACAAATCAAAATCATCTGACGGATTAAATTTTCACGAATTTCGGAATCTTTTTCTAAAGCTAGATATGGAAGTACATTTTTTAGCAAATCAATCTTTATCCTATCATTTGTTGGATATAAATAAACCAGCCTTTTAATCCGTTCCATTCCATTAAGGCACTTCCCACTTGCAAATAACTTTATACATTCCTGCCTGTTTTTTAGATATTCTTCTTCCGACAAATCATTTGAAAATCCAAACAGACAATCAATGGAAATATTAAAATATCTGGCAATCACGGGGAACAGTGTAATATCTGGATACATTTGTCCATTTTCCCATTTAGAAATTGCTGCGCTTGAAACGCCCAATACTTCCGCTAACTCTTCTTGTGTAATACCCTTTGCTTTGCGTAATCCTTGTATAATTTTTCCAACAGGTAATCGCTCCATAATATTTTCCTCCTCCTCGTATTGTACGATTTTTAAATTCTGATTTCCATGTATAAGCGGTTAACAATAACTACAATTTTTTATAACCTATTGTTAATATAGCATTGTACCCACAAATTATCTACAATAGGTTTTATGGAATAAAGAATGAGAGGGATTCCGTAGTAGTCGGCATTGTGGAAAAATCCAAAAGTTTAGATTTTTCCACAATGCTTGTCTTTTGGTCTTTGG
>CAOJGX010000077.1 GCA_948435735.1 uncultured Clostridium sp.
ACTAGATAGGATTTCCACCTACTATATATTAAACACCTAACTGGCGCACATTCATCATTCCAACCCATTTTAACTGGTCTTTTTCTTTTAATTTTTCATCCACATTTTGCCTTTCAGCTTGCTGTTTTATTAAAAATTCCACTCTATCTTTTGCCAATTTATCAATCTCCATCAAATGCTTTTTTAGTTCACCATTCATATTTAAAATGATATATTCCGCCTTCTTGTTTTCTTTCAAATACTTCAATCTTAACCTTCCATATTTACCTATTCGAAAGTTTTTTACATTCTCTGAAAGAACCAAATTCGGTGCAAAATAATCTCCCATTTTGGTATAAGTTATATCCATTTCAAATCCCCTTTCTAAAATAAATTCACTTAAATTTTACTCATTTATTTTTCACGATTCAAAACTGAAAATCACTCATTTTCCTTTAATTTGCACATTTGATTTGTATATACATCACCTGTCATACTCTTTTTGTTTTTGCCTTTTATTATGCTCTTTCACGCACATAATAATAAAATCTTCCCTATCTTTTTGACTCACTACATTTCGTGGGAGTACACTTTCTATTTTTTCCATATTCATTTTAAATTTAGGAATCTGGTTCGACTTTTCCTCTTCCATAATTTCATCTATCCTTTCCGCTGTTAGAGTATTTTCAAGACTTCTTTTTTTCAAACTGATTGCTTGTGCCAACGATGGCGTACAATCATTAAATTGCATTGCGTCCAACAATGTATATTGTTCATCCTCTTTTAAATATGAAATTTCAACTGCTGGTCTAAATGCGATTTTCTTTTCATCCACCATATTTAAAATTTCTGGTATCAACTCAGTTAGTCTTATATATCTTTGAATCTGTCTACCACTTTCTCCTGTTTCTTCTCCTATTAGGTCAACACTTTTTGACTTGTCGACCATTGGTCGCGAAGTTAAATCAGTTCTTTGTCCCTGTTTATTCATTGCTTCCATTTTCATTTTATACGCAAAAGCCTTTTCACTTGGCAAAATTTCTTCTCTTTGCAAATTGCTATCGACCATTAAAATTGTCGCCTCTTCATCTGTTAAATTTCTTACAATACAAGGTATTTCTTCCATACTTGCAATCTCTGCTGCTCTCTTTCTTCTGTGTCCTGATATCATCTCAAAACTTCCATCTTCCAACTCTCTTACTATAACTGGATTTAAAACTCCATTTTCTTTTATGCTTTCTACTAACTGTTCCATTTCTGCATCTTCTTTCACTTTAAATGGATGCCCTTTAAATTCATTCAATTTTTTCGTCTCAATCTTTTCAATTCTTCCTACATAACTTCCATGCGTTCTTTCAAAAAAATCATCTACAGTAGGAAGATTAAATTTTTCATCTTTCTTCATACATTCCACCTCTTTCTAATTATCATAAAAATCACTCCAAAATTCTTCATCTCTTTGCTCAAAATCTGTTTTTCTAAACTTATTTGACTTCTTTTTTTGTCCTTCAACTCTATCAATTACCCATCTTTTAATCGTATCGTAATCACTTGCATACTCCACACCTTTGGATCTTTTATATAAAGATAACTCTTCAATACATTTTTCTGCTTTAACTTGCCCGTATTTCTCAATCAAATCTTCATATTCATACGCATACAAAAACACCTTATCTTGATACTGGGTTTTCGATAAGGTGTGTGTGCTTATATTATTATTTATTATATTATTCTCTTTCCATTTTTGAGGAATACCCTCTTCTTCTTTTTTCGTATAGGGGTATTCTTTATAAAAGTTATACGGTATATCCTTTATATAAATTCTCCTTTGAATAATCTCTTGTTTATCATTTCTGATAAGTTCCACTTCTACAAAATTCTTTCTTCGCAGATCTGTTATCCAACCAGAAACTGTATTGGCTCCAACATTCAATTTATCTGCTAAATATTTATTTGATGCAAAACAATATCCTTCCTTATTGCTAAGTGATGTTATCACTGCATATAAAATCTTTTCATTTGCTTTTAAATTCCTATTATACAAAATTGTTGCTGGTATAATAGAATAATACCCTATATTCTGCTTTTCTTCCACTTTCACTCCTTTCTATGCAATATAGAAAAAAAGAGCAAATTAACTCTCAAAATTAATTTACTCTTTTTAGCTTGTCCTTTATTTTTTCTTTAACCCTTGAACGCAGTTTACTGTAAGCGTTTCCTCGATTATTGTCTGTTTTGTAAAACCTGTGTTACCTCTTCCACATAACCCCAAATCCCCGAACTTGCTGCCAAGTTTCTCATTGCCACTCTTCCAGAGTAGGACAAATTTTGGCCTACATCAAAAGCTGTTCCTGCATAATGTTGTGATTGTGCATACCCAGTTGAACATTTTTTGCTCTAATCCATTTAGAGCATTTTTTCTATATCTATCTTTAATACAAATTTAACCGATTTATCATGATAAATATAAATTTTATCGATCAGCATATTTAATATTGCTTTATCAGGAACTCTACTATCTATCACTTGATTAAAATAGTCTATACTTTTTTTTAACTTCTCCTCTTTAACTTTCAAATCTTCTTGTCCTAAATTCTCAATTTGTTTTTTTGTATTTTCGATTTCTTTGTATTTTTCATCTTCCATACTTTTATAGGTGCTTTCTATAAAAGATTTTTTATCTGGATTACAAGAACTTAGTTCCTTTATTTTTTCAGATAATATTACTTTATATTCTGTTTCTAAAATTCTTAAATTATCTCTCAATTTATTTAGATCAT
>CAOJGX010000078.1 GCA_948435735.1 uncultured Clostridium sp.
TCCGTTTTTCCTTTTATTTATTTCCTTTAGATTTTTTCAGGGAAAATTGCTGCTTACCTAAAACTCTCGTCTATTTACAATTGCCCTTTTCTCTTAAATACTCTAAAATTATTTTTTCTACATAACCTAAAGCTTCTTGCTTTGTCATAAATCTCTCGTATCTGTGTCTCATGTCATATCGTATAATCTTGATTCTTTGATTGTATTCTCTCATATATTGCTTAGATACTTGATATTTATTTAATCCACTTTTCCACATTCTTATTATCTCGTCATCTCTCATAAGAATAGTATTTACATTATCATTGTTTTTTAACTAACTTTCTTTTATACTATGTAATAGAAAATCCCCTCACTAACTTGAGTGAGAGGATTTTTCTTCAGACCGTGGCAATATTATATACATTTATTCATTTATACTATATTATGTTAAAGTCTTGCAATATCCGATTTAATTATTTCATTGCCTCAAAAATGGCAACTGAAACAGCAACAGTAGCACCAACCATAGGATTATTTCCCATTCCGATTAAGCCCATCATTTCAACGTGTGCTGGAACGGATGAACTTCCTGCGAATTGGGCATCTGAGTGCATTCTACCCATGGTGTCTGTCATACCATAAGAAGATGGGCCTGCTCCCATGTTATCTGGATGAAGTGTTCTTCCTGTTCCACCACCAGAAGCTACTGAGAAATATTTTTTACCTTGTTCAATACATTCTTTTTTATAGGTTCCTGCCACTGGATGTTGGAATCTAGTTGGGTTGGTTGAATTTCCTGTGATAGAAACGTCAACTTTTTCATGATGCATGATAGCAACACCTTCTCTTACTTCGTCTGCACCATAGCATTTAACTTTAGCACGTGGTCCATCTGAATAGGCAGTTTCTTTGACGATTTTTAATTTTCCTGTAAAGAAATCAAATTCTGTTTCTACATGTGTGAAACCATTGATTCTTGAAATAACTTGTGATGCATCTTTTCCTAAACCATTTAAAATAACACGTAATGGTTTTTTTCTTGCTTTGTTGGCATTGTTGGCAATACCAATCGCACCTTCTGCAGCAGCAAAACTTTCATGACCTGCTAAAAAAGCAAAACAGTCGGTTTCTTCTGATAGAAGCATAGCTCCTAAATTTCCGTGGCCTAAACCGACTTTTCTGTCATCTGCAACAGAGCCTGGGATACAGAAGGATTGCAATCCTTCTCCAATGCATTTTGCAGCTTCTGAAGCTGTCTGTACTCCTTTTTTGATTGCTAATGCAGCCCCTACGGTATACGCCCAACAAGCATTGTCAAAGCAGATTGGTTGAATGCTTCTAACAATCTCAGCAACCTTAATTCCTTTGTCATCGCAAATTTTCTTTGCTTCTTCTAAAGAAGAAATGCCATTATCGCTTAATACTTTATTAATTTGGTCAATTCTTCTTTCATAACTTTCAAATAAAGCCATTTTATTTCCTCCTATATTATAAAATTTTCGTATCAAATTTTTCAATAAACTTTTGTAGGGTATGAATATGTTTACCTACAATTCTTTGATATATATCAAGTGCTATATCTTCCTTATATACATGTGCAATTATCCGCTTTCGCAAATTCTTGTAATTTTTGATATGCTTTCTTAAAGGTTGCATAACTTTCTATCAAATTATTTGGCATAAAATTCAACTCCTTCACGGATAATATATAGAAACAATACTTTCAATTACTTTTTCATCTAATCCAAATATTGGCATAGTTTCCCCCAAAAATCTACTCTTTTCTTGGATCAATCTTCTTTACTGCTTCATCAAATCGACCATATTGACCAGAAGCTTTTTCGATGGCATCCATTGGTTCGATTCCTTTTTTGATATTTTCCATCATTTTTCCTAGATTTACGTATTTATAGCCGATAATTTCATCGTTTTTGTCTAAACCGATTTCTGTTATGTAACCTTCTGCTAGTTCTAAATATCTTGGTCCTTTTATATTGGTTGAGTAAATCGTTCCTACTTGGCTTCTGTGACCTTTTCCTAAATCTTCTAAGCCCGCTCCTACTGGAAGGCCTCCTTCTGAAAAGGCAGATTGGCTTCTACCATAAACGATTTGTAAAAATAATTCTCTCATGGCTGTATTGATTGCATCGCAAACTAAGTCTGTGTTCAAGGCTTCTAAAATTGTTTTTCCTACCAAAATTTCTCCTGCCATTGCTGCTGAATGTGTCATTCCTGAACATCCAATTGTTTCAACTAATGCTTCTTGTATAATCCCTTCTTTAATATTTAAAGTAAGTTTACAAGCTCCTTGTTGAGGTGCGCACCATCCAATCCCATGTGTTAAGCCTGAAATATCTTTGATTTCTTTGGCTTTTACCCATTTTCCTTCTTCTGGAATTGGTGCTGGGTCGTGTTTCGCTCCTTTAGCTACTTTACACATATGTTCTACTTCTTCTGAATAAATCATAGTTACCTCCTTGTAATTTTTGATTCGCCTAAAACTTAGACAGTGTTATTGTATCATAAAGAAAATTAAGTTTCAAGTAAAAGTTTTATTAAGTTTCGGTATTTTTCAAAAAAATCTCAAAAAGTTATCCACAAAATT